>CAYSHI010000099.1:0-29132 GCA_964430745.1 uncultured Acidobacteriota bacterium | reverse complement strand
TCAGCGGCGTCCCGCTCCGACTCGAGCCTCTTTCTCGCCGCGCTCCCGATGGAAGCGCCACACGGTGCTCCCCGAGTCCGACTCCTGCACGAACGTCAGTACGTCGCCGTCCACTTCATAGGTGAATCGATAGTAGGTCCGGTCTTCCGGGGTGGCGGGATCCCAGTGGCGGCCGGCTATCTCGAGCATCCTCCCGGCGTCCGCCCATCGCGCGGCCTCCTCCACCTCACGACCAGACCTCTCGAACCGCGAGATGGTGCTGTCCCACCGGTAGATCTGTTGGTTCGACTGCATGCCGGGAACGCGGAAATCCATGATGATGGACCCGGCTTGCTGATTGATCTCGTAGTAGACCTCGCTGTCCGCCCACGCATCCAGCATCGGATCGCTGCTCGCGGCGTCGAAGATCCACTTGCCCGTCAGGTCGTCAGCCGGCAGGTCGGTGAACCAGTCGACGGGCCAAGGCTCGACACCGAGTTGTCTCATCGGAGACGCGTCGGCGCGCGGAGGTCCGGCGGCGACGCCCGGCGGAGCGCCTCCCAGCAACATCAGGCCCAGGAGCAGCCACGAAAACACACGCTGCGGTCGGGCGAAAAGAAGAGGCGGCGCCGAGACTCGAACTCGGGATGGAGGTTTTGCAGACCTCTGCCTTACCACTTGGCCACGCCGCCAGGATGTCGAGGATCGGTGCGAGGGCATAAAAAAAATGGAGCGGGAAACGGGATTCGAACCCGCGACCTCAACGTTGGCAACGTTGCGCTCTGCCAGCTGAGCTATTCCCGCCCCAGCGTTGAGACATGGTAGCGGCGCGAACCGCGCTCAGGCAAGCCGCCCCGATTGCCCCTCTCGTCGGGTCTCGGGGATGCTCGCTCTCGCGGAACGTCAGTCATATACTGCCACACTCGCGCAGGAATTCCCCGTCCAGAGGTCGGCTCGTGCTCACCTACGTGTATTCGCCCAGTTATCGGGTCGATATCGGCCCGCACGTTTTCCCGACGGCCAAGTACGCAATGTTGCGGCAGCGGCTGGTCGACGAGTTCGGCGTCCGCGAGGAGCAGTTCGTCCAGCCGGAGCCGGCCGGCCCCGCAGAGATCCTCAGCGTGCACTCCCGGCGCTATTACGAGGCCTGTCGCGATAGCACGCTGTCGGCCGAGGAGCAGATGCGCATGGAGTTGCCGTGGTCGCCGGCACTCTTCGATGCGGCGACGCGTTGTGTGCGCGGCTCGCTACTCGCGGCGAGGGCGGCGATGGAGACATCGGCGGGCCTGCATATCGGCGGAGGATTCCATCACGCGTTCGCGGACCACGGCGAGGGGTTCTGTGTCTTCAACGATCCCGCCTGCGCTATCCGCCAGGTGCAGACGGAAGGCCTCATCGAGCGCGCGGCGGTGATCGACGTCGACCTGCATCAGGGCAACGGCACCGCGGCGATCTTCATCGCCGACCCGACCGTCGCGACGTTCTCGATCCACCAGGAAGCGCTGTATCCCTTTCCCAAGCCGCCCAGCACGGTGGACGTCGGCCTGCCCCCGGGGATCGACGACCGCTCCTATCTCGATCTTCTCGAATCCAACCTGATCCCCATGCTCGACCAGCACCGACCCGACCTGGTCCTTTACGTGGCGGGCGCCGACCCCTACCGAGACGACCAGCTCGGGTCACTCGGCCTGACCATCGAGGGCCTGATGGCTCGCGACCGCCTCGTTTGCCAGATTTGCCGCGAGCGCGACCTCCCCGTCGCCGTGGTGCTCGCCGGCGGCTACGCGCACAACGTGCAGGACACGGTGCAGATCCATCTCAACACCTTGCAGGAAGTGGCCAAGCTGTGGCGGGAGTCCGCGGCCGACTGAATCGTTCCGTCGGCCACCCTCAGGGGCGAAACGCGTCGCGCACCCACGTTATCGTCGCCCTCCCCTGCCGGACGCTTACGCCCACGACATCGAATCGGCATCGTCGCCCTCGCCATTTCCGCTCCGCCAGAAAGCAACGCGCGGTGGCGACGATCCGCCTCCTCTTGCGCCAGGTGACCGCCTCGATCGCCCCGCCGTGAGTTTCCGAGCGCCGCGCTTTGACCTCGACGAAGGCAATCACCCCTCCGTCCTCCACCACGACGTCGATCTCACCGCCGCGTCGCCCGAAGCGGCGCTCGATCACGGCGCAGCCCTGCCGCTCCAGGAAACGTGCGGCGTGCTCTTCCGCCGCCCGGCCGAAGGCATGACGCCAGCGTGAACTGACTTGGCGGGACGAGCTTCTCGGTGGCGTACTCACATGCTCGTGAGACGGTCACGCGGGAGCGCTTTCCGGATGTCGCCGAATGTCGGCGCGGGAGGGCCCGCCTCCAATGCGCCGAGGACTTGGGGTTGCCGGCCGTCAACCCTTTCCGTCGACCCGCCAGCGAGCTCCCTTGGGCGTATCTTCGACGCCAATACCTCGCGCCAGCAGACGGTCGCGTAGCTCGTCAGCCGCGGCGAAGTCGCGTTCCGCCCGCGCCCGCATGCGCGCAACCACCAGCTCGATGTCGGACTCGTCGATCGGCGGGCCGACGGCTTCGAGGGCTCGACCGGCCACCTCGACGCTTCGCTCGATGAATGCCTCCCGCGCGGGGAGAACCGCCCAGATGTGATCGACCTCGCGGAACCAGCCGAGGACGGCGCCCGCCTCCGCGCGAGAGATTTCGCCCCCGTCGAGCGCGGCGTTGGCCGCCTTTGCCAGCGTGAACACGTGCCCGAGCGCGCCGCTCACGTTGAGGTCGTCGGCCAGCGCGGCGGCAAAACCCTGCGTGGAAGCCGCCAGCGCTGTGGACGCGACGCCGCCGCCCTCATCGGGCAGCTCATCGACCGTGGACTCGAGCCGCAACACCGTTTCGCGCAAACGAGTCACCGCGGCCTTCGCCTGCGCCAAGGCTTCGAACGTGAAGTTGAGCTGCCGCCGATAGTTCACCGATGCGAGCAAGTAACGGATGGCCGCCGGATCGTGGCCTTCGTCGAGCAGTTCCCGCAGGGTGTACTGATTGCCGAGCGACTTGCTCATCTTGGTGCCGTCGACAATCAGGTGGTCGCAGTGCATCCAGGTGCAGGCGAACGGTTCCCCGGTGGCGCCGACGCTCTGCGCGATCTCGTTCTCGTGATGGGGAAACATCAGGTCGACCCCGCCCACGTGGATATCGAAGGTGGTGCCGAGATACTTCATGCTCATGGCGGAGCACTCGATGTGCCAGCCGGGCCGCCCCTTTCCGAGCGAAGTGTCCCAGGCCGGCTCGTCGTCCTTGGCGGCCTTCCACAGGGCGAAGTCGCGAATGTCTTCCTTGCCGTACGCGTCCCCCTCGACCCGACCGGTGGAACGAAGCTGATCCGGCTCCAGTCGCGAGAGCTTGCCGTATTCCGGAAACGCGGCGACACGGAAGTACACCGAGCCGTCCTGCTCGTAGGCGAGGCCACGCTCGATCAGGCGCTCGATCAGCACGACCATCTCGTCGATGTGCTCCGTCGCCCGCGGGTAATGGGTTGCCGGCGCGATGCCGAGAGTCTTCAGATCGTCAAAGAAAGCCTCGGTGTAGCGGGAAGTGTAATCACGTAGGCTCTCTCCCGACGCGAGGGCACCGGCAATGGTCTTGTCGTCGACATCGGTGAGATTCATCACCAGGGTCACTTCGTGTCCGGCCCACTCCAGCACGCGGCGCAGCAGATCGACCCAGACGTTGAAGCGGAAGTTGCCGATGTGAGCGTAGTCGTAGACCGTCGGGCCACACGCATAGAGGCGGACGCGGCCGGGCTCGAGGGGCTCGAAGGCCTCGATGCGGCGACTCAACGAGTTGTAAAAGTGAAGGGTCATGTCCACTACGGGGATCGACGAGCGCCCGCGGGCGGGCGGACGAACCGGCGCGATCGGGCGCGATCAGACTTCGTGAGCAACGACTACCCGCTCGTCGATGCTCGCGTCCGGGCCCACATAGGCCAGCCGCACGTCCACGCTGTTGTCGTGGATCTCGAAGGTCGCCGCGACCCGAGAGGCGTCATCGCCGTTGGCCTGGCGACAAATCGCGGCCAAGGCCTCGCGGAGATCACTCTCCAGCCGCTCGGGCTCGCCGGCTTCGCTGCCGCTCACTTCCATCAGCTCCTCCACAAAACCGAGCAGCAACGGCGTGGCGTCGATGCTGCAAGGCAGTGTCAGGGAAGCTTCCTGGCCGATCAGCTTCTTGTGCATGATCCCCTATTGCTGGCGGCGAAAAAGAGGCCGCGTAGCCCACGAAGAAGTGCGGGCAGTATAGCAGCCTGTGGAGTGAGTTCGGACCCGAAGAACGCGGCTTGACGTCTCGCTGCGTCGGCCTCACGCGACCGGGGCCCGACACCGCCGGGGGCCCTCCCACGGCCTAATCGGCCGATGAGAAATAGGCAGCAGCCCGGGCGACGTCCTCGCGAATCTGTGCCGCCAGCTCAGCCGGCCCGTCGAAGCGGATTTCTTCGCGCAGGCGCGTGAGAAACGAGAGCTCCATGTATTCGCCGTAAAGGTCGCCCTTCCGGTCGAGCAGGTGCGTCTCGACGTTGACATTCTCTTCGGCGTCGAACGTCGGGCGCACGCCGATGTTGGTCACTGCCGGGTGGTTTGTCTCGCCCAGGCGCACCCTCGTGACGTAGACGCCACGAGCCGGCAGGAAGCGTCCGTCGAACTCGAGGTTGGCGGTGCAGGCCTGCAGGTCTCGACCGCGGCCCTTGCCTGCCACGACCTCTCCTGCGAGCGCGAACGGCCTGCCGAGAAGTTCGTTCGCCTCCTCGATCCTGCCTTCGGCGAGCGCGTCGCGGATACGCGTGGACGACACCGGCCGGCCGCCCGCCACGACCGACTCGACGATGAGCAGCTCGAATCCCTCGTCCTCGGCGACGCTGCGCAGAAACTCGACGTTGCCTCGCCCACCCGCGCCGAAGGTAAAGGCCTTGCTGACGTGCAGCTCGGCCATGTGCAAGGTGTCGCGCATGAACCGGTGCACAAAATCCTCGCGCGGAAAATCGGCTACCGCCCGTTCGAACGGGATCACCACCAGCACGTCGACGCCCAATCGCTCGATGCCGCGGATGCGTTGGTCGAGGGTCTCCAGGAGGCGTGGCGGCGCATCCGGAGCGAGGAACACCCGGGTGTGCGGATCGAACGTGCACACCACGGAGGTCAACCCCTTGAGGCGCGCGGTCTTGACGGCGCTGCCGATGGTGGCCTGGTGCCCCAGGTGCACGCCGTCGAAGTTGCCGATCGACACCACCGACCTTTCGATATCGAGCGAGATGTCGTCGAATCCGCGCAGCACCTCCATCAGGCCGCCTCGTCGACGTCGAGCACGAGGCCGTCGTAGGCCACCAGAACGTCGTCCGGGAGCTCGCCCTCGAGCGTGCCGTGGTCGAATTCATGCGACAAATGAGTGAGATATGCCTTGCGGGCGCCGATGCGCTCGATCTCACGGAGCGCTTGCTCGAGGGTGAAGTGGGCGGGATGTGGGGTGCGCCGGAGAGCGTCGATCACCAGCACGCCGACGCCCCGAAGGAGCTCGGCGGATTCGTCGGAAATGCCGCTGCAATCGGTGACGTAGGCGAAATCTCCGATCCGATAAGCCGAGATGGTCAGGCGATGGTGTTGCACCGGAACCGGGGTGATGCGTACGCCACGCAGATCGAACGGACCGTTGGTCGCGTGCAATTCGAGACGCGGAACGCCGGTGGTTTGACCGTCGAATGCGTAGGAGAAAACCCTACGAATCGCATCCATGGTCTGCTCGCGCCCGTACAGAGGGATGGGCACTCGGTGCACGAAGTTGTAAATGCGTAACTCGTCGAGCCCGAGGATATGATCCGCGTGATGGTGCGTGTAGACCACCGCATCCACGCGATCGAGATCGATCCGCAGAGCCTGCTGCCGGAAATCGGTGGTGGTGTCGACGAGAACCCGCACCTCGCCGGCGTCGTCCTGCCACTCCAATAGCAATCCCGCGCGCAAGCGATTGTTGCGCGGATCGGTGGAGGCGCACACGTCGCACTTGCAAGTGATGACGGGGACGCCGACCGAGGTTCCGGTTCCGAGAAAAGTGACGCGCATGAAAATCGGGAAAAGCGCTGTAGAATCGAACCGCCCGGCGGACGGAGGCCGATTCTAGCATGGGGCCGGATGACGCCGACGCGCCCTCGAACCGCGACGTGAGTGATTGACGTGGCCTCCGACAGCTCTTCCGATGCTCGGCTCTCGACCCGGCGCCCCACACTCATCCTTTACGGGCGTTCGAACTGCCACCTGTGCGATGTTGCCAAGGAGATCATCGAGGCGGTGAGAACGCGCGTGGACTTCGATGTCATCGAGCGCGACGTCGACGACGATCCGGACTGGGCCGAGGCCTACGGCGACCAGGTTCCGGTGGCATTTCTCCGGGAACGCAAGGTGTTCAAGTATCGCGTCGACCCCGCGGCGCTCGAACGTCTGATTCGGGGCGCCCTGTCGGACTGACCGATCGGTAGGTATACGCGGAGAAGTCGGCTTCCCGGTGACTCTCCCGACATATCGATATTCCGCCTTTGTGCTCCGATGGTATTGCTTTCCGCGCCCTACGCGTTAACCTACCGATCGGTCGGTAGCTTTCTCTCGACACTCATCCTCCGACAAAAGACTCTTTCATGCACGCTCTTCCGGATCAGGAACCCGAAGCTACACGTGAATCCACCGAGCGACTTGACCCCGAGACGCGCACGGCGCAGATCTACGAGGCCGCAGCGCGCGTCTTTTGCGAGCGTGGCTTCGGCCAATCCTCGATGAGCGACGTCGCCGCCGCCATGGACATGACCAAGGCGGGCATCTACCACCACATATCGAGCAAGGACGAGCTGCTGTTCGGCATCATGTCCTACGGCATGGACATGTTCGAAGAACGCGTTCTCGATCGCGTGGAGCGGATCCGCGATCCACTCGAGCGTCTGCGCGCGACCATCCGCGGCCATGTCCTGCTGGTGACCCGCGACCGCCCCAAGGAGGTCACGGTGATCCTCAACGAGCCGGTGTCGTTGCGCGCCGACTATCGCCAGAAGATCGACCGTCGCAAGCGCCGCTACGTCCGCTTCCTCAACCAGACGTTCCGCGAGCTGCGGCGCGATGGTGTCACGCGTGATATCGACCCGCGTGTCGCCACCTTCGCTCTGCTCGGCATGATCAATTGGATTTACCAGTGGTACGGGCCCGGCGGGCGCATACGGGATACAGAGCTCGCCGAGGGCTACATCGACCTCTTTCTGGGTGGACTCCTCGAACCGACGGCCGCCGCGCCGGAGGCATCGTCATGAAGACACTACGACCCGTCGGCATCGTCGGCTACGGCGCATACATCCCCCGGCCGCGCATATCGTCGGTCGCCATCGCTCGAACCTGGGGCGCATCGACAAACGGCTCTCTGCCTGTGCGGCAGAAGTCGGCCCCCTCGATCGACGAGGACACCGTCACGATGTCGATCGAAGCGGCGCGAAACGCTCTCGAGCGCGCCGATATCGACCCGCAACAGATCCGCGCGGTGTGGGTCGGGACCGAATCGAAGCCGTACGCCGTGAAGCCAAGCTCCACGATCGTCGCCGAGGCGATCGGCGCGACGCCTGCCGTCAGCGCAGCCGATATGGAGTTCGCGTGCAAGGCCGGGTCCGAGGCGATGCAGACGGCCGTAGCCTTTGTCGGCTCCGGGATGGCCGAGTACACACTGGCCATCGGCATGGACACGGCGCAAAGCAAACCGGGCGACGCGCTCGAGTACACCGCCGCAGCCGGCGGCGCCGCCTACATCTTCGGCCCTGCCGACGACGCGCTCGCTATCGTCGAGGCTTCGCACTCCCACGTGACCGACACCCCCGACTTCTTTCGCCGCCAACACATGCATTACCCCGAGCATGGCCATCGATTCACCGGCCTGCCCGCCTATCAGGCCCACACCCAGGGGGCGGCCCGTGCCCTCATGGAAGAGGTCGGCAGCGAACCGGGCGACTATCGGTGGGCGGTGTTCCACCAGCCCAACCCCAAGTTCCCACGCCGCGTCGCCCGGGGACTCGGTTTCAAGGAAGAGCAGCTGGGCCCCGGGCTCGTTGTCGACCACATCGGCAACACCTACTCGGGCTCATCATTGCTGGGGCTGGCGGCCGTGCTCGATGTGGCGGAGGCGGGCGATCGAATCTTCTTTTGCTCGTACGGCTCCGGAGCGGGAAGCGACGCGTTTTCGATCCGTGTCAACGGCAGGCTCGACGCCGTTCGCGCCGGCGCGCCTCAGGTGGACGACTACCTGGGCCGTGCACACAACCTGCACGACTACGGCCACTACCTGCGTCTTTCCGGCAAGATCCGCATGCTCTGAGTCCCTCCGGACCCTCTCAAGCGACACCGAATCCTGAATGAGCGGGAGCAAACCCGCGGAGACAGCAAAACATGAGAAACGTCGGCATTATCGGCATCGGACAGACACCGGTATCGGAACACTGGGACCGCTCACTGCGTGACCTCGCCGCGGAGGCCGTGATCCAGGCGCTCGATGATGCCGGCAATCCGCGCGTCGGAGCACTCTATGCGGGCAACATGCTCGCCGGGCAACTCACGGGCCAGGAGAACGTCGCCACCGTCGTGGCCGACGCTTCGGGGCTCCTTCCGCTCGAAGCGATCAAGATCGAAGCGGCCTGCGCCGCCGGTGGCGCCGCCATTCGCGCCGCCTACCTGGCGGTGGCCTCGGGTGCACACGATTACGTCGTGGCCGTCGGCGTCGAGAAGATGACCGATCACTTCAACGACGCCGTCTCCGCGGCTCTGGCCACCGCTTCGGACGCCGATTTTGAAGCCGGCCACGGCGTCTCCTTCGTCGCCCTCAACGCCCTGCTGATGCGCCGATACATGCACGAGTACGGCGTCGAGCGTGAAGATTTCGCTGCCTTTTCCATCAACAGTCACCACAACGCGACCGCCAATGAGCACGCGATGTTTCGCTACGAGATCAGTCGCGACGATTACATGGGCTCTCCGGTGGTCGCGGACCCGATTTCCATTCTCGACGCGGCCGCAATCTGCGACGGAGCGGCGGCGCTGGTGCTGTGCGCCATCGATGACGCCGGCCCCTCCCCCAACCCACCCGTGCGAATCGCCGCTTCGGCCTGCGCCACCGACACGGTGGGCCTGTCCGAGCGCCGAGATCCACTGCGCTGGCAGGCCGTCGCCGACTCCGCGCGCGCGGCCTACGAGCAGGCAGGGGTCGGCCCCGAGGATATTGATGCGTTCGAGTTGCACGACGCCTTCAGCATCGTCTCGGCGCTGACCATCGAGGCCTGTGGCTTCGCCGAGCCGGGCGAAGGGATCAACTGGGCCAAGGACGGAGCTATCCGCACCGACGGCAAGCTGCCGATATCCACAATGGGCGGTCTCAAGGGGCGCGGCCACCCCATCGGGGCCAGCGGCGTGTACCAGGCCGTCGAGGCGACGCAGCAGCTCCGCAACGCTGCCGGTGTTTCACAGGTTCCCGGTGCCCGCACGGTCATGACACAGAGCGTCGGCGGCTCCGGCTCGGTCGCCGTGACCCACATCTTGCAGGCCTGAGGGCAAGCACTTCCAGGAGATCGAAACGATGCAACTGCCCCGCTATCACCGATTGCGACACTCCTTCTATCGCCTCGAGGGAACGCATTGCTCCGCCTGCGAGCGTAACTACTTCCCGCCGCGGAAGGTCTGCCCGTCCTGCCGGGCCGGCGATCTGGAATCGCGCGAGCTGCAGGGCTCCGGGACGCTGTACTCGTACACCCGCATGAGCCAATCGATGCGCGGCTTCGCGAATCTCGGGCCCTCCACGGTAGGTATGGTGCAACTCGATGACGGCCCCTTGATCATGACGCAGCTCACGGATGTCGAGGGTGTCGACCTGCACATCGGCATGCCGGTCGAGATGGTGACGCGCAAGATCCGCGAGAGCTCCGAACACGGCTATATCGTCTACGGCTACAAGTTCCGTCCGGTGCTGTCCACCGCGGCGCGTGTCCCCGCGGAGCAGGACACCGCCGGCACACCGGTGTCCGCCGGATGATCGAGCCCTCGGACAGCCCGGGCCCGGAGGCCGGCGCCGTGCCCGCCCCAGGCACCGAGTCGGGCCGGGCCGTCCAATCCGCGCGTACCTCTCCGTCCGCACGCGACGAGGCGATATTGGATCTCGCCGCGGCGGCGGCTCTCGTCGAGGACGGCATGACCGTGGGGCTCTCGGGATTCGCCCACCAGAACCCGCCGATGGCCGTCGTGCGCGAGCTCGTGCGCCGACGCGTGCGCGGGCTGACGGTTGTCTCGGGGCCCACGTCCGGCATCGAGACGGATCTGCTGATCGGCGCGGGGTGTGTGTCGCGGGTGGTGACGGCGGGCGTTGCGCTGGAGGGCGTGACCGGCATCGCACCGGCCTTTCGCCACTCCGCCGAGCGGGGCGAGATCGAGGTCTGGGAATGCGACGAGTGCATCTGGTACGTCGCCCTGAAGGCCGCCGCCTGGGGCGTGCCCTGGCTCCTTTGGCCCGGTGGGGTCGGAACGTCGCTCCCGGAGCTCAACACCGAGCTGGAAGAGGTGGAGGTGGACGGGCGGCGGTTCCTGCGCGTGCCGGCCGTCCAGCCCGACATCGTTTTCGTGCACGCCGCCGAGGCCGATCGCTTCGGCAACGTCCGCGATAGCCCCAAGGCCTATCTTGGGCGCTCGTTCGCCGAGGTGGCTCTCACCGAGGCCTGCGCCGGCCCGGTGATCGCGACCGTGGAGAAGATCGTCGACAACGCCGATGTCGTCGCGGCGCCGGAGTGGACCCGACTCTGGGGAGCTCAGGTGGTGGTGGCGCCGGGTGGAGCCCATCCGGGCGGGGTCAACGGCCACACGGCGCCGGACCTCGACGAGTTGAGCGCCTACGCGCACGCCGGCAGCCGGATGCTCGGGGGAGATCGTGCTCCGTACGAGGCGTATGTCGCTGATTTCGTCGCGGTGGGGCGGACGTCGTGAGCCCGACGCCGGCTGAGTTTCTCGCTCCGTGCATCGTTGCGCGTGAGCTGCGCGACGGCCAGGTGGTGGCGTTCGGGCTGCACGCCGAAAGCATGCTGACGGCGGCATTGGTGGCGCAACAGCTCCACGCTCCGAACCTGCGCATCCGCCACGGCCTGCGAGCCGAGCGCGGCATGATCGAGGGCTCCGCCGCGTGGACCACCCGGCCAGACGACGACTCCTTCGAGCGCATCGAGTACCGCGAGGACCACGACGCCATCCTACGCGTGGCCAACCCCCGCTCGCCGATGCGATTCTGCGACATCTTCTTTGTCGGCGGCATGCAGATCGACGCCGAGGGCAGCACGAACCTCATCGGGTTACGCGGCGCCGACGGCGGCATGCGGGTTCGAGGACCGGGGTCGATCGGCACGACCTCGATCGGCAGCCTCGCTCGAGAGGTCGTGCTCTTCAGCGACGAGCACTCGCGCCGCCGCTTTGTGGAGCGCGTCGACTACGTCTCCGTGCCCGGCTGGAAGCGTCGCGCGACGGCGGGACTGCCCGGAGGCCCGAAGCTGGTAATCAGCTCGATGGCGACAATGGACTTCGAAGACGGTCACATGCGCTTGAGCTCCGTCCACCCGGGGGTGTCCGTGGACGAAGTGGTAGCCGCCACGGGCTTCGATCTCATCGTTCCCATCGAGGTGCCCACCACTCCCTTGCCAACGGATGCGGAACGAGGCGCGCTCGCGCGCCTCGGCCTCCTGCCGACGGTCGCGGATTCATCCGAGGAGCCCGGCGCCACGCGGAAGAATGCCGCTGTCGAGGTGCCCGGCCGATGAGCACGATCACCGCTCTCGAGGATCTCGCCGCGATCGTGGCCCCCGGCTCCACCGTAGCGATCGGTGGATTCCAACTGAGTCGCGTTCCCGTGGCGCTGCTGCGAGCCGTCGCCGCCCACGGCACGGACCGGCTCCACGCTATCAGCGCCCCCAACCCGCTCGGCCTGGATATCCTCGCCGCCGGCGGCTGCTTGCGCTCCGTCGACTGCGGCTTCATCGGCTTTCAATTCGAGGCCGGTTTCCACATCCCGCCGGCGCTGAAACGGGCCGTCGCCGCCGGTGAGGGCGCGCTTCGACAGCGCGACGTGTACGAGACCATCGAGGATCTCCGCGCGGCAGCGTCGGCCCGCGAACCGCTCGCCGACGTCGTGCTGCTGCACGCCCAGTGCGCGGATAGGTTCGGCAATCTGGAGATCAAGGACCCCTACGTCGACCACCTCCTCGCCGGCGCCGGGCGCACGGTACTGGCAACCGCCGAGGTCCTGGTCGAGCGGTTGGACGCCCCGACCCTCACCGCGGACCGAGTCGACGGCGTTGCCATCGTTCCCGCCGGCGCTTCGCCGGCCGCTTGCCACGGGTACTATGCGCGTAACGTCGGCGCCCTCGAGACCTACCTCGGCCTTGCCCGACCGGCCGGCCGCCACGTCGTTGCCGCCGACGGCCAAGACCACGAACCGGACGTGACGAGCGCCCGCCCTGGCGACCATCGAGCCGACGCCCCCCGCACGTTCGCTGCACACGAAGAGGCGGTCGACGCCTTCCTGGTCGACCTCGCCCGACAGGTTCGCGACGGCGAGACCGTCGTCACCGGCCTCGCCTCCGCGGTACCGATGCTGGCGATCGCACTGGCACAACGCACCCACGCTCCCCGCGCCCGCTATATCAACTGCATCGGCGCGGTGAACCCGCGCATCGACAGCGCTCTCCCCTCATCAGTAGACCCGAAGCTGCTCGTCGGGTGCGAAGACACGATCGACCTGCCGGACCTCTTCGACCTTGCCCGCGACGGCGGCGTCGATTCCATGTTCTTCGGCGCCGGACAGGTTGACGCCTTCGGCAATATCAATCTTTCGCACATCGGCCCGGCCGAAGCGCCGGATGTCCGATTGCCGGGCCCGGCGGGCTCTCCGTCGATGCGATCGTTCGTCCGCCGTGTGCTGATCAGCGTCCCTCGTCAGAGCGCCCGCAATCTCGTGGCCTCCGTCGACGCCGCCACATCAACGCCGGCCCGCCGTAACAAGGAAACCGTCATGGTGACCGACCTGGCCACCTGGCGGCTGACCAACGACGGCTTCGCTCCTGCAACGTTGCGACCCGGCACGACACCCGCAGAGCTTTCATCCCGCACGGGCTTCGCGTACTCCGCGATCAGCCCCACCGAGGCGCGACCGCCCGAAGAACACGAAAGGGCCGCGCTGCAAGACATCGATCCCGCCGGCCGGCGATTCCGTTTGCTGCCGAGCAAGACCCCGAACCGTAATCCCAGGAAGTCACCGGAGAGAGTGCTTCATGAGCGCTGACAAGACCCAGGTCGCCACGATGGCGCAAACCGCGATCGAGATCCCCGAGACCATGCGAGCCATGGTGCTGCATGCATTCGGCGAGGCCGATGAGATGAAGCTGGAGCAGGTTCCGGCCCCCGACCCCGCGAACCTGGCGCCCGATGACGTTCTCATCAAGACGCGCGCCTGCGGCGTCTGCTATCACGACATCATCAACCGTCGCGGCAATCTGCCGCGCACCAAGGTGCCCAGCATCTTGGGGCACGAGATCGCCGGCGAAGTGGTCGCTGTGGGCCCGGCGGTACGGGGCTTCGAGGTCGGTGATCGGGTTGCTTCGGTGCAGCGCGTGCACTGCAACGACTGCGACGTCTGTGAGGCTCAGCGCCCGACGCTGTGCAAGGACGGTGTCTTTTTCGGCGAGGAGATCCCCGGAGGTTACGCCGAGTACACGGTCTCGCCCGAGCATGGCCTGGCGCGCATCCCCGATTCGATCCCCTGGGCGGAAGCCTCGATCTGCGCCTGCACCATCGGCACCGCGATTCACGTGACGAAGCGAGGTCGCGTTGCCGAGGGCGACACCGTGCTGATCACCGGCGCGTCGGGCGGCGTCGGCTTGCACGCGATTCAGGTCTGCAAGCTCGCCGGCGCGCGAGTGATCGCCGTGACCTCCTCGCCGGAGAAGGAGGAACGACTCATCGAGGCAGGCGCCGACGCGGTAGTCGCCACGCCTACCCTGGACTTCTGTCCCGACGCCCGTCGCCTCACCGCCGGCCACGGCGTCGATGTCGTGCTGGAGATCACCGGGTCCTTGACGTTCGCCGAGTCGGTCCGCTGTCTGGGCGTCGGTGGTCGCCTGGTCATGGTCGGCAACCTGGAGACGCACCCGGTGGAATTCATGCCCGGGCTGATGATTCTCAAGGAATTGGAGTTCATCGGGGCCTTCGCCACCAACACGCAGGAGCTCGCCGAGGCCTTCCGCCTGGTCGAGGCCGGCGTCATCCGCCCTGTGCTCGCCGATACGCTACCCCTCGAAGAAGCCCCGAGGGCGCACGAGATGCTCTTCAACCGCCAGGTGATCGGCCGCCTGGCGCTCGAAATCCAGCCGTAGCGTGCTCCACGCTACAGCGGTGAAAGATAGCCGCTCGAAGTCGAATCTGAGACGTCGCGAATCTAGCTGCAAGGTGGGCCCCGTGATAGCCTCTATTCGGCAACTGACCCGTATTTGTGAGGGTTTCTGATGGGTATCCGTAATCGGCAAGTCGCCATAGCTGTGGGCGTCATCCTCGTCGCGGTGGTTTATGTACTGATCACCGGTATGCGCGACACCATGCTGTACTACTACACCGTCAGCGAAGTCGCCTCGCAGCAGGACGAGCTCACCGGAGAGCCCCTGAGGGTAGCCGGCGTGGTCGTCCCCGGCTCCATCAAGACGGACGAAACGGGCCTCGTGCACGAGTTCGTCATCGAGGAGGGCGGCAAGACGATGCCGGTCATCTACCGAGACATCGTTCCCGATACCTTCCAGGACCGCGCCGAAGCCGTCGTTGAAGGCGCCCTGGACGACGACGGCACTTTTCAGGCGACCTTCCTGATGGCGAAGTGCCCCTCCAAGTACGAAGCGGAGACCGATTACGAGCAGTACCGCAATGCCGGCGTTGTCGCGCCCGCCCGCGGCCAGTAGCTGAACGAGCGGTTTCCAGCCCGCCGCTTCCGGACCATGCCTCCAACCCCGACCCCCGGTAGGCAATGATTCAACTCGGCCAGATCTGTTTGGTTCTCTCTCTGGCGACGGCGGGATACTCCGTTGTCGCCGCTCTTCTCGGCGCCCATCGCCAGAACGCCGGGCTCATTCAATCGGCCCGCAACGCCGTGTACGCGACCACCGCGCTCGTGCTCACGGCCGGCGCCAGCTTGCTGTATCTGCTCGCCACGGATCGCTTCGAGGTCATGTACGTGGCGCAGAACTCGCGCTCGGGCATGCCGCTCATGTACAAGATATCGGCGCTCTGGGGCGGTATGGCGGGCTCCTTGCTGCTCTGGACCATCATCCTGGTGATCTATTCCTTCATCGCGGCGTTCCAGAATCGCGATCGGCATCCGGTCTTGATGCCGTACGTTCACGCCACCTGCATGGTGACGGCGGGCTTCTTCATCGCCCTGCAACTTTTCGCCGCCAACCCGTTCGAGGTGTTGCCGTTCATCCCGGCCGACGGCCAGGGAATGAACCCGCTGCTTCAGAACCCGGCCATGGCGATCCACCCGCCGAACCTCTACCTGGGCTTTGTCGGTTTCACCATCCCGTTCGCCTTCGCCATCGCCGCGCTCGCCACCGGCAAGCTCGACACCGCGTGGCTGCACAGCACGCGGCGCTGGACGATCATCTCGTGGTTCTTCCTCTCGCTCGGCATCACGTTGGGCGCGCAATGGGCCTACGTGGAGCTCGGCTGGGGCGGATTCTGGGGCTGGGACCCGGTCGAAAACGCATCCCTGATGCCGTGGCTTGTCGCCACCGCGTACCTGCACTCGGTCATGATCGAGGAGAAGAAGCACATGCTGCGCGTGTGGAACATGATGTTGATCATCTCCACGTTCGCGCTGTGCATTTTCGGCACCTTCTTGACGCGCTCGGGGATCGTTTCGTCCGTGCACGCATTCGCGACGTCGAACCTCGGCCCCATGTTCGCGGGGTTCCTGGCCATCACGCTCGCCGTCGGCTTCGGCCTCGTGGCCTATCGCCTTCCCGAGCTCAAGAGCGAGGCGAAGCTCGAGGCGGTGATGTCGCGCGAATCATCGTTTCTGTTCAACAACCTGGTGCTGGTGGTGGCGTGTTTCGCCGTACTGTGGGGCACCATGTTCCCGGTCATCACCGAGGCCATCACCGGAACCCAGATGACGGTCGGTCCGCCCTTCTTCAACCGGGTCAACGTGCCGATCATGTTGCTCCTCCTTCTGCTGACCGGGGTCGGGCCGCTCATCGCCTGGCGCCGCGCCTCCTGGCCCAGCCTTCGGCGCGCCTTCACCAAGCCCACGATCGCCGGACTGATCACGGCGACGGCTCTCGTAGCCTTCGGGTTGCGCGACTTTGCCACCATCATGGCGTTCGCCCTTTCCGCGTTCGTCACCGTAACGATCACTCAGGAATTCTGGCGTGGGGCTCGCGCACGTGGCTCCGCCACCGGCGAGCCGTTCTACAGGGCGCTGGGCTCGCTCACCTGGCGTAACAAGCGCCGCTACGGCGGCTATGTCATCCACATGGGCGTGGTCTTCATGGCCATCGGCATTGCCGGCTCGGGCTCGTTCCAGCAGGAAACCGAACGCACCCTGCTCCCCGGCCAGACGGTCGACATCGGCGGTTACCGCCTGCAGCTCTCGGATCTCGGGCTCTTCAACTCGTCAGGCGTACAGATCGTGTCGGCCGACATCGTCGCCTTTCGGGGCGACCGCGCCCGCTTTCGCATGTCGCCGCAGCGCCATTTCCACCCGCCGCCGAACGACGACACCCCGACCACCGAGGTTGCGATCTGGAGCACCCTCCGCCACGACCTCTACCTTGTCTTGGCGGCGTGGGATTTCGACAAGCGCAGCGTGACGCTGAAGGCCTATCTCAATCCGCTGGTGAAGTGGATCTGGATCGGTGGGTTCGTGCTCATGCTGGGCACTATCATCTGCATGTGGCCCGACCGGTCGATTGAAGCCGGCGCGCGCAACTATTGAGGCGAACATCATGAACCTACGACGGGGCGGCGACGAGTCGGGGAAGGCCGTTGTCTTTGCCGTTGCCGCGGTTGCCGCGCTCCTGCTGGCGATTCCGTTCTCGGTCTGGCTGGCGCAGTCGCCCGCCAACGTGTCCCAGGCCGATCGACTCGGCTCCGAGATCGGCTGTGTGTGCGGCACCTGCCCGCTGCGACCCATCGCCACGTGCGGCTGCGGCTTCGCCGACGGCATGCTCGCTCGCCTCGACCAGGAAGTCGCGGCCGGCAGGAGCGACGAAGAGATCATGACCGTGTTCGTCGCCGAATACGGCCCCTCCATCAAGATCAAGCCCGAAGGCTCGGGCGTCGGACTGCTCGCCTGGTTGGCGCCGATGGCGTTTCTCATGGTCGGCGCGGTGGCCATGGCGGGGATCATCTCCCACTGGCGCACACAGCACGCGGATTCTCTCGACGGCTCGCCCGCGGAGTCCGATAGCGGGTCGGCTGCCGCAGACGCGACCGGCGGCGACGAAGACACCGAACGCTATCGCAGGATGGTCGAGCGCGAGCTCGACGAGCTCTGAGACATGACCATCTTGATGGCGGTTCTGGTTGTCGGTGTCGTCGCGGCAGTACTGGCGTACCCTCTGTTCAACCCGGCGCCGATGGCGACCACGGAGCACGGCGGGGTAGCCGACGAGCTCGCCGCACTGGAAGACCGCAAGCAGCAGATCTACTCAGCGATTCGAGATCTCGGCCTCGACTTTCATACCGACAAGCTCGAAGAAGAAGACTACGAGCACGAAGTCGAGCGTCTCAAGGCACAAGCCGTCGGCGTGATGAAGGAGATCGACGACCTCCAGCATCACTCCCCGCGCGGCCCGGAATCGCTCGAGGAGGAGATCGCCCGCGCGCGTGAGCAGCGCTCCGACGCCGGTTCCGACGCAGCCGGCACGGTCGCTTCGGCCGAGGCCACGGCCTTTTGTACCCAGTGCGGTGGCGCCGCGCGCAGCGGCGACAGGTTTTGCTCCTCCTGTGGAAGCCCGCTGAGGACCCCCTGATGTCTCGGCCCGTGGCTGCGATTGGCTGCTGTGTGCTGGCGCTGGTGGTCCTTTCGGGCGCCACTACCGCGCGAGCCTCTTCCGGGCCGCAAGAGACCGCACCTACGACACTGGTGGCCCGCGTTGCGGATGAGGGTGGCGCCGCGGTCAGCGAGCACGACGTCGTCGTACTCATCATCGACGCCGAGCGACAGGTCGCCGACGAGCTCATGGCGAAGACGTCGGAAACCGGCGAGGCCCGCTTCGAGAATGTCTCCGTGGGCCCCGGGTTCTCGGCCTGGGCGTCGACGACCTACGAGACCGCTTCGTACCAGGGCGATCCCGTCAGCCTCACGCCCGGCGTCGAAGCGATCATCCCGCTGACCGTTTATTCCGTCTCCGACGCCCCGACCAACCTGCACATCGAGATGCTCCACGTCATCATCAACACCATCGAGCCGGGCCTCTACCAGGTCGTGCAGGTGATGAGTGTGCTCAACCCCGGCGAGCAGGCCGGGTTCAGCGGCGAGCAGTACGAGGGGCGCCCCATCGGCCTGGCGATTCCTGTGCCCGACGGCGCCACCGGGGTCGGACCCATCCCGCAGTTCAGCGGTCTCGACGCCGCCAACATGGCCACCGAGGAGAACCGCATACTGGACCTGCGCCCCGTCCCCCCGGGATCTCATCAGATCGCGGTGCAGTACGACCTCATGACGGACTCCGGAGGGAGCGACCTGGCAATCACCATGCCCTACCCGACCGCCGAGGTCAGCATGCTCGTCGGCCCCGGCCTGGGCATCACACAGATCGAATCCGCACAGCTCACAGAGCTCGAGCCGGTAGCCATACCCAATCAGGGCGACTTCGCGAACTACCGCAGCGACGTCCTGGGCGCCGGTGAGGTGTTGAACTTCCACCTGGGGCCGCCCGAGGCGCCGCTATCGATCGGATCGTGGGCTCTGGTGGCCCTTGCCGCCGCACTGTTCGCCGGTGCCGTGGTGTCGATGTTGAGCGGGCGCAAAGGGCCGCCGGCCGAGACCTCGGCCCCCCCGGCGCCCCATCGCGGGCAGCTCATCGCCGAGGTGGCGCAACTCGACGATCAGCATGCCGCCGGCAGCCTCGCGGACGCCGACTATGAGGCGCGCCGCGCCGACGTGATCGCCCGTATCGTGGCCATCGACGAGGGCGCCGCCGGCGGGCAGGGACGACGCGGTGCCTGAAAGCACCATCGCGGTCGAAGTCGACGGTCTGAGCAAGTATTTCGGACCGGCAACGGCCCTCGGCGGCGTCGATTTCAGCCTTCGGGCGGGGGACTTCCTCACCATTTTCGGACCCAACGGAGCGGGAAAGACGACGATGATGCGCATCGTCGCCACGCTCGCCCGCCCCAGTGCCGGCACCGTGCGTATCTTCGGGCAGGACACACGCGACGCGCCCTCGGCGGTGAGGCAGCGTATCGGCCTGGTGACCCACCGTAGCCTCCTGTATGCCTCACTTTCGGCCTATGACAACGTGCGCTTCTTTGCCCGCATGTTCGGCGTCGATGACGCCGACACGCGAGCGCGCGAAGTGCTGGTGGACCTCGGCCTCGAGCACCGCATGGACGACCCCGTGCAGACGTACTCCCGCGGCATGGAGCAACGCGCGGCCATTGCCCGAGCTCTGGTGCACCGCCCCGAGGTGTTGCTGCTCGACGAACCCTTCAGCGGACTCGACCCCGACGCGAGGGCTCGCCTGCGGGAGTTGATCGTGAAGCCGGGAGATGCCCCGCGCACCGTCATCGTGACGAGTCACGATCTGAGTCACGGCGCGGACCTCGCCGATCGGGTCGCCATCCTTTCGCGTGGGCGCCTCGTCTTCGACGCCCCCGCCGCCGACATCCCCGCCGGCGGCATGGCCGAAGTGTATCGAGAGCACACCGGGGCGAAGGTGGCATGAGCACATTCCGCGCGGTCGCCGTGCTCGTCGGCAAGGACTTGCGAGCCGAATGGAACAGCAAGGAGGTGCTCTCCTCGACAGTGTTCTTCGCGATCATTGCCCTGACCGTCATCAACTTCGGCTTCGAGCCCGGCCGCTTCGCTGCGCGCGACGTCGGTCCCGGTGTCCTGTGGACGGCGTTCTTGTTCGCCGCCTTGCTGGGGATGAACCGGCTGTTCCAGGCCGAGCACGAGCGCGGCGGGCTCGAGGGGCTGATGCTCTGCCCGGTCGACCGCACGACGCTCTACATCGCCAAGTGCATCACCCTGTTCGTGCTTCTGAGCGCCACGGCGGCGGCCACGCTATTTCTGTTCGTGGTCTTCTTCAACGTACGCATCGGCACCGGGCTGCCGGCGCTCCTGCTCGTGGCGCTTCTCGGCTGCCTCGGCCTAGCGGCGCTGGGCACCACCTTCGCCGCCATGGCGTCCAAGACCCGCGCCCGTGAGGTGTTGCTGCCTCTGTTGCTTGTCCCCATCGCCATCCCCTTGCTGATCGCCGCGGTGAAGTGCACCGGTGCCGTTCTCGGCGGCGACGGGCTCGCGTCGGTGCGGAGTTGGTTACAATTGCTTTCCGCCTTCGACGTTATCTTTCTGGCGACGGGCTATCTGACGTTTCCGGCCATCCTGGAGGAGTAACCGTGTCCGAGGTCACCTCGAACCGTGTTTCACCCGCCCCCTCGGCCGTCCTCGTGGTGCTGGCGCTGGTGACCATGGTTGTCGCACTGTACGGCGCCTTTCTGTACGCCCCCACCGACAGCTACCAGGGAGACGCCCAGCGCCTCTTCTACATCCACGTGCCCGTGGCCTTGACGATGTATGCGGCGATCTTCTTGGTCTTCGTCACCAGCTTGTTGTACCTGCAATCGCGCGACGCGCGCTGGGACGAGGTCGCGGCCGCCGGCGCTGAGGTGGGGTTGCTGTTCGGCACCATGGTGATGGTCACGGGACCGATGTGGGCGCGGCCGGTGTGGGGCACGTGGTGGGATTGGGACGCGCGCCTGACGTCGTTCTTCATCCTCTGGCTGATTTTCGTCGCCTACGTCATGTTGCGTACCTACGGCGGCGGCCCGGAGCAAGTAGCGCGTTTCTGCGCCGTCCTCGCCATTCTCGGGTTCGTCGGCATGCCCATCACGCACTACTCGGTGCAGTGGTTTCGAACCCTCCATCCCGAGCCCGTCATCATGACCGAGGGCGGCCTCGGCGGCGGCCTCGAGAATGCTCCACGCATGCTGACGTCGTTCACTCTCGGCCTTGTTGCCGCCCTCGTCCTGTTCTCGACCCTGTTCGCGCTGCGTCTACGCCTGGAACGCCAGAATCGCCGGGCGGAAGAGATGAGGCGCCGCCTCGATATCGCGGAGACCGCCCGATGAGCAACCCCGGCTACCTGTTCGCCGGCTTCGCCCTGGTCTGGGGCCTGGCCTTTCTCTACATGTGGATGCTTTCGCGCCGGTCGGCTGCGGTGCAAAAGCAACTCGACGCGCTGGAGAAGCGCGTCAACAGCGCCTCGGCGGGTTCCTCGTAGGGCTCCGGGCGACGTCCGGCTGGACGAACGATTGCAGGTTCCGCGCCGACCTTCAGCGCCGCACGAGATCCAGAAACGACTCCCCGGCCTCGCTCTCGAGTCCGAAGTTTTCGAGCACCGTGGCACTTACGTCGGCGAAGCCCGCCCGGGTTCCCAAGTTCGTTCCCCCGGCTCCGGTGTAGACCAACAGCGGTACACGCTCTCTCGTGTGGTCGGACCCGGAATAACCCGGGTCGTTGCCGTGGTCGGCGGTGAGCATCAGGCATTCGCGGGGCCGAAGGGCCAAGAGCAACTCGGGGAGACGCTGATCGAAGGCCTCGAGCGCACCGGCGTAGCCGGCGATGTCGCGGCGATGGCCGTACTCACTGTCGAAATCGACCAGATTCGTGAAGATCAGCTCGACCTCGCTGTCGGCCATGGCGGCCAACGTCTTGTCGATACCATCGGCATTGTCGGCGGTCTTGACCCACTCGCTCAGGCCACGGCCGGAGAAAATATCGTGGATCTTGCCGACGCCGAACGTACGGTAGCCCGCTCCCGTCAGTTGGTCGAGGGCGGTGGATCGCGGCGGTGGCACCGCCAGATCGCGACGCCGCGGCGTGCGCTCGAAGCCCGTAGCGGCGCTGCCCACGAAGGGGCGGGCAATCACTCGGGCGACCCGATTCGCCCCCACCAGCATCTCGCGAGCCGTGGCGCACATTCGGTACAGCTCCTCCACGCCGATCACCTCCTCGTGCGCCGCTACCTGAAAGACGCTGTCGCCGGAGGTGTAGACGATCGGCGAACCGCTGCGCACATGCTCCTCACCGAGCTCATCGATGATCCGGGTGCCGGAAGCAGCCACGTTGCCGAGTGTGCCGCGCCCGATCGCGCGCTCGAAGCGGTCCATGATGTCCCGAGGAAACCCATCGGGGAAGAGGGCGTACGGTTCCAGGGAGATCACGCCCATGAGCTCCCAATGGCCGCTCATCGTGTCTTTCGCACCCGACACTTCCGTCATGCGGCCCCATGAAGCCAGGGGATTGTCGCCGCTGTCGCGGGCGCCGAGCGACGGAACTCCCGGAACCCTGTCGAGCCCCAGGCGGGCAAGGTGCGGCAGCGCGGGTGCGGCTTCGTCGATGACCCGGGCAAGGGTGTTGGCGCCGTCGTCGCCGAATGCGGCAGCGTCGGGGGCATCACCGCAACCGACGCTGTCCAAGACGACGATGATGAAGCGGTCGAATGGCCGCTTCGGGGCGGCCTCTGCTCCCACGGCGTGCTAGCCCTGGATATCCGGGTCGACGCCGAGCTGAGCGGAGATCTCCCCGACGTGGCTGCGCGCCTCGTTCACGGAATACGAGTTCGGGAAGTCCTGCACGACGCGCTGATATGTCGCCAGTGCGGCGCGCGGATCGCCGGCTTCACGGTGGGCTCGCGCCTTCGCCATGAGAGCCTCTTCACGCGGAAACAGCCCGTCTTCCATGTCCACGAGTTGCTCGAAGTAGCCGACCGCCGCATCGGCATTGCCGACGTCGAGCTGGAGTTGCCCGAGCCGATAGAGGGCCATCGACGAAATCAGCGATCCGGATGCCTCGGTGGCCTGCGTGAGGGACAAGATCGCCGCTTCGCTATCGCCCAACTCCGCCTGGCAGATGCCGGCGTAGTAGGCGGCTACCCTGCCGGAAGGTCGATCCCCGTATCGCTCGATGATGGGCGCGAAGCGCTCGAGCGCCGCTCGGTACTTCTCGTCGGCGGTCTCGAACTGCAACCCGATCGCGACGGGCGCCGGAACGGCCGGCGCTGCCGCCGCGGGCTCCGCAACGGGTTCTCCGGCGGCATCCGGGCTGCCATCGGCGGTCGCCTCTGCCGCGGGTTCCGCGGTGCTCTCAGCGGCTGTTTGCGATGTTTCCGATGTCGGCGGCGTCGCTGGATCCGAGGCGCCGTCCGTAGCCTCGGTCGGATCGAGGGCCGGAATCGCTGCCAGCGGGTCAGGCAGCTCCGGCGCGGGCGCGACCACCGGCGCCCGGTAGATCTCCATGGCACCGGCGAGCAATGCGGCCGCTTGCTGCTCCTGGCGTTGATGGGCGAAACGGACGCTGAACACCACCGACACCACGAGGGCGACGGCAAGCAGCCCCCAGCCGATGCGCCGGCGTCGCTCCATCAGCCAGTGCGTGACGCGGCCGGTGCCCGTGATGAACTGGTCGTGCTTCAGATCTTTACGTCGAAAAGGCTTGGAACTCATGGCGGCGATTCTACCATCCTGCTCAACGGCGCGAATCTTCGGGTGCGGCCGAGCCGTGCCCGGGATGTCGATCGTCGTCGACCCGCTCGGGCGACGGGCCCTCCACCCGCTCGGCGGACGGACCTTCGACCCACGACGATCCGTCAGGGCTGAATTCCTTCTTCCAGATGGGCGCGCTGACCTTGAGCTGGTCGATGGCGAAGCGGGCACCGTCGAAGGCCGCGCCTCGGTGCTCGGCGGCCACGGCGATTGCTACCGAAACCTCTCCGATCTCCAGACGGCCGACGCGATGATGGATGGCGATCCCGGAAACCTCGAACCGTTCCGCTGCGACCACGGCGATCTCGGCGAATACGCGCTCCGCCATGCGTTCGTGAGCTTCGTACTCGAGGTGCGTGGTCTGCGTGTCCGCCGTATGGTCGCGGACCGTGCCCTCGAACGTGCACACGGCGCCGTTGCCGGGGTCGGCCACCAAAGGCAGCAACGCGGCGGCGCTGATCGGTGTCTCGACGACCGCGAACCTCTCGGAGCTCATCGAGTCATCCTCCGGAGACCGGCGGAATGAAGCTCACCTCGTCGCCGTCGGACAGCGCGCGGTCCCAGTCCGCGTACTCCTCATTGACGGCGACCGCCAACCCCCGCCGCTGCGCCCCGAGCCCCGGGAACTGCTCGCGGAGCTGCTCGAAGCAGGTCTCCGGCGTGGCGCCGCCCGGAACCCGCATCGACAGGCGCGGCCGCCCGCCGCACGTCTCGCGCAACCGTGCAAACAAGTAGAGGTCCACACGGATTTCGGACGACATCCTCATTTCTTCCACAACTCTGTCACTTCGAAAAGGGAGCACTCATCGTCAGACGGTGCCGCGGCGCAATGTGAGGCCTCCGTCCACCAGCAAGGCCTGGCCGGTGACGTAGTTGTCGGGCGCCATGAAAAACCACACCGCGCGGGCGATGTCTTCCGGGTAGCCGAACCTCGGGATGACCCCGCTGTCCACGTACGGATCGTATTTCCCGCTACCGATCGAGCTCAGCGCCATGCCCGATTCCGTTACCCCCGGGGCGACGACGTTGACGCGAATGTTGCGGGCGCCGCCATATTCCTGCGCGAGAATGCGTCCCGCGTGCACCAGCGCCGACTTGGGGCCGGAGTAGGCGAGACTGCCCGGGAAGGCGGCAACCCCCTGCATCGAAGAGAGCAGCACGAGGGCGCCCGGCGTGCTTCCCTGCGCGAGGATTTCGGCACATCCTCGCGCCAACAGGATCGGGCCCGTGTAGTTGAGGCGCATGGCGTCTTCGAGCGCCGTCAGACCCATCTCGTCGGGAGCGACACGCGAAGGATCGCCGACGCAGACGACGGCCCCGTACAGCGTGTCGGGGTCGAGCGCGGCGAGCGCCTCCTCGCGGCCGGCGTCGGTGCCGATGTCCGCTTGCAGCAAACTGACGGAGCCCTTGAAATGTCCTTCGAGTCCTGACTTCACGGAGGCCGCGCGCTCTGCGTCACGGGCGTACCCCAGAACAACGTCTGCCCCGACCGCCATGAGTCGCGCGCACACGGCTGCCCCCAGCCCCCCGGCGCCGCCGGCGACCAGAACCGAGCGGCCGTCGAGGCGATCATCGAATGCATACTCCTGGCGAGACCGCCGCGCCAATCGCTCTTCGTCTACGTACTTGCTCGACATCCGCACCCTTCCTCCGGACACGCTCGAGGTGGCGGCGTCCGGATCTGTCGCACCGGTTCGTCACGAGGAGATTCCGGCGAGGAAACATCCGCAACAACCCTGCAACTATAATGGACACCGCCCTTCCGCCCGTACTCGACCCGGTCATCATCGTGAGCTCGCTTCGTGACAATCTCTGGTTGATCGTCGGTGCGCTCGTGGCCCTCTGCGTCGGCGCGCTCGGGGCAGGCGACGCGGCCGCTACCTTCCTCCGCTCGATCGTGCCGCTCCCGTGGGGTTCGATCGGCCTCGCCGTCGTGGTCTTCGCCGCCTTCGCCGGGCTCCACTTCCGGCTCCAGCTCGTCAGCGAGATGGAACGACGGCGCGATCTCATCGAGCGCCAGGGCGCCGCCTCGCGCTTGATCCACGCCGCATCCGCGGACGGGCGGCGCTGGTTGCGCGTCGTGCAGGAGAACCTGGAAATGGTCGAGGACGACACGCAAGCCGACCGCGAGCGGAAGCTCTACCTGTCGGGCGCCCGGGCCAACGCGGACAAACTCGAGCAGGCCTTCGAACGCATCGAGGGCAATCAGCGCCGCCTCGATGGTCCGGACGACCCCGCCCCCGAATGAGCGGCTCGCCCGCGTTCATCGAGGTGGTCGCCGCGGTCATACGGCGACGTGACCGCGTCCTGCTGTGCCAGCGGCACGACGGCGATCATCTTCCCCTGTTATGGGAGTTTCCCGGCGGCAAGGTCGACCCGGGCGAAACACCCGAGCGCGCCCTCGAACGCGAGATTGCCGAGGAGCTCGACGTTGCGGCTCGAATCGGCGAAGAGGTGGCGGTGGTCGAGCACCACTACCCCGAGAAGAGCGTACGCATCCGATTTCACGTCGCCGATATTCGCGGCGAGGAACCACGACCCCGGGTCCACCGGGAACTGCGCTGGATTCCGCTCGACGAGCTGATCGACTACGAGGTGCCTCCGGCCAACCGCGAAGTCGTGCGGATGCTCCGCGCCCGAGCGTTCGGTGAAACCGCGCTCCACTGAACGTGTGGAAAAGCTTGTGCAAAACGGCGGTCGCTTGGCCGCGCCGAGAGTGTTGGCGCGGCACCTGACGGACTGCACCGAAATGTGTGCAGCTTGCGCGAGGGCCGCGCGTTGGTCAGCGCCCCGGACCCGCCGGCAACATCTCGAAACTTTCGATCGGCGCGAGCCGACAGTCCGTGGCTCCGCCCTCCTCCGCAGTCACGTCTTCCCGGGAGCCGGGCAACTCGACCTCCTCTTCGCCGGCCAACTCGCGAGCACTCCCCGGTTCCTCGCCGATACGCCCGCGGAACACGAAGGTCGTACCGACGTCCCGCAACGTGGCTTCGCGGGCAGGCCCGCCCGCACTCTCGAGCAACAATCTCAGCCGCTCGATGAGACCGTAGTCGAGATCCTCGGCGACGGCTAGAAAGAGCTCGTCACCGGGCGACGCGGCCTCGAATGCTCGTCGGAGCGCGGCGCCCGCCCCAGCCTCATCGGCCGCTGCCTCCTCGGCGAACAGCAGCCGTCCGCTCGAAGCCTCCGACACCGCGACCACGAAAGGAGCTTGAAGCTGCATCACGCCGTTGAGCAGCAACGTAGACTGCCGCTGGGGTCGCATCCGGGTCCGCAGGTCGACTCGCGGAAGGCCGTCATCCCCGACGTGGTAGAGCTCGAGCATGACGTCTCGTCCACTGACGTCGACCCCCGAAAGGTCGATCTCGTAGGCGCCGCGCGTGCCCCCGGGTGCACTGTTCGGGATCACCTCCCCGACCACGACGCCGTCGGCGAGAAGGCGAAGACCGCAGCCCGAAGCCACGCCTGCTGATCTTACGGCGATGCGCTCGCCCAACAGGCGCCCGGGGATGCGGCGACGAGCCCAGCCTCCGTCGGCCCCGTTTGGGAGCTCGTAAATGACATCGTCGCCTTCGGCCCAGATCTCACGGAGCGCGGACGCACGCTCCGCGGCCGCCCGGGTCCTCGCCCCATCCGGGTCGAGCGCGTAGTGCGCAACCACATAGCTCGCGGGAAAGCCCTCCTTCACCGCGCGCAGAAAGCGGGGCTCGGGAAACTCGGCACCGGCCCGATACAAAGCCAGGAAATCAGGTGGGTACAAGCCGCTGTGGCCGTTCACCAGCGGCACCCAGCGGCCAACCGTCCACAGTTGATAGCGGGCGTTGTCGTCGAAGGGCCGGGGCAACGGAACCACCAGCGCCGCCGCCTGCGGATGCTCGCGCGCCAACCACTCGTAGGCCCCGCTCGCCGCGGGCAGCGCAACGATTTCCTGGGGCCCCGGCCACGCTTCCGCCAGATGCACGACCGCGAGAAGAACCGCGATGGTCCAGGTCGCGACCGGAAGGGCGTGGAGGCGAGGGTGAGCGCTCCATCGTTGCCGGTATAGCTGCCTCCCGCGCAACCGCTCGATCAGTGCTCGGGCGCCGTAGCCGACGGGGGCGGCGAGCAGAATGGTGCCGATGAACGCCGCGCGGTACGGATTACGCAGGGCATCGACTCCCGGCACGAAGCGAAAGAGCAACTCGTAGGGCAGCGGAACGCTGAAGCCCTCGGAGACCGCCAGCCGTGGCCCCAGGGCGAGCAGAGCGAACAAGCCGGCCCCGACCGCGTAGACCAGGGGCCAACGATCCTTGCGGCGGTGTCCCTCCCAGATCCCGATGAGGGCCAGCGTCAGTGCCACGAATCCGGGAAAGTATCCCCCCGCGCCGGACCCCGAGGGCATCCAGTCGCCATGCAGCCAAGACCACGAGGACACGAAATCCACGGGCGAGAGCGAGGTCTCCACGAGCTCGCTCATCGGCCGCTCGAAGGCCAACTCGGCCTGCACTGCGCGGTAAGGGAGCGCCACCGGGTACATGATCAAGACCGCCAGCGCCACGGCAAGCGCGCCGAGCGCGATCGTGCGACCCCGACGAGCGCCCGGGTCGCCAATCAGCAAGCCCGCGCCCGCGATGAAGAGCACCATGAGTCCGGTATAGACGGCCGTGTACCAGCTACTCAGTCCCGCGTATGTCAACGCCGCCGCCAAGGCCAACGCCCGTCGCCACGAGGCGCGTTGCAGCAGAAGATGGAAGGCAAACAGCGTCAGCGTGACCCCCTGCAGGGAGATGACCTGCAGGTGGGAGAGGGCTGTGCGTTTGCCGGGAATAAAGAGACACACCGCCCCGGCCACCAGCGCTGCCGCCTCCCCCGCGGGCTCTTCGCCGATCAACGACCGCACCCACAGATACCCGCCCCAACCGGTAAGAACGAGGGCCGCGAACCACGCCACGTTGTAGGCGAGCGCCGCGTTGCCGCTCAACGTGAAGACCGGGGCCGCAAGCAACGCCTGGCCGATGAAATGGTCCGTGTAAGCGAGGGTTCGCAGGTGTGGGAAGAAGATATTCGCGTCGAAGAGCCCCGCCGGCGCCGTCAGCAAGTGCTCCGATGTCCAGGCCAGCGCCCAGACGTTGAGCCATACGTCCTGGCGGACCGCGCGGGCTACCGTGGAGAACGCGTGGAACGGCAGCGGCGCAGCGATCAATCCGGCAGCAACCGCGTAGAAACCCAGTGCGAGCAAGGCTCGACGTTGCCGTGGCACCATGAAGGGGTTTCGCACCGCTCGGGGCTCGCCTCGCATCGTCGGCCGGCGGTTCGCCGGGCCACGTGGATAGTGT
>CAYSHI010000098.1:0-8596 GCA_964430745.1 uncultured Acidobacteriota bacterium | reverse complement strand
CATGCGCAGCGGCTGGTTGCGATAGAAGTTGGTGTTGAGCGGCCGCGCGTAGTTGTCGTCGCGCAACACGTATTGAAGCCCCTTGTTGACTCCGCCCAGCCAGACGCCCTCCTGGTGATTCTCCACCGCCCATCGCCAGTCGATCGACGGCGGCCGCTTCCCGCCCATACGACCGAGACCCAGCATGTACTCGGCGGCGTCCCGGAGGTAGTGGACCGGCAGCGCGATGTCGTCGACGGCAACGTCCTGAATCGCCTCCACCGAGATGCGATACCCGAGCATCCCGTCGTACTCCAGACTTCCCTCGACGCTCGCCTCGAATCTGTCCGAAGCACTCTCGGCGACCCAGTGAGCGCGCCCGCGAGCGTCCTGCCGCACCGCAAACACGGCGGGCCGGAATACCTCCGGCTCACCGTCTACCGTTACAAGAAGCTCGAGAGGCCGGGCGAGTATCTCCTGCGGTTCCTCGCTCCCGAGGGTCACCTCGGGGGTGAAGGAGCTAAGAATCTGACGCGGCAGGCCCATGCTCCCGAGCTCCACGCGGCGCCCCAGAATCGAGAGCACCTGACCGTCCACCTGAACGGGCTCGAACGGCTCGATGATGAAATCCGGGTCGGTGCCGACCGTCGAGTCGAGCCAGAAGAGGCGCGTCATGAGATCGGGCTCGTCCGTGCCGGCCTTGTGGGCATCGGCGTCGAGCACCTCCAGCGACACTTCCACCGACTGGCTCCCGCGCTCGGCGGTGGCGACGTTGACGGTGCCTTCCACCAACCCCGGCGACTGGTCCGCGGGCACGCGGATACCCAACCACAGGGGCTGGATCATGCCGGCGGGTACGGAGATGTCCTTTGCGAACGACCGGCCATTCTCGTCGATTCCGCCGCAATTGAAGCACGTCATGGCGTCGGCCCACGCGGCGGGAAAACCGTCGAAGCTCACGTCGACGTCTCGCAGGTCGGTGTCGCCGGCAACCAGGGCAACCTGAAAGGTGAACGCCTCGTCGCGCAGCACGCGGCTCTCGAAACGGCCGCGCCCGCCGGAAAGCGTCCAGTGTCGGGGCAGGAAGTAGCGCATACGCACCGGGTAATCGCGATGCTCGGCGACCACGGCCCAGCCGCGCGGGGCTTCGGCCATGAACGCGGCCTCTTCCTCGGGCGTGGCGATGACCTCCATGGGAAAGAAGCTGTGGAAGTCGTCGACCGACTGGATGTGCGTGGCACGCGCCCGCGGCAGCTCATCAGCGGGCGCCGCACCGACGCGAGTGAGCCACTCAGCATCGGCGTCGGCGGCCCGTGCCGGGTAGGTGATCGTCGGATAATAGCCGCCGGTCGACTCCCACGGCATGTAGTACACGTGATACTCGGAGGAGCCCGCGACGGGCTCGAAGACGAGCTCGCCGGAGGCGTTCTCGTTGCGGCGCACGTTGACGTTGCGCACCGGAGTGCCCGATGCCGCATCCACCACGACAACGGACTTGGAAGCCGGATCCCGATCGTGGCGGCGCCAGGGGATGTCGACGACGACGGCCTCTGTGCTCTCGCCCGCGTTCTCTACGACGACGACGGCTCGATGGTTACCCCATGAGGCGCCCTCGTCACCCGCGGCGAGATGCGGCTCCCAGTTGCCCGCTTCGAAAACGACACCGTCGACGGTGCTGGAAACGGCCGGTGCCCGATAAAGCGGGCGGACGTCAGGCACGTCCGCGACGTCCGGAGCGCATCCCGCGATCAGCACGGCAACAACGAAAGCGAGTCTTCTCATCGGCCGGCATCCGTGGCGGTCAGTGCTCGGAGAATCAATCGCGACTCGAGGTCGTCGAAAAACGAAGGATGATCCGCCGCCACGGAAGCAGCCGCCGCCGAGAGCGTCTGCCCGGCAACCACGGACTCCGCCAACTCTCGCCACACGCGCGCGCCCTCCGTGGAACCCATTTCACGCCGCAACATCGCTTCGAGATCGGACGGCCGGGCCTGCTGCGCTGCTCCGATGAGCAGCAGATCGAGCCGCGTCGGCGACGCGGACAACGTTCCGCTCGCGTCGACGACTGATTGGAAATGCTCCCGCGCTTCAAGGCCGTTGCCTCGGCGATTTTCGACGACCCCCTGGAGGTAGCGTTCGAGGCGTTCCTCGGGTTCGTACGGCCGGCCGCGCCCGAGGGTCTCGGGCCATTCGAGCGCCTCGCCGAGGTGTTCGGCGGCATCCGTGAGGTCGCCGCGGTCGATCGCGTCCAGCGCCGCCTGTGTGTGTGCCTGCGCCCACAGGGCGTGGCTGCCGCGGGCGTTTTCGGACGGAAGGACGTGGATGTCGTCGAGGATCTGCAACGCTTCCAGCACCCTGTCGGAATTGACGAGCGCTCGCGCCTCGAAGAGTGCCAGATTGAAGTCGTCCGGAAAGCGGCCGCGCGCCTCGCTCAGCGCCCGCAACGCTTCGTTCCAACTCTGTTGTTCTACAAGGTTACGAACCAGATACACGTGCAGGGCGCGGGTTTCCGGGTCGATCTCAACGGCCCGACGAAGATCGGCATTACCGGCAGTGGCGTCCGATCTCCGGGTCAGCTGTGCACGCGCGACGTAGAACGGAGCAAAATCAGGCCCCCCCAAGAGGCTTCCGAACAGCGCCGCGGCCTCGTCCGGTCGCCCCATGGCCCAGAGGTTGAGGCCCCGCAGATAGGTCCATACCCACGCATCGGAGCGCTCGTCGGCCCATTCCAGCACCGCGAGAGACTCCCGCCGGAAGGGAAACTCGAAGGCGGGAACACCGGGATCAGCCAGCAGCGCCGCGTCGTCGGCCAGGTACGCACGCCACGCTCTCGTCAGCGGTCCGGCGCCGCCGCCGGTGTCCAGCTCGAGCAGCGCGGCGGCATCGTCTCGCAGGCCGAGCTCCGCGTAGCCGATCGCGAGCTCGAGAAGAGTTTGCTGCGGGTATTCTCCTCCCATGCTGTCGCGTAGGGCCTGCGCGGCGGCGGGATCACGGTCGCGCAGGTACGCCTCCGCCGGCACGAAATGGTGCAGAGGATCGATGGAAAGAAGCTCGGCGGCGGCCTCAGCGGCGGAGCTATCTTCAGCCGTCAGCCGGCCGGCGATCGCCAATGCCCGCCACCCCGGCACACCGTGGCGGTCGTAGTCGATTGAGCGGCGCGCGTAACGAGAAGCTTCGGAGAGGTCGTCCTCGCCGATCATGATCTCGGCGAGCTGCGCGTAGGCCGCAGCCCTGTACTCGGTAGATCGCGCCGCCCAGCCGAAGGCGTCCCGCGCGTCCGCGACGCGACCCTGGGCGCGGTACAGAACGCCGGCGATGAAATTCGCCGCCGCGTCGTAGGCGTCGAGCTGCAGCACCCGGTTGGCATGATCCAAGCCCTCGCCGTAACGCCCCGACCGATAGGAGAGCTCGGCCAGCCCGAGCGCCGCGACGCGATGCCAAGGCTCCCGTGCAACCGCCTCCTCGAACAGCGCCCGCGCTCCCTCGTAGCGACGGGCCTTCTGCAGTTCCCGTGCCTCGAACGCCAGACGATCGGCCTCGGGAATGGCCGGCACGGCGTCGGCGGCTGTGTCGAACGGGCGGGCGAGAAGGCGCCCGGAGGGGTCCGAGTCATAATCGAGGTCGAGCGCGGCCACGCGCACCCGGTAAGGAGCGTCGGCATCGACCTCGACGACGGTCTCGAAACGCTCGAGCGGCTCGAGCCGGATGGGCACAGTGGCCAGCAGGCGGTCTCGGGACCACACTTCGAGCGCGTCGGACACGGCGGTAAACGCATTCACACCGACCGTCAGCATCGTGCCGTCGCGCGACACGTGCATGGCGCCGTCACGCGAAGCGTCCGTGAGCCCCCCGATCCCCTCGAGAGGAAACCATGTCTCCGACCATCGGCTCGCCGACATCGGGTCGAAGCTTGCCTGTGTGATCGGATTGACGTGGTCGCCCGGCGAGTACTGCACGAAGAGCCGCCCCGCCTGAAACTCGACGTACTGCCCGTCGGTATCGGTGAGCAGGTCCTCCCAGATACCGCCCTCCCGGGAGAGAGCCCACAGCCACAGCTTCTGGCCCGGCATCTCCTCGTGGCGCGCCCAGTGACCGAAGCCGTAGTCGTCGTCGGCGTAGTAGCCGCCGAAGAAGTCGTTGAGCTCGCCGACTACGTGGTAGGACTTGCTGCCGCCGAAGGTGTTGTTGCGATAAGGCGCCAGGTCGCGCCCTCGCTCATCGATGGGCCAAGGACGCGCTTCGCCCGAATGCTCCAGGAACGCGTCGCCGGGAATCGTCATCTCGAGGTCGTCGCGCGCGAAGGCGGCCGCCGTCATCCAGTTGTAGTAGGGCTGCTCCAGGGGCGTCGGGTTGTACCAGAGGGCGTTGGTCTCGAAGTACGCCTTGTCGGCAGGGAGCCGGATCTCTACCCGCCAGTGGGTTCGCGACGGCAGATCCATACCGCCGACGATGCAGCTCACGCTGCCGTCGTCGTTGACTCGAAGAACGTAGTCGACCGGCGTGGCGGTGGCCGGCGTGTGCCCGATGACGCCGAAGTTGAACTCGATGCCGCCCGAGGTCCACGGCCCGCGCAGCGAGATGTTGCGAAACTTCATCACCTCGTTGCGATAGATGAACTCGTGCCCCGTCTCCTTGACCACCGCTCCCCAGACCTTGCCGCCGACCTCCGGAAGGACGAACACCTCGATGTAGTCGTTCTCGAGCCGCACCACCTTCCATTCCCGCGGCTCGGCGGCCTCGGCGTACCCATCGAACGAGTGATAGGGGTAAAGCCGCGGGTCACGGCCCAGAATGGGCACCGGGTCGGGCTCGAAGAACGGATAGGTCGCCAGGGTCCGCACCTCCTCGGAGATACGCGCCCTCTGTGCCGGCGATGTGCGGACCATTTCCGCGGCCGCTCGGGATTCGCCCGGCGGGGGCAAGCACAGGAATACGACGACGATCAGGAGTGTGACGTGCGTTCGAGCGGATCGGAGCATGGCGAAGATCCGTGGCAGGAGCAGTCGGCGGGGGCCGTCAGGCCACCCGGGGCGAGGCTAGCCGAGGCTCCGCGGAACTGTCAATCGCGAGCAGATGTCGCACATCGATTCGAGCGCGGAGTGCGACTATCGCGCGGCCCCTCTTCGCTCCATCTCCCGGCGAAGATAGTCGATGACCTCGGCATGGCCACCGTGCTCGGCCCACCCCAACGCCGCGACCCCGAGGGAAGAGATCAGGAGGCGTCCGTGTTGAAGATATCGCGCGTGATCAGCCAGGAGCCGTCGGCCTGGCGCTGCCGGATCTCGATGTACTTGCCCACCATCTTGACCGGCGCCGGAGCACCTTCCGGTTCCATGGTCATCACGAACGGCCCACGTACGAAGGCGAGATCGCCTCGCCCGTCGATCTCGTCGATCGACAGGTCAAACTTCTTGACCGGCGGAAATCCGCCCATGAACTCGCGGATCGCGTCGCGCCCTTGAACGGCGGGAGCACCTCCGGGCATGAGAACGGCGTCCTCCGTGTAGAGGCTCCCGATGCCGGACCGATCGCCTTCCATGTGGCCGGAAAAAGCATCGGTGATCGCACGAATGGCGGAGATGTCTGCTTCGGTCAAGGTCGCGTCATCGCTCATTTGATTCTCCTCGGGCAAGTTGGCTGCAGCGGCCCCAAGCTGCCTGCAGCGGTCCCGGCCGACTCGACCACCGGCGGCCCCGAGCTTGTGCCGCACCCCGAGTTGCCGCCTGCAGTCCCGGGTTGTCTGCTCCGGTCCCGGGTCGGCGGGCACCTTGAGTACCACGCTTCCCGGACTTCCTCAAGGAAACGCGCTGCGCTCTCCCGGGGGGCGCTGCACTCTCCCCGGGGGCGCGCTGCCACGTTCCCGGGGGCACACTGCGCTCTCCCGGGGGCGCGCTGCGCTGTCGGGGCGCACGCTGAACTCTCGGCGGAGCCGCTTCTCTCGCGTTGACAGAAGCAGCCGGTCGGCGCAGCATCGTGCAATCTGGTGCAGCGTGAGCGACCGCCGCGCCACGCTCACACGGAGGACGTCTTGAAACCGAGATTCGCGTTGTTCGCGGTGGCGGTACTGTTCAGCTTGGGGCTGCCGGCGGCCATGCCCGCCGGCGCCGGCTCCGCCATGGAGACGCGACAGGCGCCCGGCACCGGGCCCGCGCAACCTCCGCTCGTCGAGCCCACCGGCGCCGTCGCGCGCCTGCAGGCATGGGAACGACATCGCGAGATGGAACGCGACTCCCCCTTCGCCGGGCTCGAGTGGCGCGCCGTCGGCCCTCGCATGCAGGGTGGGCGCGTCGAGAGTATCGACGTTGCGGCGGGCGACCCCACGACGATCTACGTCGGCGTGGGCGCGGGCAATCTCTGGAAGACAACCAACAACGGCACCACCTGGACACCGATCTTCGAGAAGGAGTCGACCTTCGCGATCGGCGACGTTGCCGTGTCTCCGTCAGACCCCGACACCGTGTGGGTGGGGACCGGCGAGGTGCTCATGGCGCGTAGCTCGTACGCGGGTACCGGCGTGTTCAAGTCCACGGACGCCGGCGAAACCTGGAACAACATGGGCCTGACGGACAGCCACCACATCGCCCAGGTGCTCATTCATCCGGAGGATCCCGACACCGTGTGGGTGGCGGCCATCGGCCACCTGTACACGGAAAACGAGGAGCGCGGCATCTTCCGCACAGCCGACGGCGGGGAGACGTGGGAGCGTGCTCTTTACGTCGACGAGCGTACGGGCGCCATCGACCTCACGATCGACCCATCCGACCCCGACACACTGTACGCCGCGATGTGGGAACGCTCGCGCAAGGCCTGGGGGCATACGACGAACGGCCCGGGGAGCGGCGTGTTCAAGAGCACTGACGGTGGCGCCAGCTGGGAGCGACTCGGCGACGGTCACGCCGCCGGCGCCGGGCTGCCGGTGGGCGGGCATATCGGCCGCATCGGGCTGGCTGTAGCCCGCTCCGACCCCCGTGTCGTGTACGCCCTGGTCGACAACTACGCGCCCGACCCGTCGCCGCCTCCGGCGAACGCACGGGGGGGCCGTGGCGGCCCGCGACGCATCGGCGGCGAGGTCTACCGATCCGACGACAAGGGGGAGACCTGGCGCAAGGTGAACGAAGAACCGGTTGCCGCGGGCTACGACTTCTGCCTGATCCAGGTGGCGCCCGACGATCCGGACACCATCTACCTGCCCAACAATCGCTTCATGGCTTCCGAGGACGGCGGGCGAACGTACCGCCAAATCGAGGGCACGCTGGTCCACCTGTTACCGCACGGCTCACGCGTTCTGCATCTCGACCAGCACGAGCTGTGGATCAATCCCGGCAACGCCCGCCATATGCTGCTGGGCAACGACGGCGGCCTGCATCTCAGCTACGACGCCGGCGCCTCGTGGCTTCACCTCAACAACCTGCCGATCGGCGAGTTCTACGCCGTGGCCGTGGACATGGACGAGCCCTACAACATCTACGGCGGCACGCAGGACGACGCGGCGCTGTTCGGCGCCTCCGACCAGGTCATCGAGGACGATCTGGGCGATCGCTGGACGCACGTCTACCTCGATCGTTGGGGCGGAGGCGACTCGTACTTCACCTACCGGGACGAGCTCGACCCGGATCTCATCTACTACGAGCACCAGATGGGTGAGCTGCGACGGAAGCGTATGTCGACCGGCGAAACCGAGCGAATCCGGCCACAGGCGGCCGAGGACGAGGAGCCGCTGCGCCCCAACTGGATGACGCCGTTCTTCATCTCCCGGCACAATCCCCTGACGCTCTATTACGGCGCCAACATCCTGTTCAAATCGCTCGATCGCGGCGATACCTGGACAGCGATCAGCCCCGACCTGACGAGCCGACCCACGCAGCAGGGCAACGTTCCCTGGGGCACGCTCACCAGTGTGGCGGAGTCGCCACTGCAACCGGGCCTGCTGTATGCCGGCGCCGACGACGGCACCGTTCACCTGACCCGCGACGACGGCGGCTCATGGACGCGGATCGACGAGGGGCTGCCGGAGCGCTGGGTAACCCGCCTGGTGGCGTCGCAGCACGATATGGCGACCGTGTACGCATCGCTTACTGGATACCGCTACGACGACTTCACCGACTACCTGTACGTATCGACCGACTACGGTGCGAGCTGGGAGCCGATCTCGAGCGACCTGCCGGCGGAGCCGATCAACGTCATTGCCGAAGACCCCTCGAACGCCGACATCCTCTACGTAGGCACCGACACGGGAGTGTTCGCGTCGATCGATCGCGGCGCCTCGTGGCACGCGCTGTGCGCCAACCTGCCGACGACTCCGGTCTATGACCTCGTCGTTCATCCCCGGGACGGCGAGCTGGTCATCGGCACGCACGGGCGCAGCATCTTCGTCGCGGACGTAAACGCGATCCGCGAGCTGGCAGCGCCATCGCATCCGGCCTCTCGCAATTCCGTCACGACTCGTTAGCTGTTGATTCCGGGCACGTGGCCTGTAGGGTCAGCTTGGGTAGATTGGAACGTGGTAGCTAGGCGGGCACGCTAGGGGCAGCGATACCCTTTCGCGTGAGGTGCGCGGGGAAAGGGAGCGGCTTCGCCGGATTCTCATGGCGCGCAGTACACGCGACAAGGGCATCGC
>CAYSHI010000097.1:0-3086 GCA_964430745.1 uncultured Acidobacteriota bacterium | reverse complement strand
CCTCACACCGAGATGCTGCAGCGTTAGCTGACGCGTCTCGCCTGTCAATTTCTTCGCTTCGCCGCTACCCTGACCTGCGCTCGAGCAATTCTTCGCGATCGCATCCTTCGTGACTGATCAGAGCACAAAGCTGGGCGCGCGACCGCTGAGCCCGCGGGTGATCCGCGATGCGCTTTTGCGCCATCCTTTCGTCGTCGTGTCGAGCCTGGTTTTGTCCGTCGCATCGGGGGTCTTGGCGGGTCGCGTTTCAGTGCCGATGTACACGGCCTCGGCGACCATCTTGATCCAACGGCGGGCCGAGCAGTTCGTCACGCTCGATGACCTGTTCAAGAGCGCCGGCCTCAACGACGCCTTCTCGCGAACGCAAGTCGAGTTGATCACCAGCAGCGCCACTGCGCGGCTGGTCGTCGAGAACGAGGCCCTTCTCGACGACCCGTCCTTCAACAGGTCAACGCGAACCTCGGGGCTATGGTCGCGTGCAGGACAATGGGCGTTGGCCATCCCGCGGACGCTCCGTGATTTTGTCAGCAGTGGTGATGACCCGCCGAAAGCGACGCCGGATATCGCTGAAGCGGGGCCGGAAGCCGCTGAGGAGCAGAGGAGCGCCCGGCTACGATCGGCCGAGGAGAGGTACCTTGCCGGTCTGAGCGTCTCTCCCGTGCGCAACACCGACCTCTTGAGGATCTCCTGGGCGCACCCAGACCCCCGCTTGGCAGCCCGGGTGGCCAACGCCACGACGACCGCCTACATCCAGACGACGGACGAGGCTCGCGCCGAGCTCTCCGCCCAGATGAGCCGCTACCTCGCGTCGGAGATCAGCCGGTTACAGAGCGAGATCGCCGCTGCCGAAACTGAGCAGTTGCGTCTGATGCCCGGCAGTGAAGAGCCGAGCGAGCTGATAGCGGCGCTCGACAATCTCGTGACCGACCTCAACGAAGCGCGCGCCGAGCGAATCCAAAAGCAGATCCGCCACGAGCAACTCGCAGCTTCCGATGCCTCCGAGCATCCCGAGGTGCGCGCCAACGCCGCGGTCCTCCGCTTGCGATCGGAACTCGAGGACGCGGAGCAGGAACATATGGATCTCATACGGAGGTTCACCGAAGCGTATCCGCCCGCGCTGGACGCCAGGGCGCGCATCGATTCGCTCGCCGAGCGGCTGCAGCGCGAGGAGGCCCGTGTCTTCCAGGCCTTGGTCAACACTTCGCGCACCGAGCACCAAATGGCAGTCGATCGGGAGGAGCGCCTCCAGGCGATGCTGGAGGACCGCCGGGCCGACCTGGCGGAGCGCAACGGAAACCTGGTTGAGTACGAACATCTACAGATGCGAATACAAAACGCCGGCGAGCTTCTCGAGACGCTGGTCGAGCGCCAAGCACAGACCGACATGAGCGCCCGCTTGCAGGGCGCCGGGAGCTTTCACGTTCGCGTTGTGGACGCGGCCCGCACGCCACAGGTGCCCAGCAACCCGACCACGTCGTACGTCTTGTTCTCCGTCGTAGCCGGTCTGATTCTCGGTGCCGGCCTCGCCCTCCTCCTCGACCGTTTCGACGATTCTCTGGTCAGCGCCGATGATGCCGAGCGGTATCTCGGGCTCCCCGGCCTGGTCGTAGTTCCCAACGCTGCCGGGCGTAAACGCGGCCTGTATGGCTTGATTGACGGATACGGCTACCACGACTACGGCTATCCTTATTTATCGGAGTACACACGGAGCGACCCGGATGGGCGACCGCGGCCAATCGAGTCGCTACCCGCCGACGCCGAGCCGGCGCTGGCTATGATCGAGCACCCGCGTTCGGTCTTCGCCGAGTCTTATCGCGCGCTCCGGACACGGTTGTTGCTGGCCGGGGATGGCCCGATCCCGCACACCTTGGCTCTGACCTCGTCGAGGCCCGGCGAGGGTAAAACGACGACGGCGGTCAACCTGGCGGCGGCGTTCGCCGCCGCCGGAAAGAGGACCCTCTTGGTCGACGCCGACCTGCGCCGACCGGGTTTGCACCGTTTCTTCGGCCTCCGAAATCGGGGCTTGGTCGACTTGCTGACCTCGGGAACGCTCGAATCAGCGGTTCAGGCCACCCGAGTCGAACGGTTGTCGCTGCTCGCCGCGGGCACGCGGTCGGAACACCCGAACGAGCTCTTGAGCTCCCCACGTTTCCGGTCGCTGATCGCAGAAGCGCGTCGCAGCTTCGACTTGGTTCTCGTCGACACTTCACCCCTGCTCGCCGTCGTCGATGCGCTGATGGTGGTGTCGTGCGTCGATGGCACGTTGGTTGTTGTGCAGCGTGGCGCGACCTCGTCGGCTGCGGTGGATCGGGCATGCAACATGATTGAGGACAGCGGCGGAAAGGTTCTCGGCGTCCTGCTCAACGAGATCGAAAAGAAGCGTTCGCGGCGAGCTCACCGAACCAATGGGGGCTACTCGGGCGTGTCGGTTCGGTGGCGGAGGTGAAAGGCGACATTCCTCGCGAGGATAGTACCCAGGGAGGCAGAGCCATAGTACGCAGGGAGGCAGAGTTGCAGGACCAGACGAGGAAGGACCGGCAAACGACGCGGACGATCACACCTATTATCGCTTTGTTGCTAGTGGTTGCGCTCGGCGGCTCGACGAAGGCGCAGGACCTCGGCTCCGGGAGCTACCGGATCGGGCCGCTCGACCTGCTCGAGATCGCCGTCACCGGTGCCGACGAGCTCGGGGGTGAGCTCCGCGTCTCCGAGACCGGCACGATCGCGATGCAGTTCGTGGGCGAGATCGAAGTAGTCGGTCTTACTGCCCAGGCGCTCGCCAACGTGCTGGAAACGAAGCTTTCCGCCTATGTCCGCGAGCCTGAGGTGTCGGTCTTCGTGCGTGAGTACAACGGCTACCGTTTCTCCATCATGGGGGCCATCCGCTCGCCCGGAGTCTACGATCTCGCTGGGCCGGTCACGTTGTTGGAAGCTGTGGCTCTGGCCGGCGGCGTCAACTTCGACAACGCCGAGGGGAAGATTTCCGTCCTTCGCGCGGAGGCAGCCGAGAGCGCCGATCTCGACGTTGCTTCGCTGTTCGAGCCCGGAAGCAGCGCGTTCGCCTTCAGGTTGCGGCCCGGCGACGT
>CAYSHI010000096.1:0-3072 GCA_964430745.1 uncultured Acidobacteriota bacterium | reverse complement strand
CCTGCACTTCTTCTACGGTGGGGACCCCGAGAAGATCGTCGCCAACTCGCTGTTTGCCGACGGTGCGGGAGCACTTGTCGGCGCCTCGGACAGGTCGACGCAGGTGGATGCCGGCTGGACCGCGGTGGCGAACGGAACCTTCCTGATGCCGGACTCCGAGGACGCCATGACCTGGAATATCGGTGATCACGGATTCCACATGACACTATCCGCGCAGGTCCCCCAGTTGATCCGTCGCAATCTTGCCGCCTGGTTGCAAACGTGGCTCGCCGGCCACCACCTGACCATCCCTGAGGTTGCCACCTGGGCCGTACACCCCGGTGGGCCCCGCATCCTCACCGCCTTCGCCGATGCCGCAGGGATCGAAGGCGGCGCCATGGAGGTATCGCGAGAAGTCCTCTCCGAGTTCGGCAACATGTCGGCCGCGACCCTGCTGTTCATACTCGAACGGCTGCGTCGTCAGCGCGCCCCGCGCCCGTGTGTCGCCGTGGGCTTCGGGCCGGGAATGGTTGTGGAGGCGGCGCTGCTGCGTTGAGCGCCGCTCGTTGTCGGAGAACGCCGATCGCAGCGTTGCGCTTGTTCGCCCGACCTCCGACGTACGAGTGTACGCCTCCGGTCGTGCTCTCGGCGCGCGCCTTGCGCTCGGCGCCCTCCGACAACGCTTGCGTGCTTGGAAGCAAGAGCTAGATATCGTTCGGGCCGACGATCTCGTTTTGGCCGGCGAGATGAAGGAGCTCTTGGACCTTCTGGTAGGCAGCGTCCCAGCGCCCTTCGAAGCGCACGCCACGGTCGTCGAGGTAGACGTCGCCGACCGGTTTGCCCGCGGCCCAGGGGTAATCCGAATTGTGATTGATCTCGTCATACGGGATGTTGTGATCCTCGAGCCAGCGCGCCATGCGGGCTTCGTGATCGGAGCCGCTCCTGCAGCTGTTGATGACGATCTTCCATCCCTCGCTCTTGAGCAGCCTCATGAAGCGGTGCGCGCCTTCGATCGGCTCTCCGATGTCGGGATAGCCGGAAGGCGCCCACAGAGCGATTGTGCCGTCGAAGTCGACGACAAGCACGGGCGGACGGTCCGCGTCTCGGCTGATCGAAGGTTCTTGCCGCAAGAGGCCGCTGATCAGCCCCTTGCCGCGGCGCTCCAGCATGGTGATGAGGCTGAGAATCAACAATGCCTGAGCAAGCAGAAGGATCGCGGTGCTCGGTTGTACACCACGCAGCGCGAGAGCGGCGACACCGAGTGTGGCGTTCATCATCAGAATGAAGATCACCGCCTTGGCGCGTCCGCCCAGCACTGCGGCGAGGCGGTGGTGTAGATGATCTTGCCCGGTGTAGTCGATCCACTCGTAGAACGATCGCACCTTACCCGACGCGATCCGGTCGACGGTGATGTAAGTCATGTCGTAGATGAGCACCGAGAAGATCAAGATCGGGTTACTGATCGCCACTACCGGGTCAGCGTCGGCCCAGAAGCCCAGCAAGGCGAGACTGGCTAGAAGGAAGCCGAGAAAGTTGCTGCCGGCATCCCCGAGAAAGATCGTCGCTCGTTTGCCGGGGCGAAAATTGTAAGGGATGAATCCGAGGCAGGCGCCGGCGATCGCCGCGGTCGCCCACCCGATAGCGGGCTGTGCCGTCTCGAAGGCGACGACGCCCATCAGGGCCGCGATGACGATGGATAGTCCGGCAGCGAGGCCGTCCATGCCGTCGAGGAAGTTCAGCGCGTTGAAGATGCCGACGATCCACACGAAGCTGAGCAGCAGATTGGCAGCGGTTCCCAGCGGCGACGGCGGGAAGATGGAGGCCTGAGCGCCGGCGGCGACGGCAAATCCGGCGCACACGAGAAACGCGATGAACTTCACCGACGTGCGGATCGGGCGTACGTCGTCGGCGGCGGAAAAGACCAGCAGTATCGTGCCGGTAGCGAGGACGGGAGCGAGGCCCGCAGGCCAGACGCCGTTGGTGGAAAGGGCGCCGACGATGCCCATCCAGACGGCGACACCACCGAGCAGGGCGGTGGGCCGATGGTGGATCTTGCGGCCTTCCGCGCCGTCGGGTTTGTCTACCGCTCCGATCCTCCGGGCCATGCCACGGATCACGGGGGTGGTGGCACCGGAGATACAGAAGCTCAGTGACAGCACGTACGCCCAGCGACTCCCCCCGACGAAGAAGGCGCTCTGCACGGGCGGTAGCAAGAGGACGATGGCCGCCACCGCCAACGCGAAGCTGAAGGCGCGCTCGCTCTTAGACATCGGTGTCTCCGAGAGCGGCATTGAACCTGCTGGGTACCCGGCTCGCCTCCTCGTCGGACAGCGCCGGGTAGAGCGGAAGCGAACAGCTTCCGGCCCAGGCAGCACGGCAGCCCGGAAGAGTATCCAGGTCGATTCCACCCACCAGTCGCCCGACGGGCCTGCGGCATGACAGCCTGCGCCGGTCGCAGCGGCTGATCATGGCATCCAGGTTTCTCCCGCGCAGGTCGACGACGAAGCGAAACCAGGCGTGACCGCGGTCGTCCGGCACGAGCGGAAGGTCGACCTCGCGGTCGCCGAGCGTGTTGCGGTACTCGGCCGCGAGCAGCCGGCGGCGGCCCAGCAGCTCGTCGAGGCGTTCGAGCTGTACACGGGCGACGGCCGCGTGGAGGTCACTCATCTTGAAGTTGAAGGCGTCTTCTTCGCCGTTCGATTGCTCGCAATCGCGCAGGACACGGGCCCGGTCGGCCAGGCGGCGATCGGGAGACAGGACCATGCCTCCCTCCCCTCCGGCGATCAGCTTGGTGGCGTAGAACGAACAGATGGTGAGTGTGCCGAAGCTGCCCACGGGACGGTCGCCGATCGAGACTCCGAGCGTTTGGGCGCAGTCCTCGACGACCGGAACGTCCAGCGCCGTGAACGCGTCGATATCGGCCGGCAGCCCGAATAGATGAGGCACGATGCAGGCGGCGGTTCGCGGGCTCAGTTTTCGTCGGGCGTCATCCGGGTCGGGGTTCAGCGAGGTCGGGTCGCAGTCGACGTAGCACGGCGCCGCACCGGTGTGGCGGACGGCCTGGTTGAGGCTGGTACAGGCGAACGCCGGAAT
>CAYSHI010000095.1:0-3775 GCA_964430745.1 uncultured Acidobacteriota bacterium | reverse complement strand
GGCGAGGAGGCGATGCCTTGGGTATCGTCGACGAGGCGCAACGCTGCGATCGCGGGTGAATCCCGCCTGTCCAACGGATGGCTGCGAGATGGGCGCATCTACGGCGTTGTCTCTCCTCCACGATGCGCCACGGCATCGTCTCGTCCAGACGCCTTGTATCTGCACCCATCTCGCAGCCACGAACGTCACCCTATTTACGACGTGGGACACTAGAATAGCCGTGGCCGGCCGCCGGCGACGCAGGAACCACTTCGCGGCGGAACAAGGAGGGCAGTATGGACTTTCGCAAGATAGGCGTCTGGGCGGCGACGATCTTCGTCGGGTTGCTGTTCCTGATGAACGGTTTCACCAAGATCATGCAGGCGGCGGCCTGGCAGGAGCGTTTTGTCACCCAGTGGGGGCTACCGGCCTGGATGGTGCCGTTGACGGGATTGGCCGAGTTGGCGGGCGGCGCGCTCATTCTCTTCCCCCGAACGGCGATGTACGGTGGCTCGATCATCGCGGCTGTGATGCTCGGTGCCGCCGGCACACACCTGATGGCGGGGGAGTACGCGAACATCGCGGTCAACGCGCTGTTCGGAGGCTTGGCCGCCTTCGTTGCCTGGTTTCGATGCCCGTGGCGCGCGAGCACATAGTGACGCGGCACACATAGGAAGACGACCATGAACGAAGACGTGATCTGGTTGGTCGCCATGGTTTCGGGCATGGCCGTGGCCTTGTCTCTCGCTGCGGTCCACGGCTCTCACAGGGCTCAGGAGATCCAGGAAGCCTGGCGGAAGCTCGCGGACCGACATCGTTTGCACTTCGAGGTCAAGCCGTCCCTTCTGCGTCCGACCGAGGTCTCGGGTTCTCTGGGGCCGCGTCCGTTCCTTTTGCGGCAATCGGGCAGTGGCAACCAGGCAATCATCCAGATGGAGCTCGAGCTCCGCGGGGCGTTGCCGGGGAGCCTTCGCATGAAGCCGATCGGAAAGCACTCGGCCGCCCACCTCGAGGTCCTCGGCGTGCCTCTGACCGAGGTTGTCGAGGGGACCGGCGAGGTGAAGATCAACGACGAGATCAGCGTCAAGGCGGCCGATCCCGACGAGATCACGGCCTATCTGACGCCGGAGCGCAAGCGGAGCGCTCTGAGCCTCGCCCACGCGGGAGGCGAGATCGAAGGCCACAAGCTACGCGTCAAGGTCACCAAGCAGGCCGACGATCTCGAGAAGCTCGACGATGCGGTGCGCATGCTCGTCGAAGTGGCTCCGGTGCTCGACACGGCATGAACGAGGCCATTCCCAACTTCATCGGCGGCGACTGGGTAAGCTCATCGGCCGGCGAGTCGCTGCCGGTGGAGAATCCGGCGACGCGTGAGTTGCTCGGCCGCACGCCTTTGTCGTCCGCCGCGGACGTTGATGCCGCCGTGCGCGCAGCGTCGAATGCGTTTCCGAGCTGGCGCGAAATGCCCGCCGTGGAGCGCGCGCGCGTGCTCTTTCGACTGAAAGCGCTGCTGGAAGAAAACGCCGATGTGATTTCCCGCAGCCTGACGGCGGAACACGGCAAGAACCTCGCCGAGACCCGCGGCGAGCTGCAGCGCGGCATCGAGAACATCGAGCATGCCTGCGGCATCCCGACGCTGATGATGGGCGAGAGCCTCGAGGACATCGCTCCGGGGATCGACTGTGTCACCTACCGGCAGCCGCTGGGTGTGTTCGCGGCGATCACGCCGTACAACTTTCCCGTGATGATCCCCTTGTGGTTCTGGCCCTACGCCATTGCAACCGGCAACACGTTCGTGCTCAAACCGAGCGAGCAGGATCCGCTGACGCACCAGATGATCGTCGATCTCGCGGCTGAAGCCGGGTTGCCGCCCGGCGTGTTGAACGTCGTCCACGGGGCGCACGAAACGGTTACCGCGATTCTCGAGCACCCGGGCATCGAGGGTGTCTCGTTTGTGGGATCGAGCCGCGTCGCCCGACTCGTATACGCGGGAGCGGCGGCCACCGGCAAGCGCGTGCAGGCGCTCGGGGGCGCCAAGAACCACATGATCGTGCTGCCGGACGCCGATATGGATGCCACCAACGAGGCCCTCATCGGCTCGCTCTACGGATCGGCCGGGCAGCGCTGCCTCGCGGGCAGCATCATCGTCGGCGTCGCCGGCGCATACGACGACATTCGCGAGCGGTTTCTCGATGCTACGGCGTCGCTCGTGGTCGGCAACGGCATCGATGACGGCGTGCAGATGGGCCCGGTGATCTCCGCACCGCACCGACAGCGTATCGTCGATTACATCGATGGCGGCGAGGACGGGGGCGCGGAGCTGGTCGTTGACGGTCGAGACGCTGTCGTCGCCGGCCATCCCGATGGGCACTGGGTCGGCCCCACGGTGTTCGAGAAGGTGAGCCCGGCAATGAAGCTGGGCTCCGACGAAGTCTTCGGGCCGGTGGCCGGCTTCACTCGCGCCGCGGACATCGACGAAGCCATCAATCTCATGCACCAGGTCGAATACGGCAACGCCACGTCCATATTCACCACCAACGGCAAGTCCGCCCGGGAGTTTCGTCATCGGGCGGGTATCTCGATGATCGGCGTCAACGTGGGCGTCGCCGCACCGATGGCGTTCTTTCCCTTCGGCGGAGCCCGCGGCTCGTTTTACGGCGATCTCAAGGCCGCGGGGGCCGATGCGATCAGCTTCTATACCGATCGGCGTGTGGTCATCGAGCGCTGGTAGCTACGCTCTCCGGAGTCTGCGTTATCCTCGCCGTAGATCTCGCTGAAGACCCTTGGATCGTCCACCGCTTCGGATCGGTGTCCGGCGCGGAACCGCGGAGCAGACGACGTGAAGCTCGAACGCACACTCCCGACACTGATCGCACTCTCCATCGTGGCGATGCCGGCGGCCGTTGCCGCACCGCCGCAGCTTCCCGAGGTCGACCGCACCAGCGTCGAGCGCGTCATCCGCGTCCTTGCCGACGACGACATGGAGGGCAGAAGCGCGTTCTCGCCGGCGGCGATGCGGGCGGCGGAGTTCATCGCCGGGGAATTCGAGGGCATCGGCCTCGAGCAGGTCAAGGGCGCCGACGGCTACCTACAGCGTTTTCCGGTCGTGCAGCGTTCGACCGAATCATGCAGCGTCACGCTCAACGGCACGGCGCTCGCAGACGACCGGGTTGCCTGCAGCGTCGGGGGGGACGCGATCAACTGGACGGAGGCGGATGAAATCGAGGTCGTGCGATTGGGCGACGAGAACCCGATGCAGGCCTTTCAGGTGGCACGGCGAAGCGGCACAGACACCCTGGTTCTCACCGGCGGCGACGGTGGTGGCGGCTTCGCCCGCTTCGCCCAGTTCGTGACACGACCGAGCCGCAGCGTGGGCGGCGGCGCAGCGGGCCCGAGCGTCGTCATGGTGCAGTCCGACGACGCCGAAGTGACCTCGTTCTCCGTCCAGGCAACGGCCCTTACCGACGAGATGCCGCTCGCCAACGTGGTGGGGCGAATCAGCGGCAATCGAACCGACGAGATCGTGCTTTTTTCGGGACATTACGACCACACCGGCATCTCGTCGCGCCCGGTGGACGGCGACAACATCAACAACGGCGCCAACGACGACGCTTCCGGCACCACTGCCGTGATCGAGCTGGCCCGCTACTTCGCCGCGCAGCCCAAGCCCGAACGTACTCTCCTGTTCGTGGCCTTCACGGCCGAGGAATCGGGCGGCTACGGATCGCGGCACTTCTCGGAGCAGCTCGACCCGGAGCAGATCGTCGCCATGTTCAACATCGAGATGATCGGCAAG
>CAYSHI010000094.1:0-3246 GCA_964430745.1 uncultured Acidobacteriota bacterium | reverse complement strand
GTTTCGCACCTCGGCGTGGATCGTGGAGATGGCGGTGCCGGAGGCGCCGCTTCACGACCACCTGTACACGATCTACGCGGCGTCCCGCAGCGGCGGCCTGTGGAAGACGGTCAACAACGGCATCACGTGGGACAACGTGTCCGACAGCGTGGACGTCGGCGCGGTGGGCGCCGTCGCGCTCTCGCGATCCGATCCCGAGATCGTTTGGATGGGCACCGGTGCCAACGACCTGGCGCGGTCGTCGTATGCCGGCAAGGGTGTCTTCAAGTCCACTGACGCGGGCGAGACATGGCGCTTCATGGGGCTTCCGGACTCCCACCACATCGCCCGTATCATCGTGCATCCGACCGATCCCGACATCGTGTGGGTGGCGGCAATGGGACATCTCTTTTCGCGCAACGAGGAGCGCGGCGTGTTCCGCACGATCGACGGCGGCGAAACCTGGGAGAAGGTCCTGTACGTCGATGACGGCACCGGCGGCGTCGATCTGGCCGTCGATCGGGGCGATCCCGACACGCTCTACGCGGCGACGTACGAGAAGCACCGCTCGGACTGGCGCTTGGTGCTCGGCGGCCCCGGGACGGGTGTGTACAAGAGCGAAGACGCCGGCGACACCTGGCGCCTCCTCGACGGCCTGCCGTCCGGCGATATCGGCCGCATCGGCCTCGATCTCAATCAGGCTTCCGGCGTGCTGCATGCCGTCGTCGAGAACGTGAACCCGCGGCCCGCGGGTTGGCCCGCGCGATACGACGCCTGCAATCCCGACCGTGAGATCCGCGGCGACACCATCGGCAACGAGGTGCTCCGATCGGACGACGGAGGGGAGACCTGGACCAAGACCCACGGCGACGGCGTGGACGTGGCCGGCTCGAAGGCCCCCTACTCCTTCAACCAGATCCTCACCAATCCCGCCGACCCCGATCACATCATTATCAACAGCGACAGCATGTACGAGTCGCGCGACGGCGGTGCGACCTGGAACTGCCGCTTCTTCCGCAGCGTGTTCGGCGACTTCCGCACCATGTGGTGGGATGAGCAAGACCCGCAACGCATCATGCTCGGCTCGGACGGCGGCGTGAACATTTCCTACGACGGCGGCCGTACCGCCGACTATCACCTCAACATCCCCATCGGCGAGGTCTACGCCGTGGGCGTCGACATGGACGACCCCTACAACGTCGACGCCGGGTTGCAGGACCACGACTCCTGGAAAGGCCCCAGCAACGCCCCCAGCGGCCGCATCACGCTCGAGGACTGGACCACCGTCGGCACCGGCGACGGCATGTACAACCAGGTCGATCCGACGGACTCCCGCTGGGTCTACAACAGCCTGCAAGCGGGCGGACAGGCCCGCTTCGACCAGCTCACCGGGCAGCAGACGCGCATCCCCCCGCCGGTGCCTCCCGGGGTCGAGGCGCTGCGCTACAACTGGGTGACGCCCATCGTGCTGTCGCCGCACAACCCTCAGATCGTCTACACCGGGGCGCAGATGTTGTTCCGCTCGCTCGACCGGGGCGATAGCTGGGAGAGCATGAGTCCCGACCTCACCGCGAACGACGAGCGCTGCGGCCTCAACTCCGGATACGTGCCCTTCTGCACGATCACTTCGATCTCCGAATCGCCCGTCTCGCCGGGTGTCATCTGGACGGGCACCGACGACGGCAAGGTGCAGCTCTCCCGCGATCACGGCGCCACCTGGACCGACTTGACCACCGTTCTTGAAGCCGCCGGCGGGCCGGCCGATCGCTACGTTTCGCGCGTCTTCGCCTCGGCCCACGACGAAGCCACCGCCTTCGTCGCCAAGAGCGGCTTTCGCGACGACGATTTCCACCCCTTCCTCTACAGGACCAGCGACTTCGGTGAGACCTGGACGTCGATCGGCGCGGGCCTTCCCGACTCGCCGCTCAACGTAGTCGTGCAGGACGCCGACAACCCCGACCTGTTGATTGTCGGCAACGACCTCGGCGTGTGGGTTTCGATCGACGGCGGTTCACGATGGGAGCGACTGCGGGCGAACCTGCCCACCGTTGCGGTGCACGATCTCACCATCCACCCCCGCGAGAGCGACCTCGTCGTCGGCACCTACGGCCGCGGCATTTTCGTCGGCGACATCTCGCCGCTTCGGCAACTCAGCGGCGACGTGCTCGCCGCGGACTTCCACTTGTTCGACATCGAGCCACGCCCGTACTACGGCTTTCGCGCCCTCGGAAACTTCCATCTCTTTGGCGACAAGTACCTCGAGACGCCGAACGAGCCCGACGGCCTGGTGATCAATTACTGGCTGCGGGAGGAGCAGGCGGGCGGCGCGCGCGTGTCGGTAGCCGACATCTCGGGGGAGCAGATCGCGAGCTTCGAGGGCCCGGCCGAAGCGGGCCTCAACCGCGCCTTGTGGAACATGCGGGCCGGTGGCGGTGCGGGTCGCGGCGCACGAGGCGGCGGCGGTGGAGGGGGCGGCGGCTTCCGTGGGCGCGGCGGTACTCCCCTGCCCCCCGGCGACTACCGCATCACCGTCGAGGTGGGCGGGCAGCGGCACTCGACGATTGGTCGAATTCGCGAGCGGATTCAATAGGTGGCGGCCTGGTTCGCCCACATCTTCACGGCCAGCGGCGCCGTCTGGGGCCTCCTGGCACTGATCGCCATTGCGGGTCAGGAATGGCAGACGGCGTTCGCGTGGATGACCGTGGCGCTCGCCGTCGACGCCTTCGACGGCATGCTGGCACGCTGGGGCCGAGTGCAGGAGGTGACACCGCAATTCGACGGCACCCTGCTCGACAACATGCTCGACTACCTCAACTACGTCGTCGTTCCTGCCTTCTTGATCCACGAGGCGGGATTGCTGCCCGAGCGCCTCGCCCTGGTGGCGGCCGGGGGCATCTGCCTGGCTTCGGCGTACCAGTTCTGTCAGGCGGACGCCAAGACGGACGACCACTTCTTCAAGGGATTCCCCTCGTACTGGAACGTGCTCGCGTTCTACCTGTTCCTCGGCGGGCTCGATCCGTGGGTAAATGCCGGCATCCTGGCGCTGTTCGCTCTCCTCGTGTTCGTGCCGCTCAAGTGGGTCTACCCGTCGCGCATGTCGAGGTGGCGCGGTTTCACGATTGGTGCGACGTGCGTGTGGGGAGCGATGTGCATCGCCATGCTGGCGCAGTTTCCGGAACCGGCGCCGTGGCTGCTTGTCGGATCGCTGCTGTATGCCGCGTACTACGTGCTCGTCAGCCTGTGGCTGGCGCACGTGGCTCCGGCTCG
>CAYSHI010000093.1:0-48211 GCA_964430745.1 uncultured Acidobacteriota bacterium | reverse complement strand
CCGTCGTCGCCTCTCCGCGGACTCGCCCCGTCGCGCTCGCTACAAGTGTCAAGCTATGTTGGAGACAGCACACTAGAAGGGTGCTGAGACGCCCCCGCTCGAAGGCGGCATGCTCCCCATACCCCTGGAGAAGAGAAGATGAGAAAGCACTTCACGAAGGTAGCGCTCATCGCCGTGGTGGCGGTTGCGGCGTTGCCGGTGTGGGCAAGCTCCGGCGTTGCCGAGCAGGACACCTCCCAGCAGCAGGAAATCGAGCAGCGCATCCAGGCCGAGATCACCAAGGCCATGGAAGTGCTGCATGCCGAGCTCGCGCAGCTCCGGCAAGAGCTGGCCGCCATTTCCGAGGATCGTCTGCAGGAATCCGCGTTGATCGTGCCGCACCTCGAGGCATCCGAGGCCGAGCGGGAGCGCGTCCGCGAGATGGCTCAGCATGCCCGCGAGATGGCGCGCCAGGCGACCGAGAATCTGCGTCGGGAGTACATTCGCGTCGAGCCCTCGGGCGGTGGGTTCATGACCCTTCGACGTTCGGCGGGCGCCTATGGAGAGGTCGTCATCGACCACGCCGAGGAGCTCGGCCTCACGGAAACGCAGGAAGAGCAGATCCACGGACTCCGACGAGAGCACGAGCGCACCGCCATCGCCCGCCGCGCCGACATCGAAGTCGCTGAAATGGATCTCGAGGCTCTGGACGAGGACCTCGACGCCGACATCGCGGCCGTGCGCTCCGGGCTCGAATCGCTGGCGGCGTTGAGGATCGATGCTCAGATCGCGGACCGCGAGCTTCGTCGCGACCTTCGCCAGGTGCTAACGGTCGAGCAGCGCGAGCAGCTCGACGAGATCTGGGACCATCGCAGGTCGCCGATGTCGATCGCCGTCCGGCGGAGCCGATAGGCACGACGGTTTTCGTCAGCGCGGTTCGAGGCGCGGGCCCAGACGGAGCTGTACGTCGACCGTTCCCCATTCGGCCGCCGCCGCGGGAAACGAGACCTCCAGTCGGAGCTCGCTTCCGTCGCGCGAAATCTCTCGGGCGCCGGCCAGCGATGCGAGCTCGAAGGGCATGTCGAGCTGGAGTCGATAGGACCGACCCGTACGCCCTTCGAGGCGTGCCGTGTACGTGGTCCCATCGATCCACGCGTCGATGATTCTCAGGCGGGTCGAGGTGTCGCCGACGCTCAGGCGATCGTGGAGCAGGCGAATCTCTATCCCCGGGCGATGCTCGATGCGGATCGAATCGGTACCCGTTTGTACGCGGGGGAACCAGGCGATCCGGGCGCCCCGGTCGCGCGACGGCAGCCCGGGCGCCGCAGAGCTCAGCCGATCCGTGGTCTGCAGCATCTCTCGTAGCGACGGGTCTACAGGCTCGGCGCCGGCCGGGAGCGCCAACTCCACGGTGAGCGGAAGGGGGGCCGCCGCTTTGGTGACCCGGACGGTGGCCTCGGTCGCCGTCGCGTTGCGCTCGAGCTCGAAATCGAACTTCGTTCCCTGAAAGCGGAGGTTGCGCAACCGCATCCAATCCCAGCCCGCGGGAAGTTGCGGCCTCAGGCGCAGGCTGCCGACCGAGCCGGCGCCGTCGCTGTCGGCGAGCGAGCCCGCACGGAGCCCGACCAGGCCGCGCAGGAGACCGGAAACGAACCCGAAAGTGGCGAACAGCTGGTGCGGCACCGATGCATCGATGGGCTGGAGCCGATCTCCCGACAACAACTCGGTGATGTAACCGCGGCCGTCGATGAACGTCAGCTCCGCGGTGCCGTCGAGGTAGGCCCAGCCGGCCTCCGCCCTGCCGTGCTCGTAGAGCGCCAGCGTCGCAAACCCGGTCAGGAACGGCCAGATGGCGCCGTTGTTGTAGCTCAGCGGCTCGTACAGCGCGCTCTCGCGCGACAGCATCCGGGCGCCCCAATCCGCGCCGATGCCGCTGCCGGCGAGCTCGTCCAATGCACCTTCGACGGCGGGGCGTCGGGCGGCGAATACGTTGCGCCAGAGTCCCCACGCGGTCCATACGGAGGGTTCGGCCTGACCGCTGCCATCGCGCAGGATCGCGAAGTAGATCTGCCGCCCCTCGTCGTCGAGAAAGCGCTCGTTGGCCGAAGCCCGGGCTTTCACCGCCGCGTCGTCGGCGGCGCGGCTGACCTCGGTCTCGCCGACGATCAGGGCGAGCTCGGCCGCCGCATCCGCGGCTGTTGTCCAGGCAGCCGCCAGATATACATCGGTGAGCACCTCACCGCTGCGCAAGGCTCCGGTCTCGACGGCCGCCAGACCCGCCAACGTGTTGTCCATCAGCCCGTCGTTGTCCTCGTCGGTTGACGTGCAGTATTCGTAGGCTCGTTTCACAGACGGCCAGAACTCCCGCGCCAGTTCGAGGTCGCCGCTGATCCGCACGTAGTCGCGCACGGCCGTGATGTACAGCGGCGTGGTGTCGGCGTGGTAGTAGCCGTAGGGGTAGTCCCCGAACCAGTCGATGTAGCCGGCGCCCTGCGACAGCTCATGCATCATCTTGCCGTCGTCTCGCTGCCGTTCCCGGAGGAACTCGAGCGAGCTGCGCACCGTCTCGAAGTCGCCGTACGCGGTCATCGCCCACATGTTCATGAAGGCGTCACCGCCGAAGAACCACCCGAATCCCGGCCTCTCGGTGGTGCCGGAAGGTCCGAGCCCGGCAATGAGGCCGCAGCCGAGGTGGGGGTTGCAGACGAAACCCTTGTCGAGGGCGACCTTGCCCCACTCGAGGGCCAGGCCGATGCGCTCGTCGGGTGCCTCGATACTCGCCAACTCCTCGCGGAGCCGGCGGTAGTGAGCGGCCGACTCTCGGTAGAGCGCCTCGGTTTCCGTCAGCAACTTCTCGTAAGTTGCGCGAGCCGAATCGAGGCCCTCGACACTGGCGGCGATGACAATCGGCACCAGGCCGCTTTCGGCCGCCTCGGGTGTGACCACGATCGAAAACTCGCTTGGCGCATCCGGCAGGTTGTGGGCGGGCTGGGTCGGCGGTTGCAGTCCCAGGGGCGAGCCGATCAGCGCGCCGTGTTGTCCGCTGCCCTCGCCGATGACGAAGGCCTTCGTTGCATCGTCCCAGTAGCTGTACTGGCCGCCGAGGCCCGCCGGCCACATGGGCTTCAGGTCGGTGCGAAATCGGACCCGCACGGTAACCGGCTCCGAGGTCTCCACATCGAGGAGGACGATGCCGCCGGCTTCCTCGAGGGGCACGAACCAGGTGGCATCGACGGTGAACGCCGCGTGCGCGTAGCGGATCGTGCTGGACTCGGGACGGGCGACGACGCGGCTCGCGAGATGGGCGCCCGGAATCGGCTCATTGTAGGCGGCGACGCCGAAGGCCAGGTCGAAGTCGTGCAGCACCTTGAGCGGGTAGGCCCATGCCTCGAAGCGGCCGTCTTCATGCCCGAGGAATGCAGCCCGGCGCCCGGAAGCTTCCATGAACCGGCCGCCCTGTGCCTCACCGGTCAGTGCGATGGGGTTGGCGTCGAGCTCAAAGCGCGGAACCGTTCCGTCGGGGGCGCCCGCCCGGGGACTTTGCGACGCGGCTACGTGCGACTCCCACCCTGCCGACACGGCCGAGCCTCTCACCGCGGCGGCCCGCTGCGCCGGGCCTGCCGATGTCTGCGGGTGTGCGGTCAGCGCCGCGAGGAGAACCGCCATCAGAAACCGAAGCATCGATTCGTTTCCTCCGCCGTGAGAGTTTTCGATCGGCGCGCCACCGAATCCGGCCATCATTACACGGCGTTCGCGCGAGTTCAGGGGGCGTGCCCGACTGGAGTGCCGTTGTTTGCGCTCCAGGTGGGAGGAGATTAATCTGATAGCAGTGTCGGTTTTTCGAGGGCCCGGCCTCACCGGGCGAACCTTCTCGCCCGAGGAGGAACTCGAATGCGTAGGAGTACGGCCGTCAAACGAGCTGGTTGCGCGCTGATCGCGGTCATTCTTGCCGTGGCGGGATTCGGTATCACGAGCTGTGGAGAATCGCCGACCGCCCCGGTGAATCCCGGCGACTTGCCGCTGGACGCAAACGGCAAGACGCCCATTTGCCACTATCAGCAAGATATGGGGACGTGGACGCTGACCTTGCTGTCGCTGCGGGCGGCGCTCGAGCACCTCGCGATTCACGACGACGGGGTGCCGGGTGGCCTCACGGTGATCACCAACACCCGCCTCGACAACGAGTGCAAGCGCGTTGATCTGGCTTCGGTAGCGGCAAGCTGATCGCCGTCTGCGGTATCTTCCCCCGACCTTTCAGGGGAAAGTATCGCCTCGTCTGAGCACCGCCGGCCAGGAGTGTCGAAGCATGAAGGACAGTCTTCCCGCCCCCGTGTTCGTCCCGTCCGCCACGTGGGCCGTCGGGCGCACGCCTCTCGTGAAGATCGGCAAGATCCTGCCGCCCGACCACGCCGACGTGTTCGTGAAGCTGGAGGCCCTCAACCCCACGGGCTCGTACAAAGATCGCATGGCGCTGGCGATGATCGAGGAGGCGGAGAAGCGTGGCGAGCTGCGCCCCGGGATGACCGTGGTCGAATACACGGGCGGCAGCACCGGCTCGTCGCTCGCGTTCGTGTGCGCGGCGAAGGGCTACACGCTGAAGATCGTCTCGTCCGACGCGTTTGCCGCGGAGAAGCTCGCCACCATGCGGGCGTTCGGCGCGGAGTTGGAGTTGATCCCCAGTACAGGCGGGCAGATCACGCCCGACCTGGTTCCCCGCATGATGGAGAGGGCGAAGGAGCTGGCCGCCGAGGACGACACCTACGCCACGGACCAGTTCAACAACTACGATTCGCTGGTCGGCTACCGCGGGATCGGCCGCGAACTGCTCGATCAGCTCGATCGACCCATCGACGTCTTCTGTGGCGCCGTCGGGACCGCGGGCATGCTGATGGGCGTCTCCGGCGTCCTGCGGGGCGCGCGCTCGGAGACGCGTATCGTGGCGTTCGAGCCCGCCAGTTCGGCGGTTATCTCTACCGGTGAGGCGGGCGCTCACCACGTCGAGGGGATTGGTGTCGGCTTCGTGCCCCCCCTTCTGGACTGCGCCCTCTACGACGAGGCACGAGGCATCGACGAGCAGGACGGTCGAGCGATGGCGCGCCGCCTCGCCCGCGAGGAGGGCATCTTCGCCGGCACCTCGAGCGGACTCAACGTGACCGGCGCCGTGCGGCTGGCCCGGGAGCTGGGCCCCGGGAAGACGGTTGTCACCGTGGCCTGCGACTCGGGCCTGAAGTACCTGGCGGGAGATCTTTACCAGCCGGATTGACGGGCGGGGCCAACGCGCTCCGGGTCGGGGATCGTTGTTTTCAGATGCTTTCTCTCTGCGGCTGCCGCAGCCGCACGGCGAGGCGCGCCGCGTCGAGCTCCCACGGCTTGCCGTACCGGCCCGTGGCGTATCGCCAACCGGCGAGGCCGCGAAGCAGGCTCTTGCCCCAGCGCGGCGTGGTCGTGTCCTGAACGGTCGGAAACCGGCAGTAGAGCACCTTGGAGAAGTCGCGGACCCTCCGTCGCAGGGCCGGCGTGAGCCAGGGGGCGTCCTGGTGGCAGACATAGTCGATCCAGCGGCGCTCCGTCCACTCCTCGGGAGTGGTCGGCAGGCTCGGGCCGTCCGGCCCGTAGGTCTCCAGGACCGGGATGCGAGCCTCCGAACGATCTTTCTCCCGCCACGCGGGATCTCGCTGCGGCGTGGGACTGTAGAAGTAGAGAATGACCTCGCTCTCGGGATGAATGGACTTTACCGTCTTGATGAACTCGAGCGTTCGCTCGACCTCCCCCTCCGGATCCTCCGGGCCGCCGAGAACGAACGAAAATTCCGGGATCACGCCGTGCGCGCGGCAGCGGCGGGCGACTTCGTAGGTGTGCTCGACGGTCGTGCCCTTCTTCATGCTCTTGAGCACCGAGTCGCTTGCCGCCTCTGCTCCGATGTAGGTCATCTTGAGGCGGCTTCTTTCGATCAGCTCCCACGTCTTGGTGGAGAAGTTGGCGAGCGTATCGGCGCGCGCGTAGCACCACCACGGGAGCTCGAAGCGGGCGAGCACCTCGAGGATCTCGACGGCGGTGTCCTCGTGGTCGAAGAAGTTGTGGTCGTAGAACTGGACCGCGTTCGCCCCGTACTCGTCGCGCAGGGTCGTGAGCGCGGCCGCCAAGCGGTCGGCGCCTTGCAGGTGGGTACGCCCGTTGAACATCGACACCACGCCGCAGAAGCTGCAGCGGTAACGACAGCCGATCGCCGCCTGGTGCACGGCCGTGCGGGAGCCGAGAAAGCTCGGCCTCAAGTACCGGTCGACGTCCACCAGCCGCTCGTACGGGTACGGTGGATAGGCGTCCGGAGGACGAAACACCCGGTCCGCGTTGTGGACGATCTCGCCGCTCCATTTCCACGTCAGACCGGGGATTTCCGCCACCGGCTCGCGGCGGCTGACCGACGAGGCCTCGCCTCCCGATCGCACCGCTACGGGCGGGCCCGCATCGGGAAGTCGCTCGAGCAGCTCCCGGAGCGTGTCTTCACCCTGGCCACGGACGACGAAATCGACGTAAGGGGCGTTGATCGCCGAGTCCGGATACAGCGTCGGGAAATAGCCGCCCCAGGCGATGTGCACGTCCGGCGCGTGATTTCGAATCATCGACGAAACCTCGATGGCGGGACCCACCTGCGGGCCGGGCATGACCGTGATCGCCACCAGAGCGACGTCGGATCCGTCGAGGAGCCCACGTATCTTCTCGAGCGCTCGCTGCTCGACGTTCCCGTCGATGATGTCGAAGTCCCAATCGTCGGCGAGCACAGCGCCGAGGGCGAGCAGAGAGAGGGGCAGCCGCACGGCGCGAGGCGAGCACATCCTCGGGTTGACGAAAATGACACGTCGCCGCATGGGTGCGCCTGCTCGGAGCGGGCCCGTTTCGGGGCCGGGATGGCCGGATTGTCGGAATCCCGCCTACTTTATACTCCAGCGGACGTTCCATCCCGAAAGCGCCGATCAGGCGAGTGGAGAGCGTTCCATGGCAACTGGTTCCGAAGGGCGGTTTGCGTGCCCTGCCTGCAGGGCCGCCCTCGTCGACGAAGTCGACGGGTCGTTGCGGTGTGCGGCCGAGGGCACGACGTACGTTCGCGCGTCGGGTATCTGGCGCTTTTTCGACGGGAGCGAAGATCCGGGTGTCGACGAGTTTCGTGCCCGCTACCGAGCGGTGCCAGCGCAGAGTGGCGAGCTCACATCAAAGGTTCAGCCACCGACCGAACGCCAGGGCGGCAGGTGCAACGTGCAGACGCATCCTTGGCACGTTTCGTCGCGGGTGACGTCGAGGTTGCGGCGGAAGGCCACCGCTTGTTCGCTGTTCAGAATCGAGTGCAGGCCGGCCTCGTGGATGTTGCCGATCGGGGCATGGAAAAAGCACGGCCTCACCGTGCCGTCCGCCTCGATCACGGTCGACACCCAGGGCGCGTTGCAGGCCGGCGGGAGAGGCGCGCATTGATCGGTGAGCGCGAGGAAATGGCGCGCGATGCGCCGTAGCTTTTCGGGTGATTCGGCAATGAAGCCGGACTCGATGTCGGCGTGGTGGCTTTCGATGAGGTCCTCGATGCGCCGTTCCAATCCCCGTGCATGGTCCGACGAGAGCCCCACTTCGGCGGCCCGGTCCTCGTCCCAGCGAACAGGTCGGTTGAAGGCCTCGCTGGTCACGTCGGCGGCAAGAAAAGAGATCTGATCCAGCGCGATGTTCCGCGACGCATCAACGGTCGCAGGCAGATGCTCGTAGTTGAGATGCTGTACCACACAGCGAGCCGTCACACGGTACTTCGGGTTGATTCGTCGCAGCGCCTCCGTGCCTGCAGCGAGCCGGTCGAATGCTCGGGGAACGCCTCGAATACGATCGTGCAACGCCGGCGGGCCGTCGAGCGAGACGATGACCTCGTCGCACCACGACACCACGTCGCGCGCGTGTTGCTCGAGTCCCAGGCCGGTGGAAAGCAATGTGATCCGTACGCGTTGCTCCGCGAGCAACTCGCACAACGACCACAGATTCGAATGCAGCAGCGCCTCGCCGCCCGAGAGCACGACGGACTGCACCCCGAGCTTGGCGAACTCACCGATATGCGGCGCCAGCTCGTCACGTGAAAGCTCCTCCCGACGGTCGTTCGCCTTCCAGATGTCGCACATCACACAGCGGCAGTTGCAGCGGCTGTGGGGCATGAGGACGACGACCGGCAAGGTGTGGATGCGGTGCGTCCACAGAGTTGCCTGGCGCTTGAGCATGCCGCTCAAGGGCCGGTCCGCGCTTGCGTTGGAACCGCGATCGGCTCCGACGGCGGTGCCGGATCTCCGGGCCCTCGGCGCCCGGGTTCCACCTGATGCCGCGTCAACAACATGCCGAGGCGCCCGACGGCGGCATTGAGGAAGGCGACCAGCCTCCTGCGCAGGCTCCGTGGGCCGTACCCCTGCTCGCGGCTCAATGCCACTTCGCTCACCAGCCACCGGATGGCGAAGCGGTAGTAGAGACGGGAGCGCCTTCCTGCCACGGTCAGGTCGCGATCCGATCCTTCCTCCCAGCTTTTCGAGGATACGACGCGATCGGCGACCTGGCGGTAGTACTCCGTACCCTTGATCGGATAGGCGACGGTCGTGAGATAGGTGTCCGGAGCGGCGTTCTTGAGGTAATCGACGGTTGCCGCGATGTCGGCTTCGGTCTCGCCCTCGTAGCCGAGCATGATGAAGGTTCCCGCCTCGATGCCGTGGCGTTTGAGCATCGCGATGACCTCGTGCATGCGCTCGGCGCTGGTGCGGCGGCCCATGGCGTCGAGGATCCTTTGCGACCCACTCTCGGCACCCACCCAGAGGCGGAAGCAGCCCATGTCGGCGAGCCTCCGAACGGTTTCCTCGTCCAGTCGATCCTCGCGCGAGATCGCTTCGAACGGGAGCCGGAGCCCGCGCTGCTCCAGCTCGTCCGCGTATTCGGACAGCCAGCGGTGGTGCACGGTGAACACGTCGTCGGCGTACCAGAGCATGTCGGGATCGTAGCTCTCGACGATCGACGTCACTTCGTCGGCGACGTTCACCGGCGATCGACGTCGGTGGCTGAAGCCGAACACGCTGTGGCTGCACCAGGCACACCGGTAGGCGCAGCCCCGCGCGGTGATCAGCGAGATCGCACTCTGGCCGCGCTCGCGCCGCCAGGTTTCCTGGTAGCGGCCGATATCGATGGCGCCACGGTCGGGGAAGGGCTGGGCGTCGAGATCGGCGATCGGGTCGCGGGCGTCGGTGCGCACGGTTGCCCCGCCGGGGGCCCGGAAGGCGATTCCGGGGACCTGGTCGAGATCCCCGAGGCCCCGTTGCAGAAGATGCGGGACGAGCTCTTGGAGTGTGAGCTCGCCTTCTCCGCCCACCACGACATCCGCTCCGCGGGCCAGGTATTCCTCGGAGTAGCTGTACGGTTCGGGTCCGCCGAGCACCACGAGCGCGCCCTGTTCCTTGGCCCGACGCGTCATTGCGAGAACGTTCCCCCGGGTCTTCAGGTTGGCCGAGATGCCGACGATGGGCGGCGCCGCTTCGGCGAGCAGGCGAGCGAAATCGGTTGGCCGCGCGAACGTCGTGTCGAAGACGTCGACCTCGAGGCCGTGTTGTTTGAGGTGCGAGGAGAGGTAGAGGATTCCGAGAGGCGGATAGGGATACTTCTCCGCCGGATCCTCCTCCAGCTGGTAGCCGTGTGTCAGCAGCAGGTCCATCGGCCTCTTCGCTGTCGATGCCCGGCGCGCCCGACGCCGGCAAGGCATCGACTCTTCCGCGTCAGGAGAGTCGGGGTGACGGGTACAACCTCTCGACGAGCAACTGCTCGAGAGGAAGGCCGTAATAGTCGCGCCGGCAGCGCCAACGCGACACGGCCTGCAACGGCCATCTGCGCAATGTCTCGGGGCCTCCGGCGAAGCGATTATAGAACTTGAATCTCTCGAGTAGCCGGTACTTCTCGGAGCTTACCCACGGAGCTGCCGAGCCGATGAAGTCGAATTGCGCCCACTCGTCCAGTGTTGCGGGCAACTCGTACCCCTGCCGCACCAATTCCTCCGTGATTCGCGAACCGGGGTACGGCTTGAAGTAGAAGATCGGGGTCTCGAAGCGTGGGCTCATGGCCCGAAGGAGCTTGATGAGCGCAATGGTCTCACCGACGCTCTCGTCGCTTTCCCCGGGAAACCCGACGATGAATGGAAAGATGGCCGCGATGTGGTGGCGGACGCAGAGGTCGGCGGTTTCGAGCACCTGCTCGATGGTGACGTCCTTTTGCATCCAGTCGAGCATCTGTTGTGAGCCGGACTCGACGCCCACCAGGACGCGGCGCAAACCCGAGCGAACACAGAGCGCCAAGCCCTCGTCCCCGAGCCGAACTCCCTGGTCCGCCCGGAGCGTTGCGGTCCAGTCGAAGGTCAGCCCACGCCGCAGCAGCTCATCGGCGATTTCCGCGCATCTCTCCCTATGGGTAAAGAACGTCTCATCCTGAAAAGCGAGCTCGCTGAACCGATGTTGCTCCCACAGCGCTGCGATCTCGTTGCCCATCCGCGCCGGCGACAGCGCCGTCCATTTTCGAGCGTAGACAAACGGGTCGGCGCAGAAAGCGCAGCGGAAGTGGCATCCGACCGATGAGACGTAGTCGATCTGACGCCGGTCCTTGAGCTGGAAGTAACGCTCGACCGGAAGCAGCTCGTAGTCGATGGCCGGTAGATCGTCCATCGGCATGAGGGGCCGGGGCGGGTTGACGACGACCCGGCTGCCGCTGCGAAACGCGATCCCACAGAGCCCGTCGAGGTCCTCGCCGGCAACCAAGCGCCGCACGACCTCGGCGAACGTGACTTCGCCCTGGCCTTGGACCGTGACGTCGACCGACGGCTCGCTCAGCGTTTCGGCGGGAAACAGAGAGGGGTGCCACCCTCCCCAGACGACGGGGAGGTCCGGGCGCTTCGCTTTCACCGCTCGGCTGACGCAGAGGGCATCTCGGATGGGATCTCCCGTCAGGACGCTGATCCCGATCAGCAGGGCTCCTTCGATTGCCTCCAGCACGGCCGCCACGGGGTCGGCCTGCAGCCGTCCGTCGATGATGCGAACGTCGACTTCACGACGATCGACGCAGGATCCGACGGCGGCCAAGCCCAAGGGCATGGTGTAGAAAACCGACCGTGGGTTGTAGAGCACGATGGTCGGCCGCGTGCTCATTCGGGGCTGTCCGGCGTCGGAACCGCCGCTTCCCGCGGGGTCATGGACGGCGGCAGCGACACCGCGTCTCGCTCCGCGGCCCCCATGGAGCGGCGCATTCGGAATCGCGCGAAGGGCAGCGTGGTCGAGTGATAGAGCGCTCCGGCGGCCAGGCGCCATGCTCCGCGGTCGAGAGTGGTCGGATGGCGGATGGCGGCCAGGAATCGTCGGGCCGAGCGGCGTGCTCGGAACTCCTTGTGCAGCACCCGATACAGCTCACGATAAAACGCGGTCGTGTAGGTGCCGACGAACATCATGTCGAGGTCTTCGGAGTCGACCCAGTTCTGCTTGCGGCCCAGATCCTGTTGCACCATCTCGTAGAACTTGGTGCCGGGGAGCGGATACGAAACCGACATGCCGATCTCGTCGGGCCGACACTCGCGCACCATGCGGCGCGTCATGTCGATGTCCGCGCGGTTCTCGCCGGGGTAGCCGAATTGCAGGAAGAACCCCACCTCGATGCCGGCGGCGTGCAGCCGGTCGGCGGCCTCGTAGATGTTCTCGACCCGGGTTCCCTTGTCCATCGCGTCGAGAATCTTCTGAGAGCCGGACTCCGCTCCGACCCACACCGTGCGCGCACCCGCCCGTTTGAAGGCGTCGATCTCTCCGTCCCGCAGCAGCAGGTCGACGCGACTCTGACACTTGAACGGCACCCGGATGTCCCGGGCGGCCAGCTCGTCGGCGAAGCGAGCCATCCACCCGCTCCGAAGTCCCAAGATGTCGTCGGCGAACCAGATGTGGTCGGGGCCATACGTCCGGTGAATGCGCTCCAGCTCCGTGGCGACGTTGGCCGGGTCGCGCATGTGATACGTCTGGCCCCAGATCGGCTTGGCGCACCAGTTGCAGTGGTAGGGGCAGCCCCGGGTCGTGACCATGTTCATCGAGAAATAGCCGTGGTGTCGCAGCCAGAGCTCTCGATAGCCCGCCACGTCGATCAGGTCCCAGGCGGGCTCCGGCAGTGTGTCGAGGTCGGCGATGACCGGCCGCGCCGCCGTGCGCACCACCTCGCCGGCGCCGTCTGCGGTGAACACCAGTCCGGCGATCTCTTCGAGAGGCCCGCCGCTGCGCCCGTCCAGCCGGTCCATGAGCTCGCACATGGTCTGCTCGCCCTCGCCGACAAGAACGAAGTCGGCTCCGTGATCCAGGTATTCCGCGGCGTGATCGCTGGCGTCCGAGCCACATACGAGGACGGCACAGCCTCGGCGGTGTGCCGCCTCGGCCATGGTGAAGGCGGCCTGCCGCATCCGCAGAAGGCACATCTTCGACAGGTAGTTGAAGTTGTCCTCGTACAGAATGACGACGCGCGGATTCTGCTGCTCGAGGCAGTCTTCCCACTCGGTCTCCGACGCTGCCAGCATGGCGTCGAACAATCCGACGTCGTACCCGCGCCGTCGCAGCGTTGCCGCCGCGATCATGGTGCCCAGCGGCGGATACGGCTGCATGAGCTGCTCGAGCTTGGGATCGAACCGCAGATAATACGACTGGCCGAACAGAACGTCGCTCATCGTTCCGTTTTTCCGTCGTTCTCCGGGTCACTCATCGGCTCCCCCGTAGCGTTCGGAAAACAGCCGCGCGTACAGGTCGTCGGGCCGGCGTTCCGATTCCCCGGGCGGGAACAGCCTTCTCACGTCGGCATCCACCATCGAATCGCCGAGGTGAGCCGCGGCGGACTCCCGGAATGCTCTTTCGATGATCGGCCCGTAGCCACCCCGCATGACCTCTTGGCGGTCGGAGCGGTACGCACGGCGGAAATGCTCGCGCCGCCAGCCCAAGTAATACAGCCGGAGCGGGTAGTACAAGAGCAGCAACCGATGAATCGTGCGCTCGAGGACGTTTCCAGGCCATCCACCCAGCAGCCATTCGACAACCCGCGTGAGGCGGGGGCGCTTCGCTTCCGTGAGGAGGTCCCTGCGGTCGTCGGCGTGGGCGACGTTGGGGAGGAACCGCTCGATCCATCGGTTGGCCTCTCGAAACGCCGCGTACGTTGAGCCGCCCCACATCGGGACGGTCTGGGCGACCTCGCGGGCGTGATACAGATCGTGCGACGTCACGTCGAGCGAATCCTTCGTGAGGATGTAGTTGGGGCAGATGCGTACCGACAGCAAGGACGCGACGCGTCGCAGAAACATAGAGCAGACCTGGACCGTCCACAGCCGGTTGGGCTCGGTGACGAGAAAGAAGTCGACATCGGCATCGGCCCGCGGATTCCCTGCCGCCTGCGAGCCGCACACGGCCGCCATTCGGAGGAAGGGAACGTAGCGCAGCCACCGTGCGAAGCGTTGGGCGGGAATCCAGCGTTGCTCGCGGGTCTGTCCGCGCCGGCGGCGTACGTCGACGATGTCTTCGCGGCCCCTGAGGCAGATCAGCCCGTCGGTTCGCGTGATACGGCGGCCGGTGAGGCCAGCCATCTCGGCCTCGAAAGCGTCGGCGCCGGGGTGGGGGACGGTGAGGTAGCGGTGAAGCTCGGCTTCCGTGAGCGGGTAGTCGAACAGATCGCTGTAGAGAACCGTGAGGAGAATCGCGCGCTGCAGCGACGACAGCTCCTGTCCTTCGGCCGACGACGCCACTTCAGCTCGCGCCACGGGTCGTCACCTCTTCCGGTCCGGAGCGGCGGTCGCCCGTCGCCAGCGCCTGCCGATACACCTTGAGCGTGCGCTCGACCATCCGTTCGACATGGAACTCCTCATGCACACGTCGCTGCCCGTTCGCCCCCATCGTGCGGCCGCGCTCCGGTTGCCGAAGCAGGCTGTTGACGGCGTCGGCCAGCCCTTTCGTGTCGCCGTTGGCGACCACGAGGCCGGTTTTTCCGTGTTGATTCACGAAGCTTGTCCCTGTGCCCAGTTCGGTGCTCACGACCGGCCGAGCGGCCGCCATGGCCTCGAGCAAGACCTGGCCGAAAGCCTCGCTGCGGCGCGAGGACGGTAACACCACGACATCGGCCGCGGCGTAATAGAGGGGAAGATCCGTGTCGGATACCTCACCCGCGAATCGAATCCGCGCGGCGGCCGGTGACGCCGCTGCCCGACGTTTCCACGGTCGCCCCATCGGCCCGTGGCCCACCACCAGGATCCGCCCGTCGATCGCCGCCGCCGCGTCGATCAGCAGGTCGAGCCCCTTGTAATAGCGCAATCGGCCGACAAACAGCACCAACGGGCTTCCTTCGCGCTGCCGAATCCGTTCGGCGCCCGCCGGGTCCACGTTCTGAAACGGATTCGGGTCGATCCCCAGCGGCACCACGCTGCACCTGGCCGCCGCCTCTCGGAGGTAGGGCGAGCTTTGCAGGTAGGCGGGGCTCGTGACCAGGATCCGGTCACAATCGCGCAGGAGTCGCCGGATCCCGGGCGCGTACAACGTGGCCAACCATCGCTGGCGAACGATATCGCTCTGGTACGTGACGACGGTCGCCTTGCTGCAGCCGAACAGCCGATGGGCGAGCTCTCCGGGCGGATACGGGAATTGCAGATGCGTCACGTCCGGTCGCAGGCGCCGGACCCATCCGACCATTCCCGGACTCAGCGGGGTCGAGCGGAACCGGGCCCACGCCCGCGTCCTGATCACCCGCACCCCACGTTCGTCGCGGACGGAAGTCGGCCCATCTCTCGACGTGACCAACACCGTCACATCGAGGCCGCGGCGAGCTTGAGCCTCCGCCAGCAGGCGGAGATGGTTCTCGATTCCGCCGACCACCGGTGGGTAGCCCTTGTAGATGTGGAGGATCTTCATCAGACGCGTGCCGCCGTCGCGTGTCGGTCGAAGGCTTGCCGGTATACGTCGAGCGTGAGGGTCGCGGCGCGCTCCCACGAGAGCTCGCCGGCGCGCCGCAGACCTCGGGCCACCAATTGCTGCCGAAGGTCGTCGTCGTTCAGCGCGCGGGCGATCGTCGAGCCGATGTCTGCGATGTCGGTCGGGACGAACTGAAGCGCCGCGCCGCCGCTGACCTCGTCGAGCGCGCCGATCCGCGAACATGCCACGGCCGCGCCGCACGCCATGGCCTCGACCACCGGCAGGCCGAACCCTTCGCGCAACGAAGGTTGGACGACGAGACGAGCGCCGCTGTACAGGGCCGGCAGGTCGGTTTCGTCGACGGGCCCGAGAAGAAGGGCTGCCGCCCGCTGAGCCAAGGTACGCCCGCGTGTCGTGACGTCGGCGGGGTCGGGGCCGGCCACTACCAGTCGGCATCCGGCACGTTGATCGCTCGTCAGCCCCCCCCATGCCTCGAGCAGCCTTGCGAGGTTCTTGTGCGGTCTGTCAGTGCCCACGTACAGGCTGTAGCGTCGCGGCAGCCCGAGGCGCTCACGGACGGCTGCGAGCTGCTCCTCGGACGCCGGTCGAAAAGAGCAATCGGCGGCTCCCGGTACGACGGCGACCCGCTCCGGCGGGACGCCCTTCAACGTTGCGAGATCGTCTCGAACCGCCCGCGAGAGCGTGACGATGCCGTCGGCGGAGGTCAGCGCGCGCCGAAGCAAAGCTCGATAGACGAGGCGATGTCGGGCCGACTGCAGCGTGTCGGGATCCTGCAAAGGGATCAGGTCGTTGATCGTAACCACGCTCGCGCATCGAACGCGGGTGGCGGAAAAGACGTGTGGAGCGTGAAAGAGCGACGGGGCGATTCGCCGGCATGCCCGGCCGATCGTCAACCTGCCGCCTACGGCCCGGGGCCCCCGGTCGACGGGTACCAAGCAGACCCCCCGCGACTCCAAGGCGCCGAGGTCGAAACGTGTTTGCGGCTCGCCGTCGACGAGTAGGATCAGCGGTTGTTCCGGCGCGACGGTCGCGAGCGCCTTGACCAGGTTGAAGACCCAGCGCCCGATTCCCGGGTAGTGATCGCTGAGATACCGGCCGTCGATCAGGACCGACGCCACGGGGCACCGTGCCGACACCCGAGTGGGTGTCCGGAGGTCTGGATCGCGTGCGTTTCGCGACGTCGAATCACGCCGAGAGGTATTGTCGGGTGGCGCGCGTTCGTTCGCCGGATCCGGGCAACGACCGTTACCGGCTGTCGTGAACGCGGCATAGCGAACCTCGGGTCAGGGAGTTGGCGGCTCGCAGATTGTATACGCGCGAGCCTTCGAGCCACTCTCGCCCGACGCCTGGAGTGCGAAGAGGGAGGGCCGTGGCGTGAGCTCGCCGGCATGAGCATCGAATTCAAGACGCTGGCGATCTTCGGTTTCTTCGCCTTCGGCCTGTCGCTCGGCCTCACCGCCTGGTGCAAGACGCTGGCCCGCCGGTTCGAGGTGGTCAGCTCGCCGCGCGTCGACCGTTGGCGACGCGACCCGGTTCCGCTGCTCGGTGGTGTGGCCATCTACCTGGCGGTGATGATCCCCAACGTCTTGCTGTGGTCCGCGCTGAGCGACTCGATGCGCCTCGTTATCGCCGCAGGGTCCGTGATCTTTCTGCTCGGACTCGTCGACGATCTGCGCCCGCTGCGGCCGCGAACGAAGCTGGCCGTCGAGATCATCGTGGCGGGGGGGCTCGTCGCGTCCGGGTTGCAGCTTCGCCTCACCGAGCACCAGTGGTTGAACGTGACGATCACGCTCGTCTGGGTTGTGGGGATCGTCAACGCCTTCAACCTGCTGGACAACATGGACGGGCTCGCGGCGGGGACGGCCCTCATCGCCGGCGGCTTCCGGCTGGCACTGTTTCTGGTGGACGGGAACGCGCCGGAAGCGCTCATGGCGGCGGTCTTCATGGGCGCGACGGCAGGGTTTCTCTTCTACAACCTGCACCCCGCGTCGATCTTCATGGGCGACGCCGGCAGCCTGTTCGTCGGCTTCTATCTCGCGTCGCTCAGCCTGATCGGCGACTGGCCGTATTCGCGTGGGATCGCCTCGGTGCTGGTCGTACCGGTGTTGATCTTGCTGGTGCCGATCTTCGAGGCCACGTTGGTCACCGTCACGCGGCTACTGACCGGGCGGCCCATCTCGGAAGGTGGCCGCGACCATGCTTCCCATCGGCTGGTCGTGCTCGGGCTCTCGGAGCCCGGTGCGGTCAAGCTGCTGTACGCCGTTGCGGTCGGCTCCGGGCTGCTCGGGTTGCTGTCCTACCGTTATGGCCTCTCGCGAACCTTCGTGCTGATCGCCTTCCTGGGGATCGGTATGTTGATTCTGGGAGCTCGGTTGGCGGCGGCCGGCCCTCACTTCGAGGACGCGTCCGAGGACGACGCCGCCGCCCCGGATGCCCCGCCGTCGCCCCGCACGGGGCACTAATGTCGACCTGTCGTCTCCCGCACGGGACACCAGGCGGCCATCACGGTTGGGCCCCCGAGCTCGCGCCCGGCCCGGCTCATCGGCCTTGGTCCGGGGGCGCCGGCGCGATGCCGGCCGACACGAGGGCAAGGCCGAGGCGCCGAGGGTCGTTGGGCGGGGCCACCGCTTCGGGCAGCGTGAGTTCGATGGCGTTGAGCCGGTTCGCCTGCAGAAGCGTGCCCGGGAAACTCCAGCTGGTCGTGGACAGCTCGGATCCGACCACGTCGCCTCCGATCGGCTGGCCGTTGACAGCGGCCTCTACGCGCTGGGCTCCGAGCCCACGGCCGACGATCGTGAGCACGTACTCTCGCTCCGCGGAGACGCTTCCAATGGGGTAGGCGAAGCGAGCCGTCGTCTGCTCGGTCCAGCGCCAACCGGACTCCGCGTCGCTGAATCCCTCTTCGAAGAAGGCGTCGTCGGCGAAGGAAATCTCGACGGGCTCGGCGGCCACGGGAACCAGGCGCAGCGAGCGCAGCGCAACGCCCAGCCGGCGGAGATCTCCCGGGGTGGACGCCGGGTCAGAGACCCGCAGCTCGATGGTGTTGTCGGCGCCGGGATCAAGGATGTCGCCCGGGACGGGCACGCGGCGGCGGACGGGATCGAACCCGAGCAAATCGAACTCTCCCGCCGCGGCGCCGTTGACGAAGATGCTCACTCGCTGGTTTCCCAGGCTCCCGGCGAGAACCTCGAGGACATGCAGATCTCCGCCGCCGTCGAACTCGGGGAGACGCAGAATCACCGAGGCTCGCTCGCCACGCGTCCAGCGCCATCCCTGATCGGGCTCGTACCAGTGGACGAAGATGACCTCGGCCGAGTCGAAGCGGATGGGCTCGCCCGGTGCGTACGGCTGCAATAGCCGCCGTCGTTCTTCCACGAGGCGACGCTCGTAGTCGTCCCAACGATCCTCGACCTGTCGCTCGGTGGCCAAGAACTGTGGATACCGCCAATCCATCGCCAGCCCCGGGTCGAGGTCGATGTTCGGATTGAGATTCCATTGCTGGGTGGCCCGGTTGAAAAGGCCCTGCCCGGAGTGGATGGCGATGGCGGGGATCGCCAGGAGAAGGTATGCGATCGCCCAGGACCTGCGCGTCGACGGCGTGCTCACATGGAGACTGCGCGCCACGAGGCAGGTGAGGACGACGAAACCGGGCACGAGATCGATCAGCATGCGCGGGCCGAACGAGTGGCCTCCCCACCACCTGCCGTCATTGGAGGCAACCGCGAGGGTGTGCAGCACGACCCAGATCGAGCACAGACGGAACAACCTGTCGGACCACAACGAGACGGCGTACCGGACGCTGCCCGCGACCGTCAGGCCGAGAAAAGGACTGTAGACGAACAGCCCTCGCGAGGGACTGAGCAGAATGCCGAAGAGCCCCGTGCCGAGCGGCTGCGTGAAGCGGAGCCTGGTCGGTGCGTAGTGACCCGCCATCCAGGGCAGGGGAAGGACAGTCGGGACGAGCACCACCGCCACGAGCCCCGCGAGTGCCGCGCCGGCGCCCCACGCGATCCGCCGGCTCGATTCGCCGGTCAGGTACACCAGCACGGCGACGGCGAATATGCCGGTCGACGGCCGGCAGGCAAAACCGGCCACGAGCAGCATCCCGAGGTAGGGGAGGTTGAGCGTGTTCGCGTGGCCGGTGTCCCGGCGTGCCAGGTGCTGAAGCGCCAGCGTAACGAAGATGAGGGAGTAGTCGCTGTTCCAGAGCGCCGTTGCCCCGGTGCTCATCGCCGATGTGCCGAGCATCGAGACGGCGGCGACCGTGACGCTTGCCGCGCCCTCCAGGTACAGGCGGCACAACCGGAACCACAGAACGAACAGCAACGCGCACGACAGCGCCGACAGGAGATTCTGCGTCGCGAACTCCGTCCGCTGGTCGAGCATGTCGAACCCCAAACGGTTCGCCACCCACACGGCGGGTACAGAGAGCACCGGCACACCGAGGGAGTTCGGGTAGTGGGCACCCCTGTAGGAGCGTGTGCGAATGTCCGTCGCCAGGTCGTAGGCAAGCTCGCTGCGGCTGTACGAATCAAGGCGAAGGGTCTGATGCTCGATCAGCGCCTGGGAGGCAACCAGTGCGAGCCCCGGGTCGGCGTTGAAGTTCGCGACCGGCGAGATGTAGGCGAGAACGAAGACGAGCAGGGCGACGACGATCACCGCGGCGATGGCCGCGGGGGGCTCCCCGGCAGAGGGCGTCGGTAGGGGTGCCGGTGCTACGGGTGGATGCTCGGAACGTTCGATCTTTGACACGACGCCTCAAATTAGGGGGCTTCGGCGGCCACGTAAACCCCTCGGCATGGTGGTTGACCGCGGCGAGACCGTCGGTTCGCCGGCCCGGGCCACATGGCAACATACCGCCGGTCGAGCCAACGTCGAAGGTCCAAAGGTCATGAGGCGAGCGTGAAGTCGAAGGAATCCCGGTTTCGGGGGCGGAAGCGGCGGGCGTTCACCGTCGCGGCCGTATTCCTGGGCTTCTCGCTGGCAGTGCTTGTCCTCGAGGGCGGTTTGCGGCTGTTCTCTCCCGCCTGGCTCGATCAGCGGATGCGGGAGCTGAACGCCGGAGAGAGCTTCGAGGGCGGCTCGGATCGGAACTGGCCCGCCGTCATGGAAAACGGGCGATTTCGCGAGTTCCCGGCGCACGCCCGTTTCACGGCGCGCCACTACGAATACGAGCATGCCGTGACGATCGATGAGCTCGGTGGCCGGGTTACCTCGTCAGGGGAGGCCTCGCACGCACTCATCCCGTTCGTTGGCGACTCCTTTCTCTTCGGGCTCGGGGTGGAGGATTCCCAGACGTTCCTTTCGCTGCTCGCTTCGAGCGCCTCCTACCGGCTGCTGAACCTCGGAATACCGGGAAGCGCGCTGCACGATCATCTCGATATCGTCCAGATGCGTCACGCGTCGCTGGGCGAGCCCGAGCTCTACGTCTTCACGGTCTTCAAGGGCAACGACCTGTCCGATGTGCTGGCCCGCCACGAGCGACCCCGCGACTCCGCGCAGCAACGCGGGCTGGCCTTCCGGGCGAACGTCTTCGTCTTCCACAATCCGCTGCTCAAGCGGTCGTACTCGATCCAGTACGTGCGGCAGAAGGTGTTGTCGCTGATGAATCGCGGCGGTCCGGGATACATGCAGCCTGTCTTTCGAGCGATGAGGACGGATCGTGAGTACCTGCAGGCCTCGCTCTTTCACTGGCGCGAGGAGTTGAAGCGGCTTCGAGTGGTCGCCGCGTCGCGGGGATTCCGCTATCTCTTCGTCCTGATCCCCGACGTTCATCAGCTCGACCGGCAGCGGCGGGTGGCGAAGGCGGAATCTTATGGTCTCGAAGAGCAAGACCTCGATCCCGACCGGCTATCCCGCGCCTTCAACGAGACGCTGGACGAGCTCGGCGTGACGTATTTCGACCTGGAGCCGTGTATCGCCGAGGCGATGACGGACGGTCTGTACTACATCCAGGACAATCACTTCACCGCGTCCGGCCACGCGATCGCCGGGCGTTGCCTGCTCGACAGCGGCTTGATGCAGGAGATCGAGGACGAGCTGGCCGCTTCGGGGGCGTCCGGAGGGCGGACGTCGAGATGAGGACGCCGCGCGGCGGATCATTGGCTGTCGCTGCCATGACGGCCGGCTGCCTCTTCGCCTTTCTCGTCACCATCCCGCTGCCGCGGGTCGACGGACAGTTGGTCGGCTCCGACGGCGTGAAGTACTACGTGTACCTGCCCTCCATCCTCCTCGACGGCGACGTCGACTTCTCCGACGAGTACGCGTATTTCTTCACCGGCCAACCGCAAGCGGCGGAGCGTCTCGAAGCGACTCGAACGGCCACCGGATTGCCGGCCAATCGTTTCGGGATCGGGCCGGCGCTGCTGTGGGCGCCGTTCTTTCTCGGCGCCCATCTGCTGGCGCTGGCGTTGCGGACGCTCGGTGTTCCCGTGGCGGCGGACGGATACGGGTATCTCTACCAGGCATCCGTCCTCGTCGGCTCCATCGTCTACGGTGGCCTGGGCGCCTGGTTCTGTCTGAAAGCAGCTCGTCGTCTGGCGACGGAGAGAGCGGCGGTGTTCGCGACGCTGTTGACCGTTCTTGCGGGCAACGCGGTCTACTACCTGACCGTGGAGCCGTCGATGTCGCATGCTCTGTCGATGTTCGCCGGCTCGGCGTTCTTTCTGGTTTGGATGAGGGCGCGCGAGGCTCCGGAGTGGAAAGGCTGCTGGTGGCTCGGCGCCCTCGCGGGGTTGATGGCGCTGATCCGCCCGCAAGACGGGCTCTTCCTCGTCCTCCCTATCATCGACGCGGCGGTGGCTTGCTGGAGCAGGCGGCGGCATCGGGCACCGGCCGAATGCGTGCCGCCCATCCTGAAGATGGTCCTGGCGGCGGTGCTCGTTTTCGTTCCCCAGTTGATCGCCTGGAAGCTTCTCAACGGCGACTTCTTGCTTTCCGGCTATCGCGAGGAATTCGGCGATCTTTTCCGCTGGACCTCGCCGCACCTCGGCGCGGTTCTCTTTTCGGCTCGCCGAGGGCTCTACGTGTGGCATCCCGTCTTTCTTTTCTCGCTCGTGGGGCTGCTATGGGTCGCTCGCCGGGATCGTCGCCTCGCCGCGCTTGCCGCGCTCGGATTCGTGATCCAGTGGTACGTGGTGAGCGCCTGGCACGACTGGGCCCAAGGCGATGCGTTCGGCGGACGGATGTTCATCGTCTGTACGCCGATCTTCGTCATCGGCGCGGCGACTCTCGTCGACCGCGCGGCGGCTCGCTGGTCATGGCGTGGGATTCAGGCGGCGGGCGTGGTCCTCGTGGCGCTGAACTTCCTCCTGGTCGTCCAGTATCGCCTCGACCTCTTGTGGGCGGCGAGCCCGCCGACCTGGAGGGACCTGACGCTCGGTCGCCTGTGGTTCCTGTCTTGAGCCTTCACGGGACCGGGTCCCGACCGGGATTCGAAACAGGGCTGCGGCCGCGGTCCCTCAGTGGGACATCACGTAAACACCGACGTTGATGCCGACCGCGTACGCCGGAAACGAAAAGCGGTCGAAGAACTCGAAGTCCTCGTTCTCGCGCTCCCAGCCGTCGGCGATATCGGTGTTGTGGGACATGAGCACGAGCACGCGGCCGTTCTTGTCGCTGATGCTGCGCAGATGGGGTGTCGCCGAATCGGCGCCGCGCTCCGAGGTGGTGTAACGGCCGGACCGTCGCCACCACTGGATCGACGGGATCTGTGGGATCTCGGCTACGTCGTAGAGCATTTGGCGCAGGGGATGGTCTGCGGGGACATCGAGAATCGGGTATTCGTCCGGCGGAAGGACGCGGCCGATCTCCCGTCGCCACTGGTCCCAGGCCTGCCAACCCCAGAAGTCGTCGACCCAGAGAAAGCCCCCCTTGAGGAGGTACTGGCGTAGGCGATCCACCTCGACGGCGTCGAATCCCACGGTGCCGACGTCGGACATGAAGATGAACGGGTACTTGAAGAGCTCCTCGTCGTGCAGCGTCACGACGACGTGGTCGGGCATTCCCGAGCGGGTCCGACGCACGTTCGCCGTGGTGAATTCGTCGAAGCGGGTCATGAAGTTGCGATCGCCCTCGGGGTAGTCGGTGAACCAGCCCTGCCCGAGCGGTTCGTAACGGGTGCTCTGGTACATCACCCGGGCAAACACGAAATCGCTGTCGGCCGGGGCGCGGGGGTCCGCGAAGCGGGGTGGTTCGCGGCGACGACGACCGTACTGAGGGGCGTTCTCACCCGGCGCCGAAGCTTCGATCGTTTCCGTGCCCGGGGCCGACGCTTCGAACGCTTCCGTGGGCGCGGCGGCAACGATGCTCCGCAGCAGGTTCCTCGCATCCGCGCCGAGGCCCGTGATACGAAAGTCCCGGCCGATGGCGTAGGTGCCCGCGGCGCCCGACAGGACGAGCCCCACCATCGCACAGGCAAGGACTCGACTGTTGCTGCGGGGGCGCATGAGTCCAGTGTAGCCGCTCGCTGACCGCGGGACACGGGCCGGCTCTGCGCACAGCTCGTGCATCTCGATCCGGAATCCGTCGTCTCGTAAGTGGTATTTTTGCCTGCCGCGGCTGTTCGCGAGAAAACGGGAGAGCACACCGATGAAGCTGATTCGCACGTCCCTGGCCGTTCTTTTTGCCGTCGCCCTGATCGTTCCGCCGGTGGCGGGCTCGGGCCCTGAAGCGTTCGCGGGCGCCGCCCCGACGGAGGGCGCTGCGCAGCAAGGCCGCGGTGGCGACGCCGACCGCGCTCCGCTTCCGCTCGAGGAGAGCCGCACGTTTCATCTGCAGACCGATGAAGGCTCCTGGATCTCGCTCGACGTCAGTCCCGATGGTGAGACCGTTGTCTTCGACCTCTTGGGCGACCTCTACCTGTTGCCCTTTGCCGGAGGCGCGGCGGAGCGCATCACCTCGGGGATGGAGTTCGACTCCCAGCCGCGCTTTTCCCCCGACGGTCGCAAGGTGCTCTTCGTCTCGGACGCGCAGGGAGGCGAGAATCTGCACGCGCTCGACCTCGATGAGCGGGATGACGAAGGCGCATACGAGATCAGCGAGCTCACCGAGGGGAAGAACAACTCCTACAGCTCTCCTGAATGGACCCCGGATGGCGAATACGTCGTCGCCACCAAGTCGTTCGGGCGCCGCGGCAAGCTGTGGATGTGGCACATCGACGGGGGCACGGGCATCCAGCTCATCGATGAGCCCGCCAACGTGAAGACCATCGGCGCGGCGTTCGGGCCGGATGATCGCTACGTCTGGTTCGCTCGCCGCAGCGGCGACTGGCAATACAACGCCATCTTTCCGCAGTATCAGATCTACTACTACGACCGCGAGACGGGCGAGCAGGTAACCCGTACCTCGCGCTATGGGTCCGCCGTGCGCCCGACGATCTCGCCGGACGGCCGCTACATGGTGTACGCGACCCGCTTCGAGACGGAGACGGGGTTGCGCCTGCGTGAGCTCGAAACCGGCGACGAGCGGTGGTTGATGTTCCCGGTGCAGCGCGACGACCAGGAGGCGATGGCCACGCGCGACGCGTTCCCGGGCATGTCGTTTACGCCTGATTCGCGCGAGGTCGTCACCACGTACGAGGGCAAGATCTGGCGCGTCCCCGTCGACGGCACCGATCCCTCGGTTATCCCCTTCAGCGTCGACGAGCAGGTGGCCTTCGGTCCCGAGGTGTTCTTCGAGTACCCGATTCCCGACGATCCGACCTTTCAAGTCACGCAGATTCGCGACGCCGTGCCGTCGCCGGACGGCAGCAAGCTGGCATTCGTGGGCCTCGACCATGTGTACATGATGGACTGGCCGGGCGGAGCGCCGCGTCGTGTCACGGACGTCGACGGCGACGTCATCGAAGCGCAGCCGACGTGGTCGCCCGACGGGCAGTCGATTGCCTTCGTCACCTGGTCGTTCGAGGACGACGGGGCGATCTATCGCGTCGCCGCGTCGGGAGGCGTGCCGACACGACTGACGACTCAGCTCGGCATCTACCAGAATCCCGTGTGGGCGCCCGACGGTGAGCGCATCGTCGCGGTACGCGGGCCGGCGAGTAACTTCGAGGACTCCACGGGCACGCGGGCCTTCGGCGCCGCGGTCGATCTCGTGTGGATTCCCGCCGCCGGCGGCGACTGGACGTTGATCGCCCCCACGGAGGGACGTTCGAACCCGCATTTCGGCGAAGACGGCGAGCGCATCCATCTGAACCAACGGGGCGAGGGACTTGTCTCCATTCGGTGGGACGGTACGGACCAAAAAGAACACGTGCAGGTACGTGGTCGCACAGCGCCCGGTTCGGAGAACGCGCCTACGGCCGAGTGGATTCAGATGGCTCCCGCGGGCAGCAAGGCGCTGGCGCAAGTCGGCCAGGACCTCTATGTGGTGACCGTTCCGCGCGTCGGCGGTGACACGCCGACGGTGTCGGTGGCCAACCCCGACACCGCCATCGTGCCGGTGCGCCGTCTCACCGATATCGGCGCGCAATTCCCCGCTTGGGGCCGCGACGGCAACACGGTGCACTGGTCGATCGGCAATGCGCACTTCGTCTACGACCTGCAGGCTGCGGAAGAGGCGGAGTCCGCGGCCGAAGCAGAAGCAGAGGCCGAGGCGGATGCCGCGGGCGCGACGGAGCCCGAAGAGCAGGGCGAGGAAGGCGAGCAAGAGGCCGAGGATGAGGATGAGGAGCCCGCCTACCTTCCGTTCGAGGAACGTATCGTCGTCGACGTGAACCGCGATATCCCGACCGGCGTCGTCGTCCTGCGCGGTGGGCGCGCCATCACCATGAACGGCGACGAGATCATCGAGAACGCCGATATCGTCGTCGAGAACAATCGCATCGTTGCCGTCGGCCGCCGCGGCGAGGTGGACATTCCCGCCGGCGCCGACGAGTTCGATATCTCCGGCAAGACGGTGGCCCCCGGTTTTGTCGACACCCACGCCCACATGTGGCCGGCGTGGGGGATCCACAAGAGCCAGATCTGGATGTATCTCGCCAACCTGGCCTACGGCGTGACCACCACCCGCGACCCGCAAACCGCTACCACCGACGTGCTGACGTATTCGGATCGTGTTAACGCCGGCATGACGCTGGGGCCGCGTGTGTACTCGACCGGCCCCGGCGTGTTCTCGGGCGAGGGGATCCGCAGCCAGAAGCACGCGTCCGACGTGCTCAAGCGCTACAGCGACTACTACCGCACGCAGACCATCAAGATGTACATGGCCGGTAATCGTCAGCAGCGGCAGTGGATCATCACGGCCGCGAAGGATCAGGAGCTGATGCCCACAACCGAGGGTGGGCTCGACTTCAAGTACAACCTCGAGATGTTGCTCGACGGTTATCCGGGCCAGGAGCACTCTTTCCCGATCACACCTCTGTACAAGGACGTCATCGAGTTCGTTGCGGCAACCGGCATGTATTACACGCCGACCATGCTCGTTGCCTACGGCGGGCCCTGGGCGGAGAACTATTTCTTCGCCAAGGAGAACGCCTATCACGACGAGAAGCTGCAGCGCTTCACACCCTACGAGGAGCTCGCCAGCAAAGCCCGTCGCCGCGGTGCCGGCTGGTTCATGGACGAGGAGTACAACTTCCCGCGTCTGGCCAAGGTAGTGGCCGACATCGTCAACGCCGGCGGCAAGGCGGGTGTGGGCAGCCACGGCCAGCTCCAGGGGCTCGGCTATCACTGGGAGCTATGGGCCATGCAATCGGGCGGGCTGACGGAGCATCAGGCGCTGCGCGTAGCGACGCTCTACGGCGCCGAGGCCATCGGTGTGCAGAACGACCTCGGTTCGATTACACCCGGCAAGCTGGCCGACCTGGTGATCTTCGAGCAGAACCCGCTCGACAACATCCGCAACACCAATACCATCCAGATGGTGATGAAGAATGGCCGCCTGTACGACGGCAACGCGCTCGACGAGCTGTGGCCGCGCCAGCGAGAGCTCGGGCCGGTGTACGGGCTCGGCGATCGGCCGATCAGGATGGGAGCCGACCAGGACCGCTGATGCTTGGCAGGATGCTGAAGAACTCCCGTGAACGCTCCCGTCGTATTTCGGCCGGTGCCGCAGTCGGCGCCTCGGTCGCCGGCTGCCTGCTGGCCGTGTTGGCGTCGGCCTGCGGCGAGCCGCTGCCCGTGGGTGAGGTGGCCCGTGTCGACGACCGGACCATCGAATTTTCCGCCACCGTCAGCGTGGCCGCGTTCGACGGTGACTTCGACATGGCCGGGTACCACCTGCTGGTCTGGGCCGACGGCCGATCATCCGATCGCGCTCTGTTGCGCGCGCACGTCAGCGACGTCGAGGTATTGGACGCCCTCGAGGGGCTGGGCGCCGTGCCCGGAAACGCCGTCGGCATCGATGCCTGGGACGAGCGCAACGACGCCGACTCCTCGGCGGCCGACACGGTGGTCGAGGGTCCCCGCGTCGAAGTCACCGTCCTGCCCGCGGGCGGGGCACCGTTGACCCTCGATGACATCCTCGTCGATCCCGGCGGTCGGGGCTTCGACATGCGCTTCGGCGGCCACCGCGCCAACATCCCGGCGTGGCTATCCGGCTGCGTCGTGTGCCTCTACTCGTGCCCCGGCAGCAAGGTCGGCAACGCCGCCTACACCGTTCGCGACCACGTCGATGGCACCACCCGATTCAGCGTCCGTCCCGAGGTCCTCCCCCCCGACGGCACCGAAGTCACCGTTCGCATTGAGCTCCGAGAATAGCCCCCGTTCAGATTGCTCCCGACGACCGACACGGGCAGCTGTGTCGGTCCTCACCACCATCGCGGGCGCGGAGCGGTGCGAATACAAGGCGCGCGCAGAGAGATCGGCCGAAAGCGTACGTCCGTACGTCGAAGGCCGATCGAACAAGCGCAACGCCGTAGTCGCGCCGCTCCGCGCCCGCGGTCAGGCGGCCTGTTTGGCAGCAGCCGCCGCTCCCAACATTCCCCATCCGTCAAAGATGAAGTGGATGCCTACCAGCGTGCCGATGACCCAGGCGCTGGAGTCGGGCCAGCCGCTGTAGATCATCATGCCCAGCAGCAACCCCAGCACGCCGCCGAAGATGATGAGGCCGGAGCCGGGCTCGGGGCGAAGTCCGAACCCGAGGATGATTCGCATGATGCCGCTGACGATCATCCAGATGGCGAGAATCAGTGTCAGGGTGACGGCGCCGCGCAGCGGGAAAAAGGCCATGTAGAAGCCGGCGATGGTGGTGAGCGCGCCGATCAATAACTCCCACAGGAATCCTCCCCAGCCCTGGGAGGAAAAAGCGTGCACGACCTCGGCGATGCCGATAAAGACCAGCATCCAGCCGAGGAACATGCTCATCGTCACGGTAGCCAAGAGCGGTGTGCCGATGGCGACGACGCCGACGATGATCATGAGGATGCCGAGGGCTGTGAACCAGCCCGGGTTGACCGACTGACCTGGCATGGGGCGACTCCTTGTGCCGAAAGGATGGACGGTACCGCTACTTAGCCCCGGGAGCGCGGCAATGTCAACGGCGCCGTTCGATGGACGGAGCTGACAGGCCGTCCGCGGCGCCCAGCGGGCGTCCAAAAAGGGCCAAAGCGGGCGTCGAAAAGGGCCCGGAAAGCGACAGCGCCCTGCTACAGGTAGGGTGAAAACAAGCGCGCGATTCCATCTCGCAGTCGGATCGGCAGCGCGCGGTGGTCGAGCTCTTCGAGGGTCGTCTGTCGGGAGCTCGCCACCTTCCTGTCGATGAGCTTGCCGATGGTCGCCGCGAGCGCGCGGCTGTAGCACTCGACGTTGTATTCGAAATTGAGCCGCAGGCTGCGGGCATCCCAGTTGGCCGAGCCGACGAAAACCCACTCATCATCAACGACCATCAACTTCGAGTGGTCGAACGGCGGCGGCGAGAGGTAGACCTCGCAGCCGTTGATCAGCACCTGCCAGAGTTGCGCCGTCGAGGCCCACTGCACGAAGCGCAGGTTGCCGACCTCCGGAAGCACGATCTGCACCGAGACGCCGCGCATGGCGGCGAGCCCGAGCCCGGCAACGAGCGTCTGATCAGGGATGAAGTACGGCGTGGTGATCCTCACCGAGCGCTCGGCGGCAGCCATCGCGCCGAGGAACGACCAGGGAATCGTCTCGAAGTTCTCGTCCGGGCCGTCGGCCACGCCTCGAGCCTGCACTGAGCCGGCCCCGGCGATGTCGGGAAACCACAGCTTGCCTTCGAGTGGCTCCTCGGTGGTGAACTCCCAGTCGAGCGCGAAATCCTCCATCATGTGGCGCACCACCGGCCCCTCGAAGCGAAAGTGCGTGTCCCGCACCGGGTGGTCGGTTTCGAGGCCGAGGACACAGCCCTCGCGAATGTTGAGGCCGCCGGTGAAGCCGATGCGACCGTCGACGACGAGAATTTTGCGGTGGTTTCGCAGGTTGATGTAGGGGTTTCGCACCGGCGAGATCGATTTCAGAAACCTGGCCACCGGGACATTGTTCTCCTCGAGAAGCCCGGTAATGCGCGGACGGCTGTAGCGGGCGCCGACGCCGTCGATCAATACCCTGACCTCGACGCCGCGCCGCATCGCGGCACTGAGCGCTTCGACGAACTGCTTGCCGGCACGGTCGTGATCGAAGATATAGGTGCACAGAGCGACCGAGTGCCGAGCGTTGCCGATCGCCTCGAGCATTGCCGGGTATCCCTCGTCGCCGTTGACCAAGGGAGCCACGGCGTTTCCTTCGGTCAGCTCGCGGCCGCTGACGGTACCGATGAATCGCCGCAGGGCGTTCATGCCGTACGGCCCTTCGCCCAGGTCCTCCGGCGCGATCGGTTCGACACGTCTCTTGGGGACCATGACGCCGACCCGCACCTCATCCGGTGGGTCGGGGCCATCGGCGCGCAGTCGGTTGGCGCGGCGCTCGATGCGGTTGATGCCGAACACCGCGTAGAGCGCCGCTCCGACGATGGGGGAGAGCCAGATAAGGCCGGCCCAGGCGATTGCGGCGCGGACCTCGCGTTTGTTGAGAACAGCGTGCGCCGAGGCGACGAGGGCGGTTCCGATGTAGACCACGGTGAAAACGTACGGCCAACTCCAGGCAAGGAAGTCGTAGACGGCGCGCACCGACGCGGAGTCACCGATGAGACGGTCGATCATCGCGGAACGGGTCGTGTTCGCCCGGACGCCGCGGGCTCGAGCAGCAGGCAGGCGAAGCCGGGCGCGAAGGCGACGAACCACGAGACGAAGTTGCGCACGTAGTCGGGGTTCCGCGTCGATCCGTCGAGCCAGATTCCGGAAATGGCCCAGAACGCCACTCCCGAGAGCACCGCCGCCGCGATCCCGCGGCCGAGCGTGATCCCGAGGCCCTCCGTCCCCCCGCGAAGCCACCGATTGACGAACGCGGTAACCATCCACACCCACATCCAGGCGACGAACATCGCCGCCCAGCCGATGGCGCCGAAGAGCGCGTAGAAGGCTGCGGCCCCGCCGAGGCCCGCGAGAAGCTCACCGACGGCGCCCTGTAATATCGGGTTTCCGGCGTCGGTGTCGCTGCGCCGCGCCGCGAGAACCCCGAGCACGACGCCCATGAGCATGAACAAGAGCGCCCCGTGGAGGAGACCGAAGATCGCGCGATGCGCCGGGATCCACAGCGCCCAGATCATGTCGGCGAACGTGCTGATGGCGGCGAGAGCCAGTGCAGCGACGGCCGTTGCGGTTCCTCCGGAGAGCTTGCGCATGAACCGAGTATCGCCGTTGTGGCCATCGATCGCCATATGATGAGATGATCCGCGGTATTCCGCATCCGCACCGGAGGTATTGATGATCAGTGATCGAGCCGTTCCCCGCAGGGCCACGCGATATCTCGTCCCGTTCTTCTCGGCAGTCTTGGCGGTGGGGGTCATCCTCGTCGCTCCGGTTGGCAGCGCCGCGCAGCAGGAGGTTGTGGAGGTCGCGCAGCCGGGGGGTGCACACCCGGTGGCCGCGCAACAAGGGGCGGCCGGGCAGGGCGCAGGCCCCGAGTCCGCGGGTCCGCCGAAGCCGTTGAGCCTCGACGACTACCCGCGCTGGAGCCGCATCGGCAACGTCGCGCTGTCTCCTGATGGCGTGTGGATGGCCCACAGCTACGATCCGCTCGACGGCGACAACACCCTCTATCTGCGCAACCTCGACAGCGATGCCCTGCACGAGGTCGCGCGCGGTTCCGGGCCTCGATTTTCCGACGATTCGCAGTGGGTGGCGTTCATGGTCAGCCCGGAATCGGAAGAGGGCGGACGTCGTGGCGGCGGCCCAGGCGGCGGCGGACGCGGACGCGGCGGCAATGGCGAGAACGGTGCGCGCGAGGCGGTGATCATGGATCTAGCCGACGGCGAAACCATCAGCACCGCCGACGCGGCCAGCTTCACCTTTTCGGAAGGCGGCCGCTTTTTCGCCGTCAAACGGCGCAAGGTCGATCGCGAGGCGGAACACGAAGGCACCGACCTGACACTGCGGGACCTGTCGTCCGGCGTTGTGCAGAACATCGGCAACGTGGATGAGTTCGCCTTCAACGAGCAGAGCAACGCGCTTGCCTACACCGTCGACGCTGCCGGGGGCACCGGCAACGGCTTGTACGTCATGGATCTCGAGACGCGCATGCTGCGGCCGCTCGATACCTCTTCCGAACGTTACGCCCAACTCTCGTGGAACGAGGAGGGGCAAGGCCTGGCGGTGTTGCGAGGCGCGACCGAGGAGGGGCTCGTACAACGTACGAACAAGCTCATTGCCTTCGTGAATCGCGGCGAAGAGATCGTGCTCACGGACTTCGATCCTGCCGCGTCCGCGGATTTTCCCGAGGGCATGGTGCTCAGCGAGCTTCGCGCGCTCGACTGGAGCGACGACGGCTCACGCATCTTTGTCGGCATCAAGGAGCAGGAAGAAGAGCTCGCGGAACAGGACGAAGACGATGCCGCCAACGTCGACGTGTGGCATTGGCGCGACGAACGGGTGCAGTCGGTGCAGGAGGTTCGCGCCAACCGCGACCGGCAGGCCACCTACACTTCGGTGATTCACCTCGATGACCGCAGCTTCGTGCAATTGACCGACGAGGCCATGCCGACGATCGCCCTGAGCGAGGACGGTTCCTTCGGGATCGGTCGGTATGACAAGCAGTACCGTTACGACGTCACGTGGGGCGGAAGCAAGGCTGACTATTACCGCGTCGATGCGACCACCGGAGAGCGCAAGCTCGTGGTCGAGAGTCTCGGCCGCGCGATGGGCCTGTCGCCGGACGGTCGCTGGTATCTGTACCTCGAAGACGAAACGGTTTTCGTCGAAGACGTCGACACCGAAGAGATGACCGACCTCACCGACATGTCGGGCGTGGATTTCGTCAATCGCCAGGACGATCACCCCTACGAGCTGCCCGCTTACGGTCTGATGGGCTGGAGCGAGGACGGCGACTGGGTGTTTCTCAACCACCGCTACGATCTGTGGGCGTTGCCGCTGCCCGGTAGTGGGGGCGAGCCCGTCAACCTGACGGCGGGGCTCGGCGACCGGGAGAGTATTCGATTTCGCTACGTGAACCTCGAGGCCGCCGGAGGCGGGGGAGGGCGTGGCGGTTTCGGCGGTGGAGGCGGCCCCACGAAGATCGATATCGATCAGCCGCTGTTGCTGTCGGCCTACGGCGATCGCAGCAAGAAATCGGGTTATTACAGCGTAACTTTCGGGGAGGAGCCGCAGTCGCTGGTGTTCGAGGACAAGTCGATCGGCGCACTGCGCAAGGCGAAGGACGCGGATCGCGTCGTCTTCACCGAACAGACATTCGTCGAGTTCCCCGATTACTGGACGGCCGACGATCTTTCGGCCGCCGGCCTTTCGCGTGCGCGCCGCGTCACCGAGGCCAACCCGCAGCAGGCGGAGTACCTATGGTCGCCCGGCTCGGTTCTCATCGACTACACGGACGAGCGCGGCAACGAGCTTCAGGCGACGCTGTCGCTGCCTGCCGGCTACGAGGAGGGGAAGCAGTACCCGATGCTCGTGTATTTCTACGAGCTCATGTCGCAGAATCATCACCGCTACTCGATGCCGACCTACGACGATCGGCCGCACTTCTCCGCCTACACCAGCAACGGTTACCTCGTGCTGCGCCCCGACATCGTCTACACCGAGGGTCGCCCGGGAACGTCGGCACTCGACGATCTGACGAGCTCGATCCAGAAGGTCGTCGAGCTCGGCTACGCCGACCCCGAGCGCATCGGCCTGCAGGGCCACAGCTGGGGCGGCTATCAATCGTCGTTCGTGCTCACCCAGACGGACATCTTTGCCGCCGTGGTGACGGGAGCGCCGGTAACCAACCTGACGAGCTTCTACGGCGAGCTCTACAAGAGCTCCGGCAACCCCCAGCAGGGAATCATGGAGCGTGGCCAGGTGCGCATGGGCGTCTCACCCTACGAGGATTGGGACCTCTACGTCAGCCAGTCGCCGGTGCACCAGGCGGAGAAGATCACCACACCTTTTCTGATCCTGCACGGTACCGAGGACGGCTCGGTCGACTGGCACCAGGGCCTCGAGTACTACAACGCCGCTCGACGGCTGGGCAAAGAGGTGATCCTGCTGTCGTACCCGGGCGAGGGCCACCACCTGTCGAAGCTCGCCAACCAGAAGGACTTCCAGATCCGCATGAAGCAGTTCTTCGACCACTACTTGAAGGACGCGCCGGCGCCGGCATGGATGCTCGAGGGCGTGTCGTTTCTGAAGAAGGGTGCGGGGACTCAGCGAGAACAGCGTTAGCTTGCCGGGATCCTGGAGTATGGGGTCCGGACGCCGGAGGCGCAGGCCGAATCGCCGGTCCTACCGGAGTGGACGGTGTAACGCGACGCGCCGGACGTGCAACCGGAGCCGGCGGCAGGTAGCGTCTTACGCATGAGGCGAAACGTTTCCGTCATGTTGCCCGGTATCGCAATGATCCTCGTCGTTGCCGGGTTTGCGGGCCCCCAGGCGTATCTCCAAACCGGTTCCCGAGCCGGCTCGGTCGCCGGTGCGCAGGCAGTGGGGCCCGCGGTCGGAACCACGCCCACGATCTCCGGCGAGACCGAGGCGCTGCTCGAGTTGCATCTCGGCTGGCGCGGCGGGCGCGAGGCCTTCGAGGCCCTCACGTTCCTGGAGCGGCGGGGCGACATACACATCGGCGGCAACGAGGGGATCTTCCGTGCCGTCGGTTGGCGCGACGGTTGGTTGCGCTACGACGTCAAGCTCGACGGCGTGCAGCAGGTCGAGGCGGTCACCCCCCACGGCGGGTGGCGATGGTCCAACGGGAATCTCACGGACCTCGATGCCGATCGCATCGAGGCGTTCCGCACCTCGATCGACGAGATGTTCGCCCGCCACCTGCTGCTGTCGAGCGGTTACGTCGCCGAGCATCTCGGGAGCGAGATGAAGGCCGGCACAACGTTCGAGGTGCTGCGGCTTTCGGGCGCCGGCAACGGGATCGACCTTTTTCTCGATGCGACCGACGGCAGTCTGCACTGGACGCGTGAACCCCAAGAGGACGGCAGCCGCGCGTGGACGCAGCTCTCCGATTGGCGGTTTGTCGACGGGATTCGCTACGCTTTTCGCTCCGATCGCTGGCCGGACGACCCCGCGCGACGGCAGCTCACGGAATGGAAGGAGATCCTTCCTCGCGTCGCCGTCGCCGGCTCCGGCGATCGCACCGCGGCCGATCGCGGCGAGTTTCTGCGTCCGCCGCAGCAAAGCGGTGTGCTCGAGTTCGACGAGAGCGTCGAGTGGACGCCCTTCAACCTGTTTCTCGACGGTTACATCGAGCTGGACGGCGAGGTCGGGGGACGCGGCGTGCGGGCCATGCTCGATTCCGGCGCGGGCATCACCGTGCTCGACAGGCACTTTGCCGAGACGATCGGCTTGAGCATGCGAGACGCCGGCACCATCCAGGGCATCGGCGGCGAGGAGCAGCTATTCCTCGCCGATGGCGTGAGCGTGTCCGTGCCCGGGGTAACGCTGCGCGAAGCTACCGTGGCGGTGCTCGATCTCAGCGAGATCGCCGACAAGATGGGCCGCCGCTTCGAGGTCATACTGGGCATCGAGGTGTTCACCCGGGCCCTGGTGACCGTCGACTATCCGGGACAACGGGTTCGCTTTTCGCCGCCGCGATCCTACGAGCCGCCGGCCGGTGCGCAGAGCGTCCGCATGTTCTCCCGCGGAGGCGTCCCCAAGGTGGAGTGCCGCTACGAGGAGCTGCCCAAGACGCTGTGCGACATCGATACCGGCTCCAACTCCACCGTCGACATCGTGGCTCACTACGTCGAGGCCTACGGCATGCTCGATGATCGTCCGGCGGTGTCGACGGTCGCCACCGGTGGCGTGGGCGGGATGCTCGAGACGCCGGTCTCGACGCTGCGGGGGTTCGAGTTCGCCGGCGTGCCCGTGGGCAGTGCGCCCGCCAACTTCATGGCCGACGCGGTGGGTTCGCTCGACACGGACGAGATCGCCGGCAACATCGGCGCCGCCATGCTGCGATCTTTCGTCCTCGTGTTCGACTACCCGGGGATGCGCTTCCATGTCGTCAATCCCGGCGACGCGGAGCCCATCCGTCGCGATCGGAGCGGCTTGCAGAGTACGTTCCGCGGCGATCACCTGGAGGTCTTCCATGTCTCCCCGGGCTCTCCGGCCGATGACGCCGGCCTGCGCGCCGGTCAGCGGATCACGTCCGTCGACGGCCGTCCTCTGACCTCCGATTACCTCAACGGCGGCTTCCGCTGGCGCTTCGGCGAGCCGGGCACTTCCGTCGTCATGATCGACGATCGAGGTCGTGAATACACCATCGTGCTTGCCGACTACTTCTGAGCAGCGCGCCGTTGAGTGCGCAACGCGCATCCTCCTGGGTGGCGACAAAATGGTTCTGGCTGATCAGAAACAGTCGCGCTCGGCGCGCGATGGGCCGTGAGGCCGCCGTTCCGGCGGCGAAACCGCGCCGGCCGGTGGCCCCGGCGGAGGTAAGCGAACCTCAGCTCTCGAAGGCGGCGAAGAGGTGGCGGATCTCGTCGTCGACGTCGGCGGGGTCATTGAGGGTGCGCGCGACTTCGTCGCGCAACATGGCGCCGAATCGTTGTCGCAAGCGGTGCACCGCAACCTTCACGGCTCCCTCGGTCATGCCCAACTGATCGGCTACGTCCTTGTAGCGAATGTCTTCGCCTTCGCCGGTGAGGAACCCCTTCAGCAGCTCGAAGCGCTCGCCGCCATCGCCCTCCGCGCGCATACGCTCGAGCACGTGCTCGAGCTGCGCCACGGCCCAGCCGCGGTCGAACACCTGCTCGGGCGTTTGCTCATCGACCGGCTCGATGTGATACCGGCCCTCGGCGGTCTCGAAGTCGAGCGACAGTGTAGTCGTCGCACCGCCGCGCTTCTTCGCTTTCTTGCGGTCCCACTCGTTGGCGGCGTAGTTCTTCAGCGAGGTCAGCAGGAAGGAGCGAAAGCGCCCGCGTTCCTTGTCGGCGGCCTTGATGTAGTTCTTGTCGAGCAACTGGGTGAAGAAACCCTGCACCAGATCCTCGGCCTCCTCTTGCGGATAACCTCGTCGGCGCAGGTAGGCGTAGAGCGGATACCAGTACGACCCGCAGAGATCACCCAGGGCATCGCGTGAGCCGGGGTGCTGCGAATCTCCCGCAGCGACCACCAGCGTCCACTGCGTGGTCTCGAAGCTCATCTAGTGTCCTGAATCAGAAGTTCGTTGCCTTTTGTGGTGACGGGAGCGAGGTGGGACACTAGCCTCCCGCCGCGGAGGTATCCGACCTCGCGAGCAAGGTGGTGATGATGCCGGCGTAACCGCGGTGTGCCGCGAGGAGCTGGTCGACCTCCAAGAACTCGTCGACGACGTGCGCGTGCCGCTCGGTCGACGGGCCGAAACCGATGGTGGGAACGCCGGCGACGCCGGCGCTGTAGGCGGCGTTGGTGCAGAACTGGTAGCTGGCGAGCTTCGGATCGAGCCCCGCCGTGCGCAGTCCGCGCAGCGCGCTCTGCACCAGCTCGTAGTCCTCGGAGAGCTCCCATGGAGGGAACCACTTGGGCTCCTGCCAGTGAACGCCGGTGTAGGTGCGAAAGTCGGTCTGCGCGAGCTCGACGACGGTGTCCATCGCGTTGGCGCGTGCGCAGGCCGCCAGCAGCGCGGCCTCGATGTTCTCCTGGGTCTCGCCCGGCAGAAGACGTCGCTCGTAGGTCGCCCGGCAGCCGCTGGGGACCACCGAATGGGCCGGGTAGGGTCGGGAGATGATATCCGTCAGGCACATCGCGCCGCGGCCGACGAACGGGTCCTCGGGCATGGGGATCTTCTCGACCTCGCCGATCACGGCGGCCATCTTGTGCACCGCGTTGACCCCGCGCTCGGGGTGCGACGCGTGCGCCGGCTGCCCGAAGGTCTCGAGAACGAATTCCGCACGACCGCGTCCGGCGCGCACGAGATCGAGGCCGGACGCCTCGCCGATGACGACGAAGTCGACCGTGTGACGTCGCAGCACACACCTCAGCGCAGCTCCCTCGACGCTTTCCTCTCCCACGGATGCCGACACGATGACGTTTCCGGCGAGCTGCGCGCGTTCGAGGCCGGCGGCTGCGCAGATCATGGCCGCGAGCGCCCCTTTCATGTCGGAGGCACCGCGTCCGTGGATGCGGTTGTCCGCCAGGCGACCGCTGAAGGGATCGTGCGCCCAGGCGTCGGCCGGCAACACATCGACGGTATCCATGTGTGCGTCGAGCAACACCGTGGGGCCGTCGTGGAGGCCTCGAATCAAACCGACGACGTTACCCGCGTCGTCGATCTCGACGTGATCGTAGTGCAGTCGCCGCATCTCGCGGGAGACGTGCTCCGCGACATTGTTCTCGTCCCCGAGCACGCTGGGTAGACGGACGAGCGCGCAGGCGAGATCGATGAGTGCCTGGTCATTGCCGGCGAGGTCCGTTGACACGGTTGCCGCTCCTTCCGTTGCTGCTCGAGTCTAGCAGGCCGCGGTACGAGCACGACGGGGCCGGTGGCGGCCCGCCGGCCGAACCCCTGGCGACGGGTCGAGGGTCGGGCAGGTTCGTATTGCGACCGCAGGCCGCAAAGACGGACAATCGAGTCGCGAGCGGTGCCACGTCGGTGTCCGCCCGCGAGTCGGGAGGTGAGATCCGTTCATGACGCGAACCAGCAGGACGACCCTCGCCCTGGTGCTGGCGGTGTGCGTTGCCGTCCCGTCGCTCACGGCCCGGGCTGACACCGTCTATTTGAAGAACGGGCGCGTGATCCACACGAGCGACGCGCGTATCGACGGCGATCGCGTCGTGATTGTCCTTTACGGTTCCACGCAGAGCATTCCACTCTCACTGGTCGATCGCGTCGAGGAAGACGATCGAAACGGCCCGGGAGAGAGCGCTCGGGTTGCCCCGCCGCCGTCTTCGGGTGTTTCTGCCGGCCCGGTCGTCGGTACGACGACACCGGGTTCGGCAGCCGTCGCCGGGGCAGGTACCCCCGCCGAGCGCATGCAAGCGCTGACGTCGTTGTTGCAGCAAAACGGCGCCGGCTCGGCCGAGGCTACGAACGCGCTCCAGCTTCTGCAATCGCTCGGTGGCTCGGCGGGCTCGAGCCCCGGCGACCTCGCCTCCCAACTCGGGTCGCTCGGGTCCCTCGGGGCGCTGGGCGGTGGGCTCGGCGGCCTCGGGAAGGATCTCGAGCAGGCGCAGACGCTCCTGCCTCTACTCGCCCAGCTCGGCGCCGCGTTGTTTGCCCCCGAATTCTCGCCGGATGCGAACGCCGTGGCCGTGCAGAACCTACTCTCGGGGTTGCGATCGATGGGAATCTCGCAGGAGCAGATCGAGGCGGAGGCACGACGCTTCGGGGTGCCCCCGGAGGTCCTCCAGCAGCTTCGTCGTCGATAGGCACGTCGCCGGGCCCCTCGACCGGTCGGATATCTTCGGCGAAACGGTGATCCGGTGGCCTGCATGACCGATTCATCCGACGGGGGGGTGTTTCGATCCGCGCCGATGCTTGCTAACCTCTGCAGCCGTAACGCTGGATGACCGTCTTCTTCCGGCTGGAACCTTTCGATGTCCTCGCGAGGGGTCGCCGTGTACGCGCCCTGGTAGAGCAACGAGTAATGACTGTGCGCACGACAAGCTGGAGGAAAGGCGGGGTGCTACGGGCGCTCGCCGTGGGGACGTTCCTCGTCGCCGCTCTCCTCGTCGGTGCGGCAGCCGAGGCGCAGAGCCTTCGCGGCAGTGGAGCCTCGCTGAATCGTCAGGTCGAACAGGCCGATCTCCACGACTTCTCATATCTCGAGAACGCCAACCGCGTGCAGCGCTTCGTCGACGCCGGCTTGCTCGTGCCGTTGTACGAGACACGCGACTATTGGCTCAAGGGGGTCTCGTTCCCGGTGGCGCGTCCGGCGGTGAAGCTCTTCATCGATCGTCTGGCGAACCAATACCGTGCCGCCTGCGGCGAGCGCCTCGTTGTTACCAGCCTGACGCGGCCGCTTGCCAACCAGCCGCGCAACGCATCGCAACGCTCGGTACATCCGACCGGAATGGCGATGGACCTGCGGCGGCCGTATCCGGGACCGTGCCGCGACTGGCTCGAAGACACGTTGCTGTATTTGGAGGAGCGCAAGGTTCTCGAGGCTACCCGCGAGTCGAGCCCCGCGCACTACCACATCGCGCTGTTCCCGCAGCCCTACGTCGCGCATGTCTCCCGGCTCACCGGACGGTCGGCGACGGCGATCGTGGCATCGATAGGACCGGACGGCGGGCCCACGACATACACCGTCAGGCGCCGCGACACGCTGTGGCAGATCTCGCGCCGCTACGACACCACGCCCCGGGCCATCCGGCTCGCCAACGGATTGAGCTCGAGCAACATCTATCCGGGCCAGCAGCTCAAGATCCCCTCCGGCCAGCGCTGATTCGGCGCCGCCGACCCCCTTCTCGGGACCTGATCGCACGCCGCAGGTCGATCGCGCGTGGGCCACCTGTCGCCGCTTTGTTGTTTGTTTGCCTCCGGCGCGGTTAGATTTCCCTCATCCCCACTCTGGAACTCTTGCCTGCAGGAGCGGTTCTGATGCGTATGAAAGCCGGATTGATTGCAGTGATGTTGATCGCGGCGGTCGCCGTGGCCGGCCAGCCGACATTGCTGGCGCAGTCCTCCGAGAGAATTTCCCCCGAAATGTTCGAAGGCCTGACCTATCGCATGGTCGGGCCGTCGCGCGGCGGCCGCGTGACCGCGGTGGCCGGCCATCGCGCGCAGCCGTCGACCTTCTACATGGGCGCCACGGGTGGTGGCGTGTGGAAGACCACCGACTACGGCCAGACATGGAGGCCCATTTCGGACGAGTACTTTGCCACCGGCTCGATCGGCGCCATCGCCGTGGCCGAGTCTGATCCGAATGTCGTGTACGTGTCGACGGGCTCGGACGGTCTGCGCAGCAACGTCATCATCGGCAAGGGCGTGTACAAGTCGACGGACGCCGGCCGCACATGGGCGCACATCGGCCTCGACGACACCGGCAACACCGGCGCCGTGCTGATCCATCCGGACAATCCGGATATCGCCTACGTCGCCGCGATCGGCAACCCGTTCGCTCCGAACCCGGAACGTGGCGTCTACCGCACGACCGACGGCGGCGGCTCGTGGGAACAGGTGCTGTTCGTATCGGACACCACCGGCGCCGTCGATCTCGAGTTTGCACCCGATAATCCCGACGAGATCTACGCCAGCATGTGGCTCGCCCAACGCAAGCCCTGGACGATCATCTCGGGTGGCTACGAGGGCGGCGTCTACAAGTCGTCGGATGGCGGGGATACCTGGGAACAGCTCGAAAACGGACTCCCCGGGGGCTTGCGCGGCAAGTCCGACCTGGCCGTCTCCGCCGGCGCCCCCGACAGGGTCTACGTGCTGATCGAGGCGCCCGGCAGCGAGGGAGGCGTGTATCGCTCCGACGATCGCGGTGCCTCCTGGTCGCAGATGAGCGACTATCAGGCGATCCGCAACCGGCCCTTCTACTACACGAACCTGGTGGCCCACCCCACCAATCCCGACATCCTCTGGGGCATGGCTGAAGGCTACAGTCGCTCCGAAGACGGCGGCCGAACGTGGGGCTCGGGCGGGCGCACGCCTCACGGCGACAACCACGATCTGTGGATCAACCCGGATGATCCGGACGTCATGATCCAGAGCAACGATGGTGGCGCCAACGTGACCCGCGACGGCGGCCAGACCTGGTCGACACAGCAGAATCAGCCCACCGCCGAGCTCTACCAGGTAGACGTCTCGGACGAGTTCCCCTATCGGCTGTACGCCGGCCAGCAGGACAACTCGACGATCTCGGTGCCGAGCTTGCCCGACGGGTCGACGCCGAGCGGTGCCACCGGGGCCTGGGAGGCCCACGGCGGCTGCGAGACCGGCCCGGCCGTGCCGAAGCCCGGCGATCCCGACATTGTCTACGCCAACTGCAAGGGGCGTTTTGGCGTCTACAATCGTCGTACCGGCCAGGAGCAGCAGTACTACGTCGGCTTCTGGAACCTCTACGGCAACAACCCCAAGGACCTGGCGTTCCGGTTCCAAAGGGTGGCGCCGATCCACGTGTCGCCGCACGACCCGGAGCGGGTCTATCACGGCTCGCAATATCTGCACGTGACGGAGGACCGCGGCATCACCTGGGAGACCATTTCGCCGGACCTGACGGCGTTCACGGAGGAGACCCAGGTGCACTCCGGCGGCCCGATCACCCACGACGCCACTGGCGAGGAGCACTTCTCGGTGATCTACGAGATCCAGGAGTCGCCGCACGAGGTCGGCGTCATCTGGGTCGGTTCGAACGATGGGCCGATTCACCTCACCCGTGACAACGGCGCCAGTTGGACGGAAGTGACCCCGCCGAACATCGGCCCCTACGGGCGCGTGCAGACCATCGAAGTCTCGCCGCACGATCCCGCCAAGGCGTACGCTGCCGTTCTGCGTTACCAGGTAGGCGACTTTGCTCCCCACATCTACAGGACCGAGGACTACGGCGCCACGTGGACGCACATCGCCAACGGCATCCCGGACGACGAGCCGGTGCGGGTGGTGCGTGAGGACCCGGACCGCGAGGGGCTGCTGTACGCCGGTACCGAGTTCGGCATGTTCCTATCCTTCAACGACGGCGACAGCTGGCAGCCGTTCCAGTTGAACCTGCCGCACACGCCGATCACCGACCTCAAGGTGGTGAACAAGGACCTGGTCATGTCGACCATGGGCCGCAGCTTCTGGATCATGTCGAACCTCACGCCTCTCCACGAGGTGACGCCCGAGATCGCCGCTGCGCCCGCACACCTCTTCGAGGTGAACGACGCCGTCCGTTTCCGCGGCGGCGGTCGTGGTGGGGGGCGTGGCGGTGCGGACCCCGCGGCGCCGCAGTATGCGCCGGCCGGCGCCACCTTCGACTACTGGTTCGAGGAGCGTCCCGCCGGCGACGTCGAGCTGGAGATCTTCGACAACGAAGGCAACCTCGTGCGCGGCTTCTCCAGCCGCTCCTCAGGTGTCAGCTTTCAGGTGCCGGACGAGCCCAGCATGCGAGAGTGGCGCCTCGAGCGAGTCGGCACGCCACGGCTCCCATCCGACGCCGGGATGCACCGCTTTGTCTGGGACCTTCGCCATGCCGGCCCCTGGTCGCCGGCGCGCGGTGGCCGCGGTGGCGGCGGTGGTGGTGGCCCGATGGTGCCGCCGGGTACCTACGAAGCACGTCTGACGGCGGGCGACTGGAGTGCCAACCGGACGTTCGAGGTGGTGATGGACCCACGCGTTACCGCCGAGGGCATCACGGCGGACGTCGTCGAGCGTCAAGCCGCTTTCGCCCTGGAAGTACGCGACACGCTAAGCAACGCTCGTCTGGCAGCGCAAAAGCTGCGTGAGGCCCGTACCGAGTTGGAGGGCGCCGAGACGTCGCAGGCGCAAGCTCTTGACGAGGCCCTCGACATCATCGAGAAGGAGTTCGTCAACGAGCCCTACCGCTACTCGCCGATCATGCTTCTCGGTCAGATTCAGTACCTGTACGGCAACCTCAGCTCGGCCGATCAGGAGCCCGGCAACGACGCCCGGGCCCGGCACGACGAGCTTGCGGTGACGCTCGACGGTTTGATCGAAGAGCTCGAGCGGTTGCTGTCCACCATGCGGAACTAGTGTGCTGTCTAGAACCCGCTCCCCGGAGGGGCCGTGCGTCGTCCGACGCGCGGCCCCTCGACGGGCGCCGATCAGCCGTCGTCGTCGAGGTCGCTCAAGTTGGCCTGGAACCTGCGCAGCGTCTCGACGGTGGTCTGAAGGTCCTTCTTGGAGATGCCCTGAGTCGTCCGTCGCAGTAGCTCCTCGGCCACCGGGATCAACTTGTTCCGTAGCTTTCTTCCGTCCGGGGTCAGCCAGGTCTGCATCGCGCGCCGGTCGTTCGGGTCGATCTCACGACGCACCAGGCCCTTCTTGACCATGCCGTCAACGAGTCGGGTTACCGTGCTCCGATCGCGCAGGGTGCTGTTCGCGAGCTCCGCGGGACGCTGGCCGTCGTGTTCCCACAGCCGGTTCAGGATTCCCCACTCTTCGGGCGTAACCCCTTCGCCCGCGGCCGAGAACGTTGCGCGAAACGAGTTGTGCATGACGTGCGACGTGCGTCCGACGACGAACCCTATGGCGGAATCGAGAAGGAAGGGCATCTGATCCTCCGTGCCTCGGTGGCTGCGACGAAAGCGTGCAGAGTGCAGTAGTTGTAGTGTGCATATATCTAAGCCTGCTCGGCGTCGAAACAAAAGTGCCTCGCTGCGTGCTGGAGGCGAATTCGACTCAGATCCTCTTCTGGAATCGCACGGCCGCCAGCGCGAGGAAGGTCGCCCCGAACGCTCCCAGAGCCAGCGCCTCGGGCCACAGAACGTCGATTCCGACGCCCTTCAGGAAGATGCCGCGGAGAATCGTCGCGTAGTAGCGCAGCGGGATGGCGTAGGTGGCGTACTGGATGACCTCCGGCATGTTGGCGATGGGGAAGATCAAACCCGACAGGTAGACCTGGGGCAGCAACAGCGCGAACGCCGATCCCATCATGGCTTGTTGCTGGGTGCGAGCGATGGTCGAAACCAGCAGACCGAGCCCGAGGGTGTTGAGGAGTAGCAACATGGTGAGCAGCACGAGCAACGTGAGCGAGCCGCGCAACGGAACGCCGAACCAGAGAACGGCGACGCCGGTGACCAGGAAGGTCACAATCACGCCGATCACACCGAAGGGCGCCAGCTTGCCGATGATCAGCTGCCAGGGCCTGATCGGCGTCACCACGAGTTGCTCCATGGTGCCGATCTCCTTCTCGCGCACGACCCCCATGGAGGAAAGCACCATGGTCAGGATCATCAGGATCATCGCCAGCACCGCGGGCACGTAGAACCAGCGGCTGTTGAGGTCGGGGTTGTACCAGACGCGTGGCACGATCTCGACCAGGCCCGGCTGTCCGCTCGCGTCCGTGGCCAAGCGGCGTCCGACCAGCCGCGCGCTCTCGCCCTGGATCACGCCCGAGGCGTAGCTGAGGCCGAGGGTCGCCGAGGTGGAGTCGGAGCCGTCGACGATCACCTGGATATCGGGTGTCTGGCCGCCCGCCACCTTTCTCCCGTAGTTTGCGCCGATTACCAGGGCGACGTCGGCGCGTCCGTCCACCAGCCAGCGATCGATGTCGGCCACGCCGTCCACGGTGCCGATGAGCTCGAAGTACGGCGACGCCACGAACTGGTCGACCAGCGCACGGCTCGCCGGGCTGCGGTCGCGATCGACGAGCAGCAGGTCGACGCCGGCGACATCGAGGTTGGCGGCGTAGCCGAAGGCGAGAAGCTGCATGATTGGCGCCACCAGCACCAGCGGGATGATCTTCTTGTCCTGCCGCAGCTGCAGGAACTCCTTCACGATGATGCGCCAGAGGACGTACACCTCAGGACTCCTGTCGCGCAAAGCGCACCGACGCCAGCGTCAGCACGATGAAGGCGTAGATCGCCAGCGCACCCATCTGGTCCCAGAACGGGCCCAGTCCGGAGCCCTTGATGACGATGCCGCGCAGGATCACCAGGTAGTAACGCGCCGGAATGATGTGGGTCAGCACCTGCAACGGTTCCGGCATGTTGGCGATCGGGAAGATGAAACCGGACAGCAGCAGCGTCGGCAGCAGGGCGGTCATCACGCCGATCTGGAAGGCAACCGCCTGCGAGTCCGCCACCGTCGAGACGAACAGCCCCCACCCCAGCGCCCCGATCAGGTAGAGAATGGTCGCCGCCAGCAAGTCCGGGTAGGGGCCTTGCACGATGACACCGAAGAGAAATCGCGCCGCCACGAGGATCAAGACGACCCCGGCGAGTGATGTGAACAGATAGGGGAAGAGCTTGCCGAGCAGGATGTCGGCGGTGCGCAGCGGTTTGACGCGCAGCTGCTCCAGCGTCCCCCGCTCCTTTTCCCGTACTACCGAGAGGGCGGTGGAGATGACGGCCGTGAACATCATCAGGAAGGCGATCAGCCCCGGCACCAGGAACTGCGTAGAAAGCAGCTCGGGGTTGTACCAGACGCGGGGCTGGAAGTTGATCGCAGACCCCAGTGACTGGGCGCTTCCGGCGTCTGCGAGGTGCGCGCGGATACGGGTTCCGTTGTAGCTGGCCGCCACGCCCGTGACGTAGCCCATGACGGTCGACGCGGTGCTGGCGTCGACGCCGTCGACCAATACTTGAACGTCGGCCGTCTCTCCGCGGGCCAGCGTTCGTTCGTAGCGCTCCGGGATCACCAGCACCGCGCTGGCGCCGTTGCGGTCGAGGAAGCCGTCGATATCGGATCCGGGCGGGAGGTCGGCTACCAGCGCAAAGCGTTTGCCGCTGACGAATGAGTCGATCAGCGCTCGGCTTGCGGCGGTCTTGTCGCGGTCCTGCACCGCCAGCGCGACGTTCTCGACGTCGAAGTTGAGCGCGTAGCCGTACAGAACCAGCATGACCATCGGCAGCACGATGAGCATGAACAACGTCAGCGGGTCGCGCAGGACCTGCTTGACCTCCTTTATGGCCATTGCCCCGGCGCGTCTCATGCCGGCGTTCTCCTCATTGCGCGGCGCCGCATCGTCGCCGGCGTTCTCCTCATTGCGCGGCGCCATATCGCCGTCGACGTTTTGCGCCGCGTCGTTCGTGCGATGAGCTTCATGCCGCCGCCTCGGCCGTTTCTACGTGGTGAATGAAGACGTCCTCGAGCGACGGCGGTACCGGGATGATCGAAGTGGCCGCGTTGTCGTTCTCTTCGAGAAGCTCCGTTGTCGCGCGGGATCCCTCTGCCTCGTTCCGCACGACCACGTGAAGCCGGGTGCCGAACACCGAGGTTTCGAGCACCCAGTCCTGCCGGCCGAGCAGCTCCAGGGCGCCGACGATGTCTCGGCAGCCCACCTCGAGCACGGCGCGATTGTCGAACACGCTCTTGAGGTCGTTGACGGAGCCGTCGGCCATCAGCTTGCCGGCGTGCATGAGCGCGAGTCGGTCGCAGTGCTCGGCTTCGTCGAGATAATGGGTGGTCACGAACACCGTCGTGCCCTCGCTTGCCATCTGGTCGATGAGGGTCCAGAACTGTCGGCGCGAGATCGGGTCGACACCACTGGTGGGCTCGTCGAGAAACACGATCGGCGGGCTATGCAACACGGCGCAGGCGAGCGCCAGCCGTTGCTTCCAGCCACCGGGAAGACTGAGCGTCCGGCGGTCCTGCATACCCTCGAGATCGGTCATGTCGACAGCCCACGCCATGCGCTCTCGCAGCATCTCGCCGCGCAGTCCATAGACGCCGCCGAAAAAGAGCAGGTTCTGTCGCACCGTGAGCTCCTCGTAGAGGCTGAAGCGCTGGCTCATATAGCCGATGCGCTTCTTGATCTCCTCGGGTTCCTTGCTGACGTCGAAGCCGAGGACCTCGGTGCTTCCCGAGGTCGGCTTCAATAGCCCGCACATGACGCGGATGGCGGTGGTCTTGCCGGCGCCGTTGCTGCCCAGAAAGCCGAAGATCTCGCCCGCGCGTACCGTCAGGCTGAGGTCGTCCACGGCGGTGAACTTGCCGAAGCGCTTGGTCAGGTGGCGCACATCGACGACAGTCTTCATCGTCCGGTGGCACGGTCGAGGGCGGCGCGTGCCAGCTCGACCTTGGCGAGGGCGTCGGTGAGCTCCAGGCGCGACAGCAGCTCGGCGATCTGCGCGTCGAGGCGCTCCGAGAACGGCACCAGCCCTTCCTGATACAGGTCGGTGGTGACGCGGGTGTTCTCGACGGCCGATTCGATTCCCTGCTCGGCGACGTCGACGCCGGCGCGGGCGGTGTCGAAGCGCTGGTAGCTCTCGACCACCTCGCGGCGGATCGAGCGTTCGAGCCCCTGTAAACGGCGCCGCGCCACGTCAATCTCGGCCACGGCTGCCGCGGCTGCCGCGTCGCGCTTTCCGCCGTCGAAGAGGTCGTAGGTGATGCCCACCGAAACGTCCCAGCCGACGCGCCAGTCGTACTCCGGCGGCACGACGCGCCGGTCGGGGTTCGAGTAGCGCAAGCTCCCACCGGCGGCGACGCGGGGTTTGCCGAGGGCATTCGCGCCGTCGAGCCTGGCCTCGGCGGCGGCGATGCGCTCGAGCGCCGCTTTGCGCTCGCTGCGGGTGTCGAATGCGAGCGTGACGAGCGTTTCGAGGTTTTGCGATGGCGGCGTCAGGTCGAGGCGATCGGTGGGCTCGACGCGTGATCCCACCGGCAGGTCGAGCAGCACGGCGAGCCGGTCCCGCAGCACTTCGACGTCGCTGGCGGCGAGCAGACGTCGCAGCTCGGCGCGGTCGCGTTCGGTCTGCACGGCCAGCGGCTCGTTGCTGGCGGCCAGGCCGAGCTCCTGACGGTTACGGGCGTCGGTCAGGAAGGCTTCGAACGACTGGATCGATTCCGCCAGCACGCGCTCCTGCTCGATGGCGAGCACCTGCTCCCAATAGGTGGTGGTGACCAGCAGCTTGACGTTGGCGGTTTCCGAGGCGACGTCGTGGTTGCTGGCGGCGATGTTGCGCTCGGCGGCCGCCATGTCGGCCTCGACGCGGCCGCCCGTGTAGAGCGGCACGGTGCCGTTGAGCTCGAGCAGGACGTTGTTGGGGAGGTTGGGGTAGATGACGGTCGGTACGCCATCCTGCAGGATCGTCCACTCCGGCACGTTGTTCCAGCGTGAGTAGCTCGCTCCGGTCCGCAACGTGGGCATGCGGCCGGCCTTGGCGTCTTGCAGCCCCGCCGTCGCCCGATCGACCAGGGCACGGAACTCGCCGAGCCGCGGCGCCAGGCCCAGCAGCTCGC
>CAYSHI010000092.1:0-20403 GCA_964430745.1 uncultured Acidobacteriota bacterium | reverse complement strand
CAGCATCGAGATCACGCCCCTCCCGTGAACCTGTTACCTCACCCAAAGGACAGCATTGAGCCCACGCCCTTCCCGTCGATTGACCGATCTCTCGTAAGCTGAGCTACCGGCCGCCGCTGCGGATCTGGTCGATGAAGTAGGCTTGCTGGTACTCGTTCATCGCCAGGATGCGGGCTTCTTGCTCGGTGCACACGCGTGTCGGTTCGGTGCCGTCGAGGTAGGCGACGACCACGGACGGGCCGCAGGCGTTGCTCGACAGCAGGCCGGTGCGCGCGTCGACGGTTCGCAGCACGACGCCTACCGGTTGTTCGAACTTCCGGGGCTCGAGCCCTTCGCTGGCGGCTCGCATGACTTCCATCCAGATCGGCAGCGCGGTGTTGGCGCCTTCGCGCCCCGCGCCGATGGGTTTCTTGGTGTCGTTGCCGACCCACACACCGATCGTGTGGTACGGCGAGAAGCCCATGAACCAGGCGTCGGAGTACTCGTCGGTCGTTCCCGTCTTGCCGGCCAGTTCCATGCCGATCTCGGCTCCCAGGCCGCGGGCCCGCCGCCCGCTGCCACCTTGCCTGCCGCCGTCGAAGCTGTACTCGATGACGTTGGCGAGCATGCGCACCATCAGGTAGGCGACTTCGGCGTCCATGACCTGCTGCGATTGTCGCTGAGCTACGTTCAGGGGGCGGCCCTCCCGGTCGACGACCAGGCGGATGCGATGGGGCTCGACACGCACGCCGCCGTTGGCGAACACGGCGTAGGCGCGCGTCATCTCCCACAGGGAGACGTCGACCACACCCAGCGCCAGCGACAGGTAGGGCTGCAAGTTGGCGGTGATGCCGAGGTTGCGGGCCATCTCGATGACATTGCCCGCGGTGACGCTCTGCTGCACGGCCACCGCCACGACGTTGCGTGAGCGTGCCAACGCCTCGGTGTAGGTGGTGATGCCGACGTACTCGTCGTTGTGGTTCTTGGGCTCGTAGGGCTGCCGGTTGCCGTCCGCGAAAGCCGAGCGCATGTCGACGATGAGGTCCCCGGCGGTGCGCCCGGCATCGAGCGCGGCGGCGTAGACGAAGGGCTTGAAGCCCGAGCCGGTCTGGCGCACGGCCTGGCGGGCGCGGTTGAACTCGCTGTCGTCGAAACGTCGTCCGCCGACCTCTGCCTTGATCTCTCCGGAGTAGTTTTCGACGACGAGTAGGGCGCCTTCGATCTCCGGCTCCTGGTCGAGCTCGAGCCCGAGAGTCGCCTCGTCGATGACCTCCGTAACGTGCACGGAGATGCGGTCGCCGGCCCGCAGCAGTCGTTCGAGCCGCACGTTCTCGGCCCTGCCGAAACGTGTCCAGGCGGCGCCCTCGCGCGTGATCTCACCGATGTACGAGCCCACCCGCACGCGCGCCCGCTCGTTGGTCGATTCGAGCACGATGGCCGGGACGTAGTCGCCCGGCGCGATCGGCCGATCCCAGCGCGGCTCGTCGTGCTCCATCGGGTGGATGCTCTCGTCGAGCACATTGCGTTCGACGCCGCGCCAACCCTGCGTCTTGTCGGTGATGCGCAGTCCCTCGTCGAGCGCCTTTTGGGCGATCGACTGGATGCGTGGGTCGAGTGTCGTCGAGACGCGCATGCCCGAGCTGTACAGGTAATCGCTGCCGTACTCGTCGATGAGCGTGCGGCGGATCTCCTCGGTGAAGTACGCGCCGAGCTCCTCGCTGCGGTCGTTGTCGGCGAGATCGAGCGGCTCGGCGCGCGCGACCTCCCGCTCCTCCGGGGTGATGTAGCCCTCGGTGACCATGCGTCCGAGAACCAGGTCGCGGCGGCGGAAGGCACGCTCCTGGTTGCGGTCGAGCGGGTAGTAGTCGTTGGGACGTTGCACGATTCCGGCGAGAAGGGCCGACTCCGCGAGCGTCAGCTCATCGAGCTCCTTGTCGAAGTAAAGCTCGGCGGCGGCGCCGAACCCGTAGGCGTCGTGGCCCATGAAAATCTGATTCATGTACAGCTCGAGGATGCGTTCTTTCGAGAAGTAGCGCTCCGTCTGCAAGGCGTAGTAGAAGGCCTCGACGAGCTTGCGGACGGCCGTCTTTTCAGGGCTCGACCATCCCATGCCGCGGGAGAGCTGCATGGTGATGGTGCTGGCGCCGCGGGCGCCGAATCCGTCGGTGATATTTTCGCGGACGGCGCCGAGGACGCCGATCGGGTCGATGCCGACGTGCCAGAAGAAACGGCTGTCTTCGCTCGCCAGCAACGCATTGCGCAGCTGCTCGGGGATGTCGCGGTATGCCACCAGCTTGCGGCGCTCCCTGGCCTCGAGCTCGGCGAACACTTCGCCTTCGCCGTCGTAGAGAACGACCTGCATGTTGGGCTCGTAGTTCTCCAACACGCGGACCTGTGTAGGATCCGGCAGGTAGACCATCGCCATACCCACTCCGGCGCCGACGATGATCGACAGCAGCGCCGCGATCAAGACATTGCGAGGTCGCAGAAGCGTTGAAATCCTGCCGTCGCCGGGGGGCGCGACGGGTGGCCCTGAGTCCTGGTCGCCGCCGGTCGCCTTCGTTGTGCCGGCGGCTGCCTTGGGCTTCGTGGCGGCTGGCTTCGGCTTCGGGGTGGTCGCCTTGGACTTCCCTGCAGCTGCCTTCGGCTTCCCTGCCGACACCTTCGCCTTCGCGGCTGCCTTCGGCTTCGCGGCGGGTGCCTTCGCCTTCGGTTCGGCCGTCGACTTGGCGGCGTTCGATGCGGGCGCACGGCGGGCGGAGGGCTTCCGGGTACGGGGCTCAGAAGCGCGCTTGCGCCCAGGTTTCGGTTTTTCCGACGATGAGGACATTTTGAGCCATGTTAGCATGGGGCCCTGCGCGCCTGGCGGCCCCTCGAGCCGGGTGCGGCACCCAGCTTGACAGGCTTTCGAGACCATTGTTCCATGGTTTCTAGCACTCGACTTACCTGAGTGCTAACAGCGAATGAGTAACCGATGAGCACCAATCTCAGCCCCCGCGGCGCGGCCATTCTCGATGTCGTCGTGCGCCACTTCATCGCCACCGGGCAACCGGCGGGCTCCGCCACCGTGGCCGGCAAGCTTTCCGAGAAGGTGAGCTCGGCGACGGTGCGCAACGCCATGGCTGAGCTGGCGAGACAAGGGTATCTGACGCAGGCGCACACATCGGCCGGACGCACGCCGACGGCGGGCGGCTATGTTGCGTACGTGGGGCACCTGATGCAGCAGGGCGAATTGCAGCCCATCGACGAGGGCAGCATCCGCGAGCAGCTCGACGAGGCGCAACCGGAGCTCGACGCGGTGCTGCAGCGGGCTTGCTCGATGCTTTCGGAGATGACCCAGCATGTCGGCATGGTGCTCGCGCCGCCGCCGGCCGAGGCTGACATTCACCACGTCGAGCTGGTGCGCGTCGGTCGTGAGCGCGTTTCGGTGGTATTCGTTACCACCGGCGGCAGAGTTCACACCCGCACCGTGTCGTTCCGGGAGCCGCTGGCCGACGAGGAGCTCGAGAAGGCGGCGGATTATCTGCGCCGGCGCTTTGCCGGGCAGACGCTGCGGCAGCTCCGCGACCGGGTCGATCGCCGTCATGAGACTCCGGCCGCGCAGCGGGGAGAAATCCTCGCCGTGCGTCTGGTGCGCCGTTCGCTCGGAGAGGCCATCGACCAGGCCGCGGTTTTCGTCGAGGGTGCGTTTCATCTGCTCGATAGCCCCGATCTCGCGGAGCGGGCGGGATTGCCGGAGATCTTCGCCGTCGTCGAGCAGCGCAGCGAGCTGAGTCGCCTGCTTGCCGAGTGCGGCACCGGTTTCGGCGCGCACGTTCTGATCGGCCGCGACGGCCTTCCGGAAGCGCTCGGAGGGTGCGCCCTGGTCGCCGCGGGCTATCGCTCGGGTCCCCATTCTCTCGGGGCGCTCGGCGTGCTCGGGCCGGCGCGAATGCATTACGAACAGACAATTCCCATGGTAACGACAATGGCCCGGGTGACCAGCGACCTGGTTACCCGCCTGTGCGCCTGATCCCCTTCTGGCGCCCCAGGTCCGGCCGATCGACCGACCCGGCCAAGGGTCGTGACACCATAGCTACCGACCGTCCGTACGAAGAGAAAAGAACGTGAAAGACAAAGAGGAAAAGACAACCGGCGAAGCCGTCGACGACGGAATCCCGCTGAGCGTGGTTCCCGAGGACGAAAGCGTGAGGCAAGAGCGCGGCGCCGAAGATGCGCTCGACCTGGCCGACATGTCGCACGACGAGCTCGTCGGGCAACTCGAGATGGCTCGCGCCGAGATCGAGCGGTTGCACGATCAGTCCTTGCGCCGGCAAGCGGAGCTCGTCAACTTCCGGCGGCGGGCGCAGAAGGAGCAAGCCGAGCTCGCAGCCGTCTCCCAGGCCCGTTTGCTGGAGGGGCTCGTTCCGGTGATCGACGACTTCGAACGCGCCGTGGAGACGGAATCGCAGGACGCGCGCACGTATCACGAGGGAATGCAGCTCATCCTGCGCGGCGTGCAGAAGGCCCTCGAGAAGATCGGCGTCGAACGCCTGGAGCCCAGGGGAGAGGCATTCGACCCGCGTTACCACGAGGCCATCGCGCGTCACCAAACAGATGAAGTTCCCCCCGGGCACGTTCTCGAAGTCTTCCAGCCCGGTTACCGCTTGCAGGATCGATTGATCCGGCCTGCCGCCGTGGTGGTCGCGTTTGGCGACGAGAACGCCGAGGACGCACCCGCCGAAGAGAGTGCGGCGTCTTCCGAGGACGTTCGCGGTGGCGAGGGCGAGGATGGTGTCGGCGATGCCTGAGCGGGACTTCTACGAGGTTCTCGGCGTTCGGCGCGACGCCTCCACGGACGAGATCAAGCGGGCCTACCGCCAGGCCGCGCTCAAGTATCACCCGGATCGGAATCCGGGCGACGCAGAGTCGGAAGAGCTCTTCAAGACGGCCGCCGAGGCGTACGCGGTGCTCAGCGACGACGAGAAGCGCTCCCTCTACGATCGCTTCGGTGAGGCCGGGCTCAAAGGGCGCCAGCAGTTCAACGCCGATGCCTTCTCCGATTTTTCGGATATCCTCGGCGACCTCTTCGGTTTCGGGTTCGGAGGGATGGGCGGAGCCCAACGAGCCCGCGCGGGTCATGGAGCGAGCCTCCGGGTCGAGATGGACATCGACCTCGAGGACGCCGCAGCGGGAGTGGACGAGAGCATCCGCATCCGGCGGCACGTGCCCTGCGCGACCTGCGCCAACACCGGCTCGCAGAGCGGAGCCGGGGCCACGACATGCGGCCGCTGCGGCGGAGCCGGGGCGGTGCAACAGCGCCATGGCTTTCTCGCCATTGCCCGGCCCTGCGGCGCCTGCAGCGGCACCGGAACGACGATCAGCGATCCGTGTTCCGACTGCGGGGGCGAGGGGCGCGTCGTGGACAACAGCGAGATCACAGTGCGGGTTCCGGCCGGAGTCGACAACGGCTCGCGGCTGGTGCTGCGTGGTGAGGGCTCCATCGGCGTGCGCGGGATGCCCGCCGGGGACCTGGAGATCGTCATCGGCGTTCGCGAGCACGCCATGTTCGTGCGTCGGGGCAGAGACCTCTTCACGCGCGTGCCGGTGTCGTTTCCCAAGGCCGCCCTCGGCGGCATACTCGAGGTGCCGACGCTCATCGGCGAGCCGGCCGCGCTCGATATTCCCGCCGGGACGCAGGGCGGGGAAGTGTTCGAAGTCCGCGGACGGGGGATGCCGCCGCTCAATGGCGGCCGTACCGGCGGGCTGCGCGTGGCCATCCAGGTGGTAACCCCATCGCGTATGACGCCGGAACAGCGCGCCCTCATGGAGCAGCTCGCAGAAGTTACCGACGAGCCCGGGATGGATACCGAGCCCGGGAGCTGGTGGGACCGGCTGCGTAACCTCGTCGGTTGAGCGCCGCGCAGATGCGCCGCTTTCGCGTCGGCTCCATCGACGCCGACGAAGCGGGCGAGTTGCGGGTCGATGCCGACGTGCATCGCCATCTCCAGGTCCTGCGCCTGCAACCGGGCGCGGTTGTGCACCTGTTCGATGGCCGCGGCGGCGAGGTCGAGGCGCAGATCACGGACCTGGGTGATGCGGGCGCTTCGCTGCGGCTCGTCCGCCTGCTCGAGCGCCGCGTGGAATCTTCCCTGGATAGCTGCCTGGTCCAGGCCGTTCCGGCGCGGGCGGCGCGCATGGAGACGATCGTGCGGCAGGTCACGGAGGTCGGTGTCCGGCGCATCGTGCCGGTGATCGCCGAGCGCAGCCAGCAGAAGCGCGTGACGCCGGCGGCACTCGAGCGACGTGCAGAGCGTTGGCGCCGGGTCGCCGATGCGGCGGCCGAACAGAGCGGTCGGACGCGGGTGCCGGTCGTGGATTCCCCGGCTGCCCTCGAGAAGCTCTCCTGGGAAGGCCTTCCGCGGCCGCTGTTCATCGCGGAGGTCGGCGCGGCCGAGGCGGCGACGTTATCGGGGACGCGTGCGCCCGCTGTGGCCGAAATCGACGCCGAGCCCGCCGCGGACGCCGTCACGGTATTGATCGGGCCCGAAGGAGGGTGGTCGCCCGGAGAGATCGAGACCGCGGTCGAGCAGAGCGCCCGCATGCTGAGCCTGGGGCCGCGCGTGTTGCGCGCCGATACCGCGGGCACCGTGGCGCTGTCGTTGTTTCAATACCTGTGGGGAGATCTGCGGAACGGATAGCGTGTGGGCGAAGCGCCGCGCATCCACCGCTCCCACCGCCACGAGATACCCGGCTGTTCGGTTACGACGCGTGCGCCCGATCGGAAGCCGAGCTGATCGGACGATCCGAGGCGCTGCGCAGCTGCTGGCGGAAGTCCTCGCCACGCATCGGTATGTTGCGGCACATCTCGTACAGCCGGCTGCGCGCGTAAGGGCCGATGCGGTCCTCCAGCGTGTCGATGCCCCGTTCGGCGCCCTCGTCGCCGTAGTTTGTGGTGATCAAGGTCACCTTCCGGCTACGGTATCGGTCGTTGAGGATCTGTGTGACGGTGTCGCGCACCCAGGCGGTCGGGCGACGGGTGCCGAGCTCGTCAAGGAGCAATACGTCGGCGCGAAAGACCGGCCGCAGGATTTCCAGCTCGGAGGTTTCGGAAACCGGGTTGTAGGAGTCCTGGATGGAGCCGAGCAGGTCCCGGTAGTCGACGAACCGGCCGGTCACGCCGTGGCGTGTGACGAGCTCGCGAAGCACGGCCACCGCGAGGTGCGTCTTGCCAACCCCGGCCGGACCTTCGAACAGCAATCCGTTGTCGATGTCGGGAAACGAATCGACGAACTTCTCGGCGATCAGCTTGGCCTCGTCGAGCGAGCCGTCCATGCGCGGATGGATGTCGAAGTTGCGCAGGTTGGCATGCCGGTAGCGGCTTGGAATCAAGGTGTTATCGAGGCGCCGTTGCGCGTCGGCCCGGGCGAAGCACGCACAGCGCCGTACCGGGGCGCCCGCCTCGTCGTCGACCGCGCGCCATCCGGTGCCCCCGCATTCCGGGCAGCTTTCCGGCGGCGACGGGTGGATCTCGGCGTCGCTCACGAAGGGCTCGATTCCTCGTTGACACCGGCGGCCTCGTCGCCCGATTTGCCGGGGGACCTCCGCAGACTGATTCGCGTGTGACGCGTCTGCACCATGAGCGGGCCCCGCTCGACGCGAACGAGCGCTTGCTCGAAGCGCCCCTTGAGGTCGCTTTCGTTCTTCAGCAGCTCGTCGCGCACATACGAAAGCAACGAGGTGACCTCGTCTTGCAGGCGCGACATGTTCTCGCGCATGTTGAGGATCACCTCGACACCGGCAAGATTGACGCCGAGCTCGCGCGTCAAGGTGAGAATCAGCTCCAGACGTTCGAGGTCTTCGGTGCAATACAGGCGCGTGTTGCCGTCGGATCGGTCCGGGCGCAGGAGGCCTTCACGCTCGTAGAGGCGGAGGGTCTGCGGATGGATGTCGTAGAGCTCGGCGACGGCGCTGATCATGTAGGTGCCGCGCCGGGACCTATTAGCGTCGCTCATCGTTGCACCGTAGCACGTTCCACGGAGCCGCGGTCGGGGCCGGAAGTGCGCTCGCCGAACTCGCGAATGAGGCGTTTGGCGTCCTCGTCGTAGACCTGCGGAATCCGGATGTCGACGACGACGAAAAGGTCGCCGCGGCGCCCGTTCGACATCTCCAGGCCCTTGCCCCGGACGCGCAGTCGCCGGCCGGGTTGCACCCCCGGCGGAATGCGAACGGCTGCCGGGCCGTCCTGCAAAGTGGGAACGGGAATCCGCGCGCCGAGGACGGCATCGGTCACGGAGATCGGCACGCGGGTGACGAGATCCGGACCGCGTCGTTCGAAGCGGGGATCCTCCTGGACGCGAACGGTCACGACCAGGTTGCCTGGTGGTCCCCCGCGGAGGCCTCTGTGGCCCTGCCCTTCGACACGAATCTCCTGGCCGTCGAGCGCTCCGGGTGGGATCTGCACGGCAACCGTTTGTTGCTCGGTGGCAAGCGCGGTGCCGCGGCAGGCCGAGCACGGTGTGCCCGAATGCATGCCCTCGGCGGCACACTCCGCGCAGGCGACGGCCACACTGAGAACACCACGGCCGAAGATCTCTCGGCCGCTACCCCCGCACCTGGAGCAGACCGCCGCGTGTTGCATCTGCACACGCCCGCGCCCGCCGCAGGGAATGCACGGCATGAGCCGCCGCAACTCGACGGTGGTGCGTCGTCCGCGCTCGGCGTCGACGAGGCGGCAGCCGACGACCGCGTGGATATCGTCGCCGCGCTGGGGGCGCGTGCGCCGGGCGTGGTCGCAAAGCTGGCGAAACAGCTCCTGAAACGATGCCGGGTCGCCGCCGGCTTCCGGGTTGCCGGCCAGATGAATCTCGTCGGCAGCCGGTTGGCCCTCGCGGTCGTAGCGCTGCCGCTCATGCGAGTCGGTGAGCACGTTGTACGCCAGCCGAATACGTTCGAATGCGGCGTGCGCTCGCGCATCTCCGGGGTTGACGCCCGGATGGTAGCGGCGACTGAGGCGTCGATAGGCCGCCTTGATTTCGTCGGCGTCTGCGTCGGGAGCGACGCCGAGTACCGCGTAATGATCTCTGGACAGCATTTCGGACACCTACGGCCCGCGGCGGGCCGGGTGGGGCAGGGCCCCACCCGTGCCGCCGCCGCGTGTCAGGAGGATTCGCCGTCGTCCTCGACGACCTCGGCCTCGAGGACCTCGTCGTCTTCCGTGGTCGCACCGGCGCCTGCATCCGCGCCGCTGCCGGCTGACTGGTACATCGCCTCGGCCATCTTGTGGGAGGCCGCGTGCACCCGCTCGGCCGCCGCGCTCAAGGCGTCGGCGCCGGCGTCCTCGTTCTCCAGGACGTCCTTGGCGCCCTTCAGCGCCTCCTCGACCTCCGTCGCGGTTCCCGCGTCGAGGCCGTCGCGGTTTTCGCCGAGGACCTTTTCCGTCTGGTAGACGGTCGAATCGAGCTGGTTACGGGCGTCGATGAGCTCGCGCCGCTCCCGATCCTCGTCCGCGTGCGTGGACGCATCGGAGACCATTCCGTCGATCTCGTCCGACGAGAGTCCGCTCGACGAAGTAACGGTGATCTTCTGCTCCTTGCCCGTACCGAGGTCCTTGGCGGAGACGTTCAGAATGCCGTTGGCGTCGATGTCGAAGGTGACCTCGATCTGCGGCATGCCGCGCGGTGCCGAGGGAATCCCGACGAGGTGGAACTTGCCCAGCGTGCGGTTATCGCCCGCCATCTCGCGCTCACCCTGCAGCACGTGGATCTCCACGCTGGTCTGGTTGTCCGACGCGGTGGAGAACACCTCGCTCTTGCGGGTCGGGATCGTCGTGTTGCGAGGGATCAGCACGGTGGTGACGCTACCGAGCGTCTCGATCCCTAACGACAGCGGCGTGACGTCGAGAAGCAGCACGTCCTCGACCTCGCCCGCCAGCACGCCCGCCTGGATGGCGGCGCCCACGGCCACGACCTCGTCCGGGTTGACGCCCTTGTGGGGCTCTTTGCCGAACTGCTCAGCGACGAGCTGCTGCACCTTGGGAATGCGCGTGGAGCCGCCGACCAGGACGACCTCGTCGATCTCGGAGGCCTTCATACCGGCATCTTTGAGCGCCTGGTTACCGGGTCGGATGGTGCGCTCCAACAGGTCGGCGACGAGCTGCTCGAACTTCGCGCGCGACAGCTTCAGCGAGAGGTGCTTGGGGCCGCTCTCGTCGGCGGTGATGAAGGGGAGGTTGATCTCGGTCTCGGAAACACTCGAGAGCTCGATCTTCGCTTTCTCGGCCGCTTCCTTGAGACGTTGCAGCGCCATGCGGTCCTTGCCGAGGTCGACACCCTGGTCCTTCTTGAACTCGTCGACGATCCACTCGATGACGCGCTGGTCGAGGTTGTCACCGCCCAGATGGCCGTCGCCGTTGGTGGACTTGACCTCCACGACGCCGTCGCCGACCTCGAGGATCGAGATATCGAACGTGCCGCCGCCGAAGTCGTACACGGCGATCTTCTCGTCCGCCTGCTTGTCGAGCCCGTAGGCCAGAGCCGCGGCGGTGGGCTCGTTGATGATGCGCTCGACCTGCAGACCGGCGATCTTGCCGGCATCCTTGGTGGCCTGGCGCTGGGAGTCGTTGAAATAGGCCGGTACCGTGATGACGACGCGCTCGATCTTCTCGCCGAGATAATCCTCGGCGGCCGACTTGAGCTTCTGCAGGATCATGGCGGAGATCTCCGGCGGCGAGTACTTCTTGCCGCGTGCCACGACGCGCACGTCGTTGCCGTCCTCTATGACCTCATAGGGGACCATCTTCATCTCTTCATTGACCTCGCTGAGGCGACGCCCCATGAAGCGCTTGATGGAGAAGACGGTGTTCTCCGGGTTGGTGATGGCCTGGCGCTTGGCGACCTGGCCGACGAGTCGCTCGCCCTTCTCGGTGAACGCCACCACGGACGGCGTCGTGCGGTTGCCTTCCGCGTTGGGGATGACGACGGGCTCGCCGCCTTCCATCACCGCGACAACCGAGTTGGTCGTGCCGAGGTCGATGCCGATGATCTTGGACATTGAGATGATTCCTCCGTATCGCCGCCGGGCCCCGACCCGAACCCGTCCGGTCGGAACCGGGGGGAGTGCACGAGCCGATGCGGGCGGAATTTGCCTGCTGAGTCTGAATTCGAGGGTGTTGCAGGTGTTTTCGGGTGCCCCGCGGTGGAAACGGTCGGGGGCAGAGACGCAGTAGAACTTAGCTACACGACAGGATAAAACCTGAGTGGGCTTTTGTCAACCTTGTAGGGTACGGAAAATCTGCCGAATCCCGACGTCGGGCGAGGCCGTCCCGAGATCAGAGGCTGGCCGTTTTCGTCTTCTGCAGGTACAGCATGCGGAGCTGATAGAGCGCGTCGTCGAACTGTTGCTTCTCTTCGGTGGTCAGATTCCCCTCGGTCTTTTCCTGCAGCATGATCAGCAGATCGATCTTGTACTTGGCCAGCTCGACGTCCTCGATCGTCTCGCCGGTGCGCGGATCGGCGATCGCGCCCATGTACAACATCGCCTCCAGATACATGCTCTCCACGAAGGCGGTGAAGTCGCGCGGAAGCTGGGAGAATCCGGGTTCGGGTCCGGCGATGCGCGGATCGTCGTCGGCCCCGTCGGCGCCTTCGGGAGCCGTCCTCTCGGCTGCGCCGGTGCGGTCATCCGGCGTTTCGGTGGCCACTGTGGCGGAGGCATCGTCGCCCGGTGCTTCGGCGCTTTCCACGGCGTGCGCTTCGTCGGCGGAATCGGGTCCGGGACCCGCCTCCGGGGCCGCCTCGGCCGAAGTGGTTTCGGTGTTCGGCGGGGCAATCGGTGAACCCGCCGCGGCGGTTTCGCCGTCCGGTTCCGTCGACGGCTCATCGACAGAGCGAAGTGAGCCGTCGGCGGCGAACTTGCGCCGGTCGGTTACCTTGAGGCGCGGCTTTTCCGTGTCTCCCTGGGGGGTCTTCTCGTCGTCCATGGCTCCCACTCGGGTCTGCTGAGGAATCGATTGACGTGAGTCTAGCAGGCGTTGCGTAGAGGCTGCGCCGGCAGTACCTTCACCCGATCCACACCGCGTATTCGAACGGGGGGAACGTGTCCGACAACCACGACGCCGAGGCCGCATTCGGCCGGCTCGTCGACATCATGAAGACGTTGCGCGGCCCCGAAGGATGCCCCTGGGATCGCGAGCAGGATCTACGCTCGCTGCGCCGTTACGTGCTCGAGGAGGCGTACGAGGTGGTGCATGCGATCGACGAGGACGACATGGACGGCTTGCCCTCGGAACTCGGCGACCTCCTGCTTCAGGTTGTCTTTCTCTCGCAGATGGCCGACGAATCGGGGCTTTTCGATGTGCGAACGGTAGTTGACGCGATCAACGACAAGCTCGTTCGCCGGCACCCCCACGTGTTCGGGGAGGGCAAGCTCGACACCGCCGAAGAGGTGCTGCAACGCTGGGAGACCGCCAAGCGCGATGAGCGCGGGGGCGGCTCGGTGCTCGACGACATCCCGGAGAGCTTTCCGGCCCTGGCACGGGCCGAGAAGCTGGGACGACGCGCTTCCAACCTGGGCTTCGACTGGCCCGACGCGGCAGGGGTTCTGCTGAAGATTCGCGAGGAGCTCGATGAGGTGGAGGCCGCCGTGGCGCAGGCGGAGAAGGACGGAGCGCGCCGCTCTCGAGACGTCGAGCATGAGATCGGCGATCTGCTGTTCGCCGTTTCGAATCTCGCGCGACACATGGGAATGTCTCCGGAGGTGGCCTTGCGCGCGGCAAGCGAGAAGTTCGAGCGACGCTTTCGTGCCATCGAGCCGCAGATCGTCTCCGGCGAGGCCGAGAGCCTGGAGGCCATGGACGCCCTCTGGGACGAGGTCAAGCGAGCCGAGGCCGAACCGCCGCGCGACGAGTGACGCTCGGTCGCCGCCACGGGGAAGGGATCGTCGGTGACTCTCGACGCGAGCTCCGATCGCCTCAGTCCGAGCTGTCCGCGGACCTGTCGCGAGGCCGCGCTACTGCGGCCACCAGCACGCCGAGCAGATAGAGCGCGAGCATCGGCACCGCCACGAGCACCTGGCTGATGCCGTCCGGAGGCGTGATGAGCGCCGCGAGCACGAAAAAGATGAGAACGGCGTAGGGGACCCAGCGCAGCAGCTTCCCGGCGGTGACCAGCCCGAAGCGGGCGAGAACGAAGCTCAGCAGCGGAAGCTGCGCCGAAATCCCCATTGCCAGCAGCATGCGCAGGGCGAAGCGCAGGTATTCGCGCACGGTGAGCGCGTACTGGAAATCTTCGGCGACGGTGAGCAGGTAGCTCACCACGAACGGCAGCAGCACAAGGTAGCCGAAGGCCAGCCCGAGCAGGAACAGAAGCGTCGAGGTGAACACGAAGAGCCCGGCCTTGGCGACGCCCTTGCCGAGGCCGAGGGGTGCCACCATGCGCCAGACCATCGACATCAGCACCGGCAGCGCCAGCAACAGGCCGCCCAGCAACGAGACGCTGAAGTAGATGACGAACGGATCGATGAGGCGCGTGAACACCAGGCGGGGGTCACGCCCCGCGGCCTCCATCGATTCGGTCAATGGCGCCGACAGGATGCTGAAGGCGCGATCGGCAATGCCCCATGAGGCGGCGGTGCCCACCAGCAGCGCCACGACCACCCACACGAGACTTCTCCGGACCTCGTTGATCCGATCGATGACGGTGCCCCAATCGACGGTGGGGCCGTCGGGGGTTGACGAAGTGGCGGTGTCCAAGGGGACGGGCTACTGTGAGGGCAATCGGGCCGAGGAGCCCGGATTATAGCATCGGGTGCGATCGGCTCGCGGATTCGAAGCCGCCCGCGAGTGTCGAGGAGACGAGCATTGGATAGCGAAGTTCAGGGCGACCTCGCGGCGCTGGAAGGGGCGGCGGCGGCGGAATCGACGGATATGCGAAGCCCCGATGCGGGCGGCCGGAACCGCGGGCGCGGGTGGATCGAGGTGATCTGCGGCAGCATGTTCTCGGGCAAGAGCGAGGAGCTCATCCGGCGCCTGCGGCGCGCCTTGATTGCCCACCAGCACGTGCAGGTCTTCAAGCCCCGCATCGACGATCGTTTCGACGACGACCACATCGTCTCGCACTCCCGCCAACGGCTGCCCAGCCAGCGAGTGACGACCTCGGCGGAGCTATACGAGGCGGTTGAGCCCGACACACGCGTGGTCGGCATCGACGAGGCACAGTTTTACGACGACGGTCTCTCCGAGGTCTGTCAGCGCCTCGCCGGCGAAGGGCGGAGGGTAATCGTCGCGGGTCTCGACCAGGACTATCTCGGACGCCCGTTCGAGCCTATACCGCAGCTGCTGGCGCTGGCGGAGTACATCACCAAGACGCTCGCCATATGCGTCAAGTGCGGCGCTCCGGCGAACCACTCGCAGCGTCTCATTGCCAGTGGCGAACGTGTTGTGGTCGGCGCCGAAGATGTTTACGAGGCGCGTTGCCGCGCCTGCTTCGATCCCGATCTTCACACTCAATCGAGCCAGCCGCCGACGCGGTAGCGCCCGCGACCGGCGGACCAGCGCTCGCCGCGCACGCGGATGCGTCGCCCGGCGGAGACGGTGACGGCGCCGTCGCGGTCCGTTCGATAGACGGCCATCCGGCGGCGCCGATAGCGCTCCAACACCTCGCCGTCGGGCAACCCGAACCTGTTGCGCCAGCCCGCGGAGACCACCACGTGACGTGCCGCCACCGCGTCCAGCAGCCGCGGGCTGCTGGAGGTGATGCTGCCGTGGTGCGCGGACTTGAGAACACTCCCGGATGTAGCGACGTCGTCGAGGTACGCGGCCTCCGCCCCGGTGCCCGTGTCGCCGGTCAGCAGCAACGAGCGGCCGCCGCACCGTAGCGAGAGCACCAAGGAGCCGTCGTTGGACACACCCGCCCCGCCCGTCGTCAGCCCCGCGGCCGAGGGATGGAGTACCCGCCAGGAGCAAGCCCTGTCGCCCAGCCGCTGCCCCGCGGCGAGGGTGACCACGGGTGAATCGGCGGCGGCCCGCAGCAAGCGGACGCCGGCCTGCTGATGTGGATTGAAGCTGGGCACCCAGACGGCGCGTGTGCCGATTTCCCGCAGCAGACCGCCGAGTCCGCCGGCGTGATCGGCATGGAGGTGTGTGATGGCGACGGCGTCGAGGCGGCGGATGCCCCGTGCGCGCAAGGTGGGTGCCAGAATCGACGTGCCGGGGTCGTAGTCGCCGAGAAGGCTGCCCCCGGTATCGATCATCACGGAGAGGCCGGGGGTCTCGACGAGGAGAGCGTCGCCCTGTCCGATGTCGAAGGCAACGAGTCGGAACGCCTCGACCGGAGCGACGGCCGCGGTACGCATCGCCGTCATCAGGCCGGCGAAGGCCAGGGCGCAGCACGCTGCGAGCGCCGTGCGGACCAAGCCCCGGCGCACACCGGAGGCGATCCCGGCGGCCGGACCCCAGAGCGCGATCGAGCATCCGACGGCGAGGCAGGCGGGCAGGATCCACGGCACCGCGGGCGAGGGCACGGGCGTTGCCGGCACCGCTCGATCGACCATTTCCACAAGGGCGAGCAACAGGTCGAGCACCCCGCGCGCGAGCCATGCGAGCGGCCGCGAGATCGTCGCCGAACCGGCCGCGTCGAACGCCAGTGAGCCGATGGCGGAGGCCACCGCGAGGGTCATGGCCGGCACAGCCGCCAGGTTCAGCGGAATCGAGACCGGCGTCAAACGATGAGTCATGGACGCCATCACCGGTGCGACGCCGATGGCGGCGGCGCCGGATACGGCCAGCGAAGCGGCGACAAAAGCGGGGATCCGCCGCTGCCACGTGGGCGCGCGGAAGAGCAGTAGGATGGCCGCGGTCGCGGCCGTGCTCAACTGAAAGCCCGCATCGCGAACCACCCAGGGATCCGCAACCGTGAGCGCCAGTGTGGCGAAGGCGAGGCCGTTGAGCGCCGAGGTTCGGCGCCCGCCGACGATACCGACGAGGACGAGAGCTGCCATCAGGCACGCACGCGCCACCGCCGGCCGCGGTACGACGAATCCGTACAGGAGCGGTAGCGCAAGCAGGCACAGCAGAGCCGCGCCCGGTCGCGCAAGCCCCGCCAGCCTCAGCAGGCCGAACATCGCGCTCATGACGATGCTGACGTGGAGGCCGGAGATGGCGATGAGATGGATCAAACCTGTGCGCGCGAGCGCCGCGAGGAGGCCGGCCGGAACCTCGTCGCGCTCCCCGAGCAGGAGTGCCTTCAGGAGCGGAGCGTGCGCGCCGAAGAGACGCTCGATACGCCGGCGCGTCCCTGCCCGCACACCTGACAGTAGGGAGGAGCGCAGAGCCGGCGCCGGCGCGGAGCGCGCGCCCGCGTACCCATTCGTTCGGAGCTGTCGAAAGCTCTTGAGCGACGCGCGGAGGTCCGCCCCGGAGGCGCGCAATGGGGCCCGCGGCGACAGCAGGGGGTTGCGCGCCGGACGATCGGCACGAAAGCTCAGGAAGGTCTCGAACCGGTCTCCCGCCCGCCAACCGGTCGATTCGACGGGCTCGTAGATGGTGCTGCGCACCCGGAGCGGCCACGGCTTCCATTCGCCGTCGACGAGGATCTCTCCGACCTGTAGTGGTGCTTTCCAGGATGTTCCCGCCCTGCGGGGATCGCCATCGAGCCGGCCGCGTACCCGCCAGACGCCGCGCACGCCCGCGGGATGATCGGCGAGGGCGGTGGCGGCGATCGGGTACGCCGCCCCGGCCCCGGCGACGGCGCCCGCAATCGTGGTGGCGACGAGGAGGGCGGCAAAGCCGCGAGGGCGGCCTGATCGCAGCATCGGCGTCATCCCCGCAACCAACAAGATCAGCGTGAGCCCCGGGATCTCCGGCAAGCTCCAGCCGGTGGAGCCTGTTCCCGCCCAGCAACCGCAAATCCACCCGAGGGCGGCGAGCCCGAGCGGTGCGCCGGCCTTCAGGCCTCGTAGGGGCTGAACCGCGGCAGTTTGATGGCCGGCGGAGGGGGCTCGGTTGGCGGCAGATCGTCGAGCTCCGCGAGCAGGCCGGCCTCCAGCTCGTTCGCGCGGCGGTCCAGCTCGCGTGCTCCGAAGACGCCCTCGGCGGCCTCCGTTCGCAGAGCGTCCAGGGAGTCGGCGGCGCGCGTCAGACAGGAGGCGCCGGCCGCGGGCTGACCCGCGGCGGCGGCGCGACAGGCGGCCGCTACTTCGCTCAGATGCGAGCCGGCCCCCGGGAGGGCGCTGCTGGCCGGCTCTCGTGGCCCGGAATCCCGGCGGCCATGCGCGGCGCGATGATCCTCCCATGCGGCGTGAACCTCTTGCTCGCAGTAGCGCAGCGAGTTGATCCGGTCAGGGCGGGGCCCGGTGGCCTCGAAGCGATCGAACGCGTGATTGATGCCGCGCAGCACGACCTTCAAGGGGATGCCCTTTTCATGCCACTTCTCGATCAGGCGCCAATCCTTCGGCGACAGCACCAACGGCCCGCCACGCCGCTGTCCGAAGTGCTCCTCGACGCGCCGGTAGTATTGCTCGTCGATCGTTTCAGGCATTGATCTTCATGTTGTTGTGACGGCCACGGAGCCGCGGTTTCCGAATAGTCCCGAGTCGATGGACGGCGATCCTTCCGTGTGGCGCGGAGTCGGCGCCACGCCCGTGCGGTCGGCAGGTTGCGCTCACCTCAGGGACCCGACAGCCAGCTCGCCACCGGCGCCGGAGCTTCGTCGAGGTCGGCGCCCCGAACCAACCAATCGACGGCGCCGTTCGCGCTGTCCGTCAGACGCTCGCAGCAGGCGTCGTACATAGCCTGGTCGCCGCCCATCGGATCCGCGACTTCCAGGGCGTCGGCGCTGTGGCCGTACGGATCGGCGGGGCCGAAAGACTCTCCGGTGGCCGGAGCGAACGCCCCCAGCAGACGGATCTTGGAAGCCGCTTCGGGTCGAAGTGCGGCCGCCTCGAACGCTTGCCGGCGCGACATCGTGAAGACGAAGTCGGCCTCGCGCAACATGGAATCGGTAAGCGCCTCGGAGCGCTGCGCCGAGATGTCGAGGCCGGCGATTCGAGACATTGCCAGCTGGGAACCGTGAGTGGGGGGATCGCCGCCGACCGCGTGGGTGCCTGCCGAGATCACGCGCCACTCGCTCTCCGGGAGGCGGATGCGCAAGAGCGCTTCCGCCATCGGGCTACGGCAGAGATTGCCGAAGCAGACGACGAGGACGGTACGGCGGACGGAAGAGTCGGCAGAGGTCATGATTGTCCGGCAAAGGGTGAGACTCTAACATGGTCGTTTGGGTTCTCCGCGCCGGTCGATGCCCGTCCGTATGCCCGCGGAAACCGGTCTCTTCACCCGGGCGATCCATGCCTTCTCGATCCGCTTCCGCCGCCGCCGCTGCCGCTCGCCACCCGATTCGCATCCGGGGTGCCCGGGTACACAACCTGCAGGGCGTCGACGTCGATATCCCCAGCCGCGAGTTGGTCGTCGTGACGGGTGTGTCGGGCTCCGGTAAGTCGAGCCTGGCGTTCGACACGCTGTACGCGGAGGGCCAGCGACGCTACGTCGAGTCGCTTTCGGCGTATGCGCGCCAGTTCCTCGAGCGCATGGAAAAGCCGGCCGTCGATAGCATCGAAGGGGTATGCCCGGCCGTCGCCATCCAGCAAAAGGTGCCGCCCCGGAGCTCTCGCTCCACGGTCGCGACGACGACGGAGATCCACGACTATCTGCGGCTGCTGTTCGCCCGGGTCGGGGTCACCGTCTGCCCTTCGTGCGGCAAGACCGTCGCTGCCGACTCCCCCGGAGGAGCCATCGACACGTTGTTGTCCGACTTTCCCATGCGCCGTGCCGTGGTGACCTTTCCCGCCACCCTGCCACGTGCGCTGAAGGATCGGCAGGAGACGCTCGTCGGGCTGTTGCAGCAAGGATTCCGCCGTGTCTGGCGCGACGGTGAGGTGGTCGAGCTCTCCGTGCGCAAGTTCCAGGAGGCCGCCAAGCGACTCGGGGCAGGTGACATCGACGTCATGGTCGATCGCACGAAGCTCGACGGCGAGGCGCGCGACCGCCTGGTGGACTCGATGGAGATCGCCTTCACGGAGGGCGAGGGCAGGGCGCGGGTCCTCGTCCTCGAAGCCCCGGAGGCCGATGCCGCGGAGGCAGCGGGAGGAAGCCCCCGCAATGGCGCCGACGACCCCGTTGCCGCCGTCACCGTCTCGGCAACATACGCCTTCGACCGTCGGTTCCGTTGCGCGGACTGCGACCTGGACTTCTTGCGGCCCGAGCCTCGTCTCTTTTCCTTTAACAACCCGTACGGCGCCTGCCCGGAATGCAAGGGGTTCGGCAACATCATCGAGCTGGATCTCGACAAGGTGGTTCCGGACAAGACGGTTTGTCTGAGCGACGGTGCCATCGAGCCGTGGGACAAGGCAAGCCGCGGCCGCTGGCGCAAACGACTGCGCGACTTCTGCGAGGCGCAGGACATTCCCATGGACGTGCCGTGGCAGCAGCTCGATGGCGAGCAGCGTCGCGCCGTGCTGGCCGGCGGCGAGGGGTTCGTGGGGGTGCTGGGTTTCTTCGAGAAGCTCAAGAAGAAGAGCTACCGCCTCCACGTACGGGTGCTCCTTGCGCGCTATCGCGGGTACGTCAGGTGTCCGGCCTGCGACGGCTCCCGCCTGCGGGGCGCCGCGCGCAACGTGCAGGTCGGCGGGCTGACGCTCGGCGAGGTGGCGGCGATGAGCATCGACTATGCGGAGACGTTCTTTCGCCGCCTCGAGCTGTCGGCGGGCGACCAGGCCGTAGCCGAGCGTCTGATCACGGAGGTCCGCTCGCGTCTCGCCTACCTCGTCGAGGTCGGCGTTGGCTACCTCACGCTCGATCGACTGACCGGCACTCTCTCCGGGGGAGAGGCGCAGCGAATCAACCTCGCCACCTGCCTCGGATCGGCATTGGTGGGCGCCATGTATGTGCTCGATGAGCCCAGCATCGGGTTGCACCCTCGGGACAACGAGCGTCTCATCGGCATCTTGCGGCGCCTGCGAGACCTGGGAAACAGCGTCATCGTGGTGGAGCACGACCGCGAGATGATCGGCGTTGCCGATCACGTCATCGACCTCGGTCCGGGCGCCGGCGTGCACGGCGGTGAGATCGTCTTTGCCGGGGCGGCCAGCGAGCTGGCCGCGGCCTCCGGTCTGACGGCCGAGTACATGCGCGGCGAGAAGAACGTGCCGCAGCCGCCGCGCGTGCGGCCGGCGGCGGGGCATATCGAGATCGTCGGTGCCCGCGAGCACAACCTGAAGGGCATCAACGTGAAGATCCCGCTCGGTGTGCTGTGCTGCATCGCGGGCGTGTCGGGCTCCGGCAAGAGCACGCTCATACACGACGTGTTGCACGGAGGGCTGAAGCAGCGCATGGGCCCGTGGAAGGACAAGGTCGGTGGGCACGATCGTATCGAGGGCGCCGATCAGATCGAGCGG
>CAYSHI010000091.1:0-11905 GCA_964430745.1 uncultured Acidobacteriota bacterium | reverse complement strand
GGCATGGTCATCTCAGGGAGACAGGGTCGCCGGTCCGGGTGCGTTTGGGCGGGGGAGCCTCGTCTTGACGGAACCGATGCAGAGGGAACGCGTAGGGCAGCGATGCCCTTCTCGCGTGTACTGCGCGCCATGAGAATCCGGCGAAGCCGCTCCCTTTCCCCCGCGCACCTCACGCGAAAGGGTATCGCTGCCCTACGCGCTCCCGCCTAGCTACTACGTTCCAATCTACCCAAGTTGACCCTACAAACCACGCGCGCCCGCGAATCCCCCCGGGTCCCCGAGCTTCGGTTCAAACCTGTCAACAACGGGAATCAACGCCTAGTCAGCCGCGACCCGCGTCATCGGCCGCAATACGAAACGAAGCACATACTCCTGCGACGGCAGCGTGTATTCCGGATGCGTTCGGGCACCCCAGCTCGTGTCGCCGCCGACACCCATCTGACGGTAGTCGATGTTCAGCGTCACCAGGTCGCGGGGCTTCACATCGGTATGGTGGCGCTGCCGCTTGCGCGGACCTTCGTCGAAGTCGCTGTTCAGAAACGGATAAACGCTGAAATCGAAGAGGGGATCGCCGCGCACCTGCAGCGCGGCGCGGGCGGCCGCCGGTTCCACCGTAGCCCGGCCACCGTTCCATCGCAGGACGACTTCCCGCGCATCGGTCCGCACACCGTTTTCCTGCGGGCGGATGTACATGTGCGCCATTTCCGACAGCGGGAGCGTGTATCGCGCGATCGCCGCCCCTCGGTTGCGGTCCCAGTAGTTTTCGTGCGGACCGCGTCCGTACCAGTCGACCGTGTTGAAACCGTCGACGAGCTGCAGGGTCATGCCGAAGCGAGGCAGGTCGGGAAGCCCGATCTCACCGGGAACGAAACGGCTCTCCACCTCCACCTCGCCGCTGCCGAGCACACGATACGTGGTGACGAGTCGGGACTCCCCGACGGGCAACGTGGCCGTCACGCGCACGACCACGTCGCGGTCGGAGTTCTGCCAGGTCTCGACCGCATCGATGGTCCGCCGGGCCGCGGCATCGCGCCACACGCCGAGCCGTTCCGGCATGTCGTTGCCGTAGTCGTTGTCCGTGGGCGCGCGCCAGAAGTTCGGCTGCGGACCCTCCCGCAGGATCTCGGTCCCGTGAAAGAGGTACGACGTCATCTCGCCGGTGGACAGATCGAAGGTCACGGCGAACTCCTTCTCCCGCGCACCCTCCGGCCCCTCGATGCGCAGGATGTCGGCGTCGACGGTGCGATCCAGCTTGGCGACTCGGGAAGCATCGACGTCCGCTTCCCCGGTTACGGTCGGAAGCTCGATTTGGTCCCACGCGATCACGTGGCCGGCGGCCGCCCACGGGAGATCCCGTCGCGTGCGGAATTCCACCGTGAGATGGTACTCACCCGGAGCCGGAGGGGCGGGGTCGACGGCGGCGTAATCAAGGGACAGCTCGACGCTTTCCCCGGGGCCGAGTTGCAGGTTCTCGACGATGCCCGTGGCCACCTCGCGCCCGTCCCGCAGCAACGTCCACACGGCTTCTGTCGACGCCAGGTCGGTGAAATCGAATCGATTCGTGACGCGAACCCGGCCGGCCGCAACGTCGACGGGCTCCACGACGACATTCTGATAGACCTTCTTCACCTCCCAGATCGCCGGATGCAAGGCGCGATCGGGGAACACCAGCCCGTTGATGGCGAAATTGTCGCCGCTCGGCGTGTCCGGCGGGCCGAAATCGCCCCCGAAGGCCCAGAATTCGTCGCCGTCGTCGTTGGTCGCCCGCAGCCCCTGGTCCACCCAGTCCCATATGAAACCGCCCTGGAGCTGGTCGTGGGCGTAGATGACGTCCCAGTAGTCGCCCAGGTTGCCGACGCTGTTGCCCATGGCATGGGCGTACTCGCACAGAATCAGCGGCCGGTCACGTTTGCCACCCGCGTAGTCCTCGAGGATGTGGATACGGGCGTACATGGGCGCAAAGATATCCGTGTGCGGTCGCAGATCGGCCATCTCGTACTGCACCGGGCGCGAGGGATCGCGCAGCTTCGTCCATTCGTACAAGCGTTCGAACGTGGGTCCATCGCCGGCCTCGTTGCCCATCGACCAGATGATCACCGAGGGATGGTTCTTGTCGCGCTCCACCATGCGTTGCATGCGATCGAGGTGCGCTCCGAGCCACTCGGGCTTGCCCGCCAGCGTCTCGTCAAGGTCGTACCCGGTGCCGTGCGACTCGATGTTGGCCTCGTCGACAACGTAGAGGCCGTATTCGTCGGCAAGCTCGTAAAAGCGGGGAACGTTGGGGTAGTGGGCCGTGCGCACGGCGTTGATGTTGAACTGCTTCATCAACTTGATGTCCTCGATCATGCGCTCCTCGGTGACCACGTGGCCGATGTCGGGGTCATGCTCGTGACGGTTGACCCCCTTGAGCTTCACCGGAACGCCGTTCACCTCGAGGAGCCCGTCGCTGATCTCGACGGTGCGAAACCCGATGCGGCGTGGGATGACCTCGAGCACCGAGCCATCCTCGTCGTACAGGGTGAGCAGCAACGTGTAGAGGTTCGGGGTCTCGGCGGTCCATGCGCGGATTCCCGGAACGTCGATGCCGACTCGGCCGGCGCTCTCGCCAAGCGCGCCGGCCTCGATCGTCGTTCGCAGGGGCTCCTCCAGGACCGCCATGCCGGCGTCATCGAGCAGCTCGGCTTCCAACCGCACCCGCCGCGGGCCGTCGTCGAGACGGTTCACCACCGTTGCAACGACTTCCAGTCGGCCATCCCTGTATTCGCTGTCGAGCCCGGCGCGCACGGCGAAGTCGCGTGTGTGCACCGCGGGACGAGCGATCAGCATGACGTCGCGGTCGATACCGCTGAGCCGCCAGAAGTCCTGATCCTCCAGGTAGCTTCCCGAGCTCCAGCGGCGCACCAAGACGGCCAGCAGGTTGCCTTCGCCGGGCTCGACGTAGTCGGTGATATCGAACTCGGCGGGCGTCCGGCTGCCCTCGCTGTAACCCACCGCCTGTCCGTTGACCCAAACCCGGAGCGTCGACCGGGCCCCGGCGAAATGCAGCAGGATGCGTCGACCGCCCCAGCCGGCGGGGACCGTGAACTCGCGACGGTACGAGCCGGTCGGGTTATTCGCCGGATCGAGATCGACCGGCGGAGAAGGCAGCACCCCGGCCTCGATGTAGATCGGGACGCCGTATCCTTCGAGCTCCCAGTTGCTCGGCACCGGAATCTCACGCCAATCGGTATCGTCGAACGCCGTGTCGGAGAACTCCCGCGTGTGCTCCGTGGGGCTGCGAGCCCACTCGAACTTCCACTCACCGTTGAGGGATCGCACCCACGCCGATCGCTGCGCGTCGGGAACGGTGACGAGGCCGTCGAGCGCCGCCTCCCGGGACGGGAACGACGTAAACGTGGCGTGGGCGATCTCCCTGTTGCGATCGAACACGCTCGGGTCGAGCCAATCGGGGTCCTGAGACCCGGCGACGGCGACCGTTCCCGCGCCGGGCCCGCTCACCAACGGTGCCGCGAAGCATGCGCAGATCGCCGTGAGAAGGACCGTTCGAAGCGAGGGCGGCATCATGCCGGCTACGCCGGAGCCGTGCCGTGGATCAGCGCCGCCACTTTCTCGAGACCGGCAACATCGACCTCGGCGAACGCCGCCGGTTTGTCGGAGTCGACGTCGAGGACGGCGCGGATCTCTCCGGAGGCGTCGTACACCGGCACGACCACCTCGCTGCTCGAGCGCGAGTCGCAAGCAATGTGCCCGGGAAACGCGTGCACATCGGCGACCAGTATCGACTCACGGCGCTCGACGGCGGCCCAACAAACCCCGGTGTTCCGCTTCAGAAGCATGCACGCCAGAGGACCCTGATAGGGCCCGACGATCAGGTCACCGTCGACCAGTCGATAGAAGCCGGTCCAAAAGAAGTGCGGCATCTTGTGGTGGAGCAAGGCCGACGCCGATCCCATGCGGGAGATCGGGTCGGTGACCTTGGTGAAGAGGTCGTCGAGCTGGGCCGCAACCCGCCCGTATCTGCCGGCGAGTTGCTCGACCTGCCGGCTCATCGAGGTCGTCATGGAATCCTCCGAGGCGTGCACCCGAGCTATCGATACCGCCAACTTACCAGTGTCGACCGCTAGTGTCCTGTCCCAGGACACTAGGTGAGAACCCAGACCACAACGGAGACCAACCCCGTCCAGAAGATGATCGAGATCGCCACGGCGAGCAGAAGCCCGAGAGCGGGATGCAGATCCCCCGAGGGGCCTCGGCCCTCGCCCCGGGCCGGTCGGTTACCGCCCCCGAAAGGATCGGCGAGGCGGTACTTCATCACCTCGTATTGATCGCTCATATCGGTCCTCCTGCGTTCGGTTCGGCCGCTCCGACTGCGAGCGCGCTCGGCGTGCAACTGCCGTCGCGAGTCCCCTTTGGTTCTTGGTGGTCGGCGCCTTGTTTGGTTTCACCCTTCTTGTGATCGCGCTTATTAATTAAGGCGCATAAGGCATTGCTTTAGTCAGCTCGAACATGAGGATTAGCCCGAATCGGCCACGTAAATAGCCCGCTCTGGGTGAAGAGATGGACGGCGCACACGGATTTCCGACGACCCCGCACCGGGCGCTTGACACGGGGTCGTTCGCCGATCAGGCTTTGGACCCTTTTCGATACCAGCAGGAGCCGCTACCTGATGCTGCGTGACTTCAAAGAGGCGTTCCGTTCCGTCATCGGTAACCCGGGCGTGGCATTCGTCGTCATCAGTACGCTGGCGCTGGCGATCGGGGCGAACACGGCCCTGTTTTCGGTCCTCAACGGTGTGCTGCTGCGGCCGCTGCCCTATCCCGATCCCGACGACCTGGTGATCCTCTGGGGGGCGAACCCCTCGCAGAACATCGCCCAAGCGCAGCTTTCGACGGGCGATTATCGCGACTTCCGCGGCCGAGCAGAGTCGTTCGGCGGCCTGCTTGCCGCCTACCGCCACGAGGGCAACACGTTGACCGGCGTCGACCGCCCGGAACGGCTCGAGTCGGTGCTCGTGTCGCCGCACCTGTTCCAGACATTGGGCGTGGATGCGCATCTCGGTCGCACGTTTCGGCCGTCGGAGGAGACGCCGGGCAACGAGAAGCTCGTCGTGCTGAGCCACGCGTTCTGGGCGCGGCGTTTCGGCGCCGACCCGGATCTCGTCGAGTCGACGATCTCGCTCGACTCCGAGCCCTACGCCGTCGTCGGCATCATGCCCGAGGGCTTCGAGTTTCCCGCCGGCGAGCCCGAAGTGGAGCTGTGGTTGCCTCTGACCCTGAGCGAGCAGGCGCAGCTCGATCGCGCGCACCGCATGTACAACGCCGTCGGACGGCTGGCGGCCGGGGTCACGCTCGAGCAGGCCGCCGGCGAGCTCGACACCATCGCCGCGCACATGGCGACGGAGTTCCCGGAGACCAACGAGGGCTGGCAGCTGGAGCTGATACCGGCCAAGCAGCAGCTCGTCGGCGAGATCAGCGCCACGCTCTGGGTCCTGTTCGGAGCCGTCACGCTGGTGCTGCTGATCGGCTGTGTCAACGTCGCCAACGTGCTCGTTGCGCGCTCCAGTGAGGTCGCCAAGGACTATGTCATCCGCGCCGCGCTCGGCGCCGGGCGCGCGGAGCTACTGCGACGATCGCTCGCCGAGAGCCTGGTGCTCGCCGCCATGGGTGGTGTTGCAGGCCTGTTGGTGGCGCTCTGGGGGATCGGCGTGTTGCGCTCCGTGATCCCGGGCTCGGTGCCGCGAGGTGCCAGCATCGGCATCGACTTCACCGTGCTGGCATTCACGCTGGCGCTCACGGTGGGGGCGGGGCTCCTGTTCGGCATCATTCCCGCCCTGCGTGTGATGCGACAGGACATCGTCGAAGTCCTGAAGTCCGGAGGAGGCGGGCGTGGCTCAGCCGGTGGTCGCCGCGCGCGCTGGCTGACCGACGCGATGATCATCATCGAGGTGGCGCTCGCGCTTGTGCTGCTGATCGCGGCCGGCCTGATGGTGCGCAGCTTCGTGCAGCTCTCGCGTGTCGACCCGGGCTTTCGCAAGGAAGGCGTCGCGTCGCTGATGGTCTCGCTGCCGCCGTCGCGCTATCAGGGCTTCGAGCAGAACCGACAGTTTTTTCTCGACCTCATCGACCGCGTCCGCGCCACGCCCGGTATCGACAGCGCCGGCGCGGCGACGCGGCTGCCGATGAGCTCGCTCGGCACCGAGTTCGAGATGCCCTTCACCGTCCAGGGCCTGGATATCGAATCGCCTACCGAGCGCCCGCGCGCCGACTTCCGCGGCGTCATTCCGGCGTACCTGCGGACAATGGGTATTCCGTTGATCCGCGGCCGCCTTTTCGACGACTTCGACGGCCAGGAGGGCCGCGAGGTGGCGATCGTCAATCAGCTGCTGGTGCGCCGCTTCTTTCCGGACGAGGATCCGCTCGGCAAGGTGATCGACATGCCCATGGCGGGCTCGGCTGAGATCGTCGGCATCGTCGGTGATACGCGTCACGACGGACTTCAATCCGATGTACGCCCGGAGCTCTACGTCCCATTTCGCCAGCTCTCGCTCCCCGACATGCACGTCGTCGTGTTTTCGGACATGGAGACGGCGAGCGCCGCCGCGCTCGTCGAAGAAGAGCTTGTCGCCATGGACCCGGAGCTCGCGCCCACCGAGATCACGTCGATCGAGGAGCTTCTGAGCGAGTCGATCGCGCAACCGCGTTTCAACATGGCGTTGCTCGTCGGCCTGGCGGTGTGCGCGGCGGCGCTGGCCGCCGTCGGCATCTACGGCGTCGTTTCGTACTCGGTCGTGCAGCGCACGGGTGAAATCGGGGTACGCATGGCGCTCGGCGCCAGCGCCTCCGACACCGTCGCGATGATCGTCCGGCAGGCCCTCTGGGTGGTCGGTATCGGCGTCGCCCTCGGTGTTGTCGGTGCCATCGGCGCCGCGCGATTCGTCGAAGGGCTCCTGTACGGGATCGGCCCCACCGATCCGGCGACCTATCTCGCCGTCGGCAGCCTGGTCATCGCCCTCGGCGCCCTCGCCGCCGCCATCCCCGCCCGCCGAGCCACGGCAGTGGACCCCGTTATCGCCCTCCGAAAAGAATAGCTCTAGCGGGAGTGAGAAGGCGGTGGCTGCAAGGCGCGCGCCGAGAGGATTTCCGCAGGCGTACGTCCGTACGTCGGAGGCAATCCGACCAAGCGCAACGCCGCAGACGCCGCCTTATCGCTCCCGCTACAGCGGAGTCTTCGAGACCGGCAACCTGCGAATTCTCTTGCCGGTGAGAGCGAAGATGGCGTTGGTTATGGCGGGGATCGTGGGGGGCAGGGCGGGCTCGCCGGCGCCTCCGGGATCCTCGGTGCTCGCGACGATGTGCACGTCGACTTCGGGCATCTCGTCGATGCGCAGGAGTTGGTAGTCGTGGAAGTTGCTCTGCACGGCGCGGCCGTTGCGGATGGTGATCTCGCCGTAGAGTGCGGCCGTGATTCCGTTGACCACGCAGCCCACGGTCTGTGCCTCGACGTTGAGCGGATTGATAACAACGCCGTAGTCGGCGCCGCAGGTGATTCGGTGGACGCGAGGGAAGCCTCTGACCACCGAAACTTCGGCCACCACCGCGACATGACCACCCTTGTCGATGACCAGGCCTATGCCGCGAGCCCGGCCTTCGGGCAACGAGCCCCCCCAGCCGGATTCTTCGGCAGCCACCTCGAGTGCCCGGCGAATGCGCGGTGCGTTGTCGAGCATCGACAGGCGGAACTCGAGGGGATCGCGGCCGGCGGCGTGCGCCAGCTCGTCGATGATGCTCTCGGTGATGAAACAGTTCTGTGACGGCCCCACCGAGCGCCAGTAGCCCGTCGGCACCCGCACCTTGGGGTCGGGGCGTCCGTAGTCGATGAGCAGGTTGGGCACGTCGTAGGGCATGCTGACAAGCCCGTCCACGGCATTGCCGTCCGGGCGCGGCCCGCCACTACGACCACCGCGGCCGCCACGACCACCGCCGCTGCTGCTGCCGGTAGCACTGAGCGGCTGCGCCACGGCGCGGAGGCGGTAGGCAACCACATTGCCGTCGTCGTCGACGCCGCCCTCGAACTTGGCATACGCGGCCGGCCGATAGAGATCGTGCCGCATGTCCTCTTCGCGGGTCCACAGCACCTGCACCGGGGCGCCGACTTTCATCGACGTTTCCACCGCGTCCTGAACGAAATCGGTCGCCGATCGGCGACCGAGGCCGCAACCCAGGAACATCGAGTGTGCGGTAACGCGATCGATCGGCACACCGCTGATGCGGGCCGCGGCGCTCTGGACGCCCTGCGGGCTCTGCGTCGGCGCCCAGACCTCGACACGATCCGCCTGCACGTGGGCGGTGCAGTTCATCGGCTCCATCGTGGCGTGGGCCAGATAGGGGACCTCGTAGACCGCTTCGAATCCCTCCGAGACCGCCTCCATCCCGGCGGCGATGTCTCCTTCGCGCCTTGCCTCGACGCCTTCCCCCGCGGCGACCTCGGCGAAATGCGCCGAGATGTCGGCGCTGCTGAGGTCGAAGTCCGCTTCCCAGGTAACGTCGAGCTTGCTCGCACCCTCGAATGCCGACCAGGTGTTGTCGGCCACGACGGCGATACCGGTGGAGATCTCGACAACCTGGTGCACGCCCTCGACGGCGAGGGCCGCATCGGCATCGATGCCACCGACTCGGCCACCGAACACCGGGCTGTGCACGACCGTGCCGAAGAGCATTCCGGGAACCCGTACGTCGATGCCGAAGGTCGCCTCTCCGCGGGTACGGGCGGGCGTATCGAGCTGCTTCATCGGCGTGCCGATGAGACGGAACGCCGAAGGATCCTTCAGCTCGGGCTCATCCGGCACGGGCATCGAGGCGGCCTCCTCCGCCAGATCGCCGTAGCGCGCGCGGCGCGACGAGGCTCCGTGCAGGACCGCTCCCGGCTCCGTACGGCATTCTCCGGCCGCCACGTTCCAGCGGGCCGCCGCGGCTGCCACCAACATGTGGCGTGCCGAAGCGCCGGCGCGGCGCAGGCTCATCCAGGCGCCGCCACGCACGCTCGAGCTCCCTACCGTCATCATGCGGCCGTACTTGTCGGGATGAGCGTCCGCCTGGACAATGCGCACGTCGTCCCAATCGGCGTCGAGCTCTTCGGCGACGATCATCGGCAACGACGTGCGAACACCCTGCCCCATGTCGGTCTTGGCCACCCAGATCGAGACCGTGCCGTCGGTGCCCACCTGCACGAAGGCGTTGAGGGGGTCCGGATCGGCGCCCATCGAGAGGACCTGCTCGGCGCCCGAGTATCCCCCGTAGACACCGAGAGCAAGCCCGCCCGTCGTGACTCCACCGAGGCGGATGAAATCCCTGCGATCGAGCTTGGAGACCCTGCTCATGGCTCGATACTCCCGGCGGCCCGATGGATCGCCTTGCGCACGCGGTCGTACGTGCCGCAGCGACACACCACGCCCACCATCGCCTCGTCGATGTCCGTGTCGCTGGGGCGAGGATTCTCGTCCAGCAGGGCGGCGGCGGTCATGACCTGTCCCACCTGACAGTAGCCGCACTGCGGTACGTCCTCGGCGATCCAGGCATCCAGCACCGGGTGCGCGCCCTCGGCGGCGAGCCCTTCGATGGTCCTGACCTCGCCCGCGCCGACGGCGGAGATCGCTTTACGACACGAGAGCACGGGTTTGCCATCGATGTGCACGGTGCAGGCGCCGCAGAGCTCCATGCCGCACCCGTACTTGGTGCCGGTGAGTCCGAGCACGTCGCGCAACGCCCACAGCAACGGCATGTCCGGCGGCGCATCGAGCGTGTGCTCGCGCCCATTCACGGTGATGGTGTATTCAGCCATTCGTCTCCGTCTCCTCGTCGATCTCGCCCTTCACGTACAGGTCGAACCAACCGATCCAGCGCGCCCACAGATCGAGTTGCTGCTCAAGAGCTCGCGGCGCGTGCGATTCGTACGGGTACTTGTAGAGCACCGCCGTCTTGCCGAGCGATGTCAGCGCCTGAATCATGCGGTCCGACTGGATCGGCCAGGTGCCCGTGTTGTTGTCGTCCATGCCGTGATACATGAGCATCGGCGTGTCGATCTGATCGGCGACGAAGAACGGCGACATCTCGATGTAGATATGCGGCGCCTCCCAGATGTCGCGGCTCTCGCGCTGGAACCCGGTGGGCGTGAGGCTGCGGTTGTAGGCGCCGTCGCCGGCGATGCCCGCCTGGAAGAAGGCCGAGCGCGCCAGGATGTTGCCGGTGGTAAACGCGCCGTAGCTGTGCCCACCGTGGCCGAGCTTGTCGATGTCGATCGCGCCCATCTTGTCGATCCGGCGGATGGCCGCGTACATGCTATCGGTGAGGTGCTGCACGAACTTGTCGTTGTAGGGATCGCCGATGATCGGAATGTCCGGAATCACCAGTGCGTAGCCCTGCGTCAACCACACCTCGGAATTGGAGCGGAAGCTCATGCGCGGGTGGCGGTTGAGATTGAGCCCCCGCAGCTTGGAGCGCTCGTATTCCTCGACGCTCGTGTACTCGCTCGGGTAGGTCCAGAACACCGCCGGTACCTTGGTGCCCTCGACATAGTCGGTGGGCAGCGCCACGGTGCCGTGGACGGTCACGCCGTCGCGGCGCTCGAAGGTGAAATGCTCCTTTTGCGCGTTGACCAGCTCGGGGTACGGGGTGACGTTCTCGGTGAGCTGCTCGAAGGCGCCGTTGGTGTACAGATAGCTTTGCGCGGGTTCCGTCGGCGTCTCACGCGAGACGATCAGGCGTTCCATGTCGTCGTCGAGCGCCACCAACGGGTTGTCGAAGCTGTCCTTCGAGCCTTCGAAAATGCGCTCCTTGGCGCTGTCGGCAATCGTCAAGGCGTCGACGAAGGGGGTCGGCCGGAAGTCTTCGGCGTAACCGGGTCCTTCGAGAAAGACGCGCGCTCCATCGCTCGACACGACGGTGTAGGAGGTCCCGTTCTCGGCCCGTCGCGACATCAGGCTACCGGGGAGCTCCAAAAGATCGTCATCATCGAAGGGCTCGATGAGAACGTTCATCTGCGGGTCGTCCTCGGTGAGATCCCAGGTGGCGGTCACACCACCGTCGTCGGTGGCCGCACCGGCGAAGAGGCGTGTGGCGTCGCGGTTGAACGAGTGGCCGCTGAGTGTGTCGTCGCTCTCCAGAACGACGTTCGCCTGATCCATATCGAAGGGAGCGGCCAGCAGCATGACGCGATCCTTGCGGGCGTCGTCCTCCTCATCGTCGCCCTGACCGCTACCGCCGCGCTGTCCGCCTTCCGCCGGGCCGGCGTCAGCCGAACCGACGGGGCCCTCTCCGCCGCCGCGGCGACGACCGCCGTTTTCTTCTTCGTCGTCGTCACGCGGCTCGCGTTGCAGGTACGTCAGTCCGGCCCCGTCGACCCGCCAGCCGAGCTCGCGCGGGTTGTTGCCGCCCCCGCCGCCCCCGCCGCCCCCGCGACCCCCGCCACTCTCGCGGAGCGGTTGATCGATCATGGTGGCGAGCACGTTGCCGTCGAGATCCATGACCTCCGTCTTGCGCGGAAAGCTGTTCCATCCGGTGATGAACGAGAAGGGGCGTGCCACCCGCGTGGTCAGCAGGTGCTCACCGTCGGGGCTGACCGCCACGGACGAGTACATCGCCGGCTCTCCGATGAGCCGCGGCTCGCGGCCCGGCGCCAGCTCGGCAATCTGGCTGGTGGTGTAGTACTCGAACAGATCGGCGTCGTGCCCGTCCTCCATCAGGAACGGGATCGTGCGCGTCGCCGTCTCTCCGTCGCGCGTGCTGCGAATGATCGGACCCGAAGGCACGCGGCTTTCCTCCGGCTCCGGCCCGCGGCCCGGAGGCACCAGGAGGGTGATCACGGTGCCGTTGGGGGTCCACCCGAGAAGATTGTTACCGCCGCGGCCGCC
>CAYSHI010000090.1:0-3846 GCA_964430745.1 uncultured Acidobacteriota bacterium | reverse complement strand
GCATCGTTCCATCAGGCAGATGAGGCCACCGCCGTCTTTGTGAAGGGCGCGCCGGAGAGAGTGTTGGCTATGTGCGACTGGGGAGCCGAATCGCACAGGGTCGCTCAGATTCATCGAATCGCCGAGTCCATGGGCGAACAGGGTTACCGTGTACTGGCGTTGGCCGAGGGCAGCGCATCACCGGCGCTTGATTCGGCGGCAGCAGCTCCGGAACCATCGGATCTAACCTTCTTGGGGTTTGTAGGGATGATCGACCCGTTGCGGTCAGGAGCGCGTGAAGCTGTCAGTGCCTGCCACGAAGCCGGGGTGGGCGCCTGCATGATCACCGGCGATCACCCGGTGACAGCGCTGGCTATTTCACGCGACTTGGGTCTGGCAAGTGGACCCCATCAAGTGGTCACCGGCAGCGAGCTAGCAAAGATGTCACCGATGGAAATGGATGAGGCGGTCAGGACGGCGCGCGTCTTCGCACGCGTCTCCCCCCATCAGAAGTTGGAACTCGTCGAGTCGGCACGTCGAATCGGGCACTTCGTCGCCGTAACCGGCGACGGTGTCAACGACGCGCCCGCGCTTCGTGCTGCGCACATCGGTGTGGCAATGGGGAAGTCCGGAACGGATGTGGCGCGCGAAGCCGCCGAGCTAGTCATCAGCGACGACAACTTTTCCACGATCGTTGCCGGGATCGAAGAGGGGCGGGTGGCGTACGACAATGTTCGCAAGGTGATCTATCTGCTGATCTCGACCGGGGCCGCGGAAGTCGTTCTTGTCGTCCTGGCACTGGTGGCAGGACTGCCACTTCCGCTTCTGGCAGTACAACTGCTTTGGCTCAATCTTGTCACCAACGGTATTCAGGACGTGGCACTAGCGTTTGAGCCGAGTGAAGGAGATGTGCTCAGCCGGGCCCCAAGGCCACCGTCAGAACGCATCTTCAATCAGCTGATGATCGAACGAACTGTCGTTGCCGCGTTAGTTATGGGGTGCTTTGGCTTTGGTGCCTTTTGGTGGATGCTAGACTCCGGTTGGACGGAGACGGCGGCACGTAACTCACTTTTGATGCTCATGGTGTTATTCGAAAGTGTTCATATCGGGAATTGTCGCTCCGAGACGAAGTCCGCGTTGCGTCTGTCACCCTTTCGCAGCCCGGTATTACTCGGCGGTGCGCTGGTCGCATTGTCGATTCATCTCGGCACGACGTTTTTGCCACTGGGACAAAAGATCCTGCGGGTCGAACCTCTCAGCTTAACGGCCTTGGCCTGTTTGTGGGTGCTCGCGTTGAGCATCTTCCTCGCGATGGAAGTACACAAATGGACGTGGGCGATGCGTCTCAAGGCGGCGTCCTGATGGCAAGGCTGCCGGCGTTGAAAGGGCCATCGGGATGACGCGACTCAAGAAAATCCTTCTCGTTACCGGGGAGCGCGCCGGAGAGCGGGCCAGTGTGGCCTGTCCGTTCTCGGTAGCCATTCGCACAATGAGTTCCTGCTCTTCCTTCGAAACCGGCGGTCGGCCCGGTTCGGGCGTAGAGATTGATCGCCAGTAGCGGCGGAAGCCCTGCCGATGCCACCGCACCACGGTCTCGGGGCGGACGATGACCAGGGCGTTCTTCCAACGAGGCCAGAACCGGTACTGCGCGACCCAGAAAGCACGATCAAGCGGGCTGAGCCTCGGCCTGGGACGTTTCTGCGCATACGCCGCGAGCTGTTGTCGGAGTGCCAGCTCGACAATCGCCTGTTCCTGGCGGGTCCGGAAGAAGGCGAGCAAGATGCGAAGTAGCAGGGATGTGAAGCTGACGAAGGTCCGCATGGCGGGCGAGATTCTGCTCGGCATCTCGGCCTGGAGCGAGTCTGAATCGGAGATTCGGTCGGGAGTATCATCTGCGGATCGGCGTGAAGGGCAGGGCGGAAAAGTCCAAGGATTTCAACGCCGACAATATTGAGAACGGACAACCACCCCGAGCGTACCGCGTAGCCTCACTTGAGCCTGCGGTCGGACAACGTAAACAATCGTGGGAAGTTCGGAGTATTTGACCGGCTCAGGACGATCCGAGGCCGTCGAGCCAGGCGATCAGAGCCTCCAGCTCGGCGTCGCTGCCCTTCCACGCCACGGCGTGGTCCTTGCCCTCGAGCTGGATCTGCTTGCGGATGTAGCGCCGCAGCCAATCGGCATCGAGCGCGGCGCCGACCTGCCCGAGGTCCGAGCCGCGCTCCTTCTTCGACTTGGCGTCGAGCGTGATGCCCTGCGAGGCCACGGCGTGGCAGCGGTTGCACTTGTTCGAGAGGAAGGCCTGTTTGCCCTCGTCCCCAGCGTTCGCCGGCGCCGCGCCGCTCGTCCACGCCAGCACGCAGCCGAGCGCCAGCCCCCGCCCGATCGATCCCATCGTCGCCTCCGCTTTCCGCTCTTCGAGTCTCTCGGTCGACCGCGGCCCGTGCCGGCGTCGTTGTTCGCCTAGTAGCCCGGCCCCTCGTCGCTCTTCTTGAGCGCGCTGATGTAGAGCGTGCCGGGCCCGCCGCTTTTGGCTCCGCTCAGATAGTCCATCACGGCCCGCAACACGTCGAGGCGGGTGACGACGCCGACGAACTCGCCGCTGCGCAGCACGGGCAGCGCGAGAATGTTGTGACCGGCCTCTTCGAAGAGGTGGATCGCGGCCATCAGGGAAGTCTTCTCGCTCAGCCGGGGCGAATCCGGATCGAGGTATTCGAGAAGCGGCCCGACGGGTCGCTCATCGTGCAGGAACCCCGCCAACGCGGCCAGCACGCCCCGGGTCGAGACGTATCCGTGGAAGCAGCCGTCGGCGTCGACCACCGCGGCGCCGAACACCCGCCGCCGCACCAAGGTCTTTGCGACCTCTCCGATCGAGGCCTCGGGCCGGAGGGAAATGAAGTCGCGCGCCATCATGTCGCGCACCGTCGGGATGCGCCGCAGGGCCTCCGAGTTGCGGACGTCCGAGTTGGAACTCATCGCGCACCTCCTGGTGGGACGCCTGAAGGTGCCCCGTCCTGCAACGGGTCCTGGCGCGCCGCGTGCGCCGCGCGCGTCGCGCCCGTCTCGTTGCGGCGCGGACAGCGCTCGCAGAGCAGCCGGCCCTCGCGGTCGCAGGCCCGCGAGCAGGTTCCGCGCAGCCCCGCCAACGCCGCGCCGGCTGCGCCAAAGGCGAGTAGCGAAAGGGCCGAGACCGCGAACACCGCAATGAGACTCTCCAAGGTCTTTCTCCTCAGGAACCGAAGTCGTCGAAGAAGATATTGTCGGGTGACACGCCGAGTTCGTCGAGCATCGCGACCACGGCCTGGGCCATCATCGGCGGCCCGCAGAGGTAGTACTCGACGTCCTCGGGAGCGGGGTGATCGGCCAGGTAGGCGTCGAGCACGACTTGGTGGATGAATCCGGTCGGCCCGCTCCAGGCGTCCTCGGGCGCCGGATCGGAGAGAGCCAGGGTCCAGCGGAAGTTCTCGTGCTGCGCCTGGAGGCGGTCGAAGTCCTCCTCGTAGAAGGCCTCGCGCAGGCTGCGGGCGCCGTACCAGAAGCTGATCCGGCGCTTCGTGCGGAGGCGCTCGAGTTGGTCGAAGATGATCGAGCGCATGGGCGCCATGCCCGCCCCGCCGCCGATGAAGAGCATTTCCGCGTCGCTCTCATGAGCGAAGAACTCGCCGTAGGGACCCGCGAGAACGAGCGGGTCACCCGGCCGCAACGAGAAGAGGTAGGAGCTCATCTTCCCCGGCGGTGTGCCCTCGGGCACATGCGGCGGCGGCGGCGCGATGCGGACGTCGAGCATGACGATCCCCGTCTCTCCAGGACGCTCGCCGGGATGCTCTTCCGGATGATTGGCCAGCGAGTAGGCGCGCGTCAGCGGCT
>CAYSHI010000089.1:0-15253 GCA_964430745.1 uncultured Acidobacteriota bacterium | reverse complement strand
GAGCTCGCCGCTCTCCGACGCGGGGTCCGCAGCTCGGCAGCAATCTGCCTGCAACTCGCGGGGACAGGCCACTAGCGCAGCCCGCACAGGGCGGGCACGTCGGGGCGCGGCCATTCCGGCGGAACGCTCGTAGCCATGACCTCAGCAGCAACACTCGCCGACGCACAGGCGGCCGCCGGAACGGCGGCCAGCGCCATGGCACCGCTTCCGGGCACGTCGGCAAGCCACCGCAGCGCCCGGTGCAGGGCGGGCAGCGACGCCAGCAGCGCCTCCAGGTCGTCGCCCACCCGCGGCGCGTCCATGTCGACGCGTCCATGCAACGCCGTCTGCACGCCCGGGACCCAACCTAACGTCTCGCCGTCGAAAATGCCGATGTGCCACCAACCAACGGCGTCGACGTCGAAGGCTTCCGGCACCAACACCGCGTAGCCGGCCCGCAGACCAACCGCCACCTCGGCCCGCACCGTCGCCGGCCAGCTCTCGGGCACGCTCTGGAGATCCCGGTACACCGAAATCGGCCGTCCCGTCCCGATCGCCCGTAGCGTGACGTCGAACGCCGTCTCGGGCGCGCGCTCGGCGACCCGGTTGAGCACCTGGCTCAAGACCGCCGATTGCAGCACCCCGTTGGCCGCGCGCAGCGAAGCCGCCGACGCGGCCCCTTGCAACAGACCGATGGTGACCGGGTCACTCAGCCGGATCTCCATGGAGCCCGTATCCGCATCCTCGGCGGGGCGCCAACGCACCGCCGCCAGCCGCAAACCCTGGCGAACGACGCGGCCGGCGGGGCTTCCCTCGGAAACCCGGTCGACGCCCTGCAGCACCGCCCATCCGAGCACACCCGGCGCCGCGCCCGCGAATGTCTGCCACCCGGCCCGGGCCGCAGCCGCGAGTCGGTCGGACGCGTCGTGATAGGCCGCCGGCGGCGCCATCGCCCCGCGAGCCTCCTGCTCGAGCGCTGCGAGTCGATTGATCGCGCGATACAGCGGCTCCGCTTCAGCCGCCAGGCGTGCGTCCGACACGCGGCCGGCGCCGACCACGATCGAAAGACGTCCCTCCCGGCCGCCGCCCCACGGCGCCTCGAGCACGTGATCAGGCACGAGTGGCGCGCCGACGGTGGTGCGTACGTAAAACGAATCGAGGTCGGCGCGCTCGAATGGCCCCGCCTCGAGCGTTCGCCCCGGAACCTCCAACCGAGCCACCCAAGGCCCGGCCTGCGGATCGAGAAGGATGCGCTGAAAGGCTGAGGGTCGCGGGCTTTCACCGGCGTCGCCGGTAGTTGACGCCACCCAACCCAGATGGCCGGCGACATCCGCAAGCATCTCGGCAAAGCGCACGGCGGCGGCCTCTCCGTCTCGCCACAGCGTCACGGCTTCTTCCGATCGGGCCGTGAAACTCAGAGCGATCACCTGTCCCACCACCGCAGAGCCAGGAAGTGTCGCCTCCGCCACGGTGAGCTCGCCACGGCGCAATTCGACGTGCAGCGTCGTGTTCAGCTCATCGGGAACACGGTCGACCGGAGCCGGCGACGAGCCCACCGCCTGCCCCACCTCCGTGTCGAGGAACGAAGGATCCAGATCAACCCACGTCCCCTCGCGCTGCGCCTGGACCCACCAGTGGTCCGCCGCGGATTCCAACCATCTCGGCCACGGGTCGTCGGCGCTCGGCGCCGGCGGGGAGCTCGTCCCCACGGCCAGACGCGCGGCTTCCGGCCACTGCAGCCGCCCCCGGACGAGCCGGGTGCTCACACCGCGCGCTTCCAGCAGGCTCTGCAGGAGAAGGGCCTGGTCGATCGCATTGCCGCTTCCCGCCTCGAGCGTGCCCCGGGATCCGCGCACGCTTCCGGCGTAGGGCGCGTAGCTGATGCCACCCTGGACGAAGGCGAAGGGAGCCGCCCAGTCCTCCGGCAACCTCCCGAGAATGGACTCCATGGTCAGGGGCGTCGACGACGACGGCCTATCCAGGCCGGCCGCAACGCTGCTCACGTCGACGCGCTCGAAGAAGGCCCGAAGAGCTCGCAGGTCATCGAAATGCACGAGCCGCGCCAGGTCGGCGACATCCGGGAGCGCTGTCTGCTGCGCGAATGACGCCGGCGACTGCGCGGGAGTCTGCCGCTCAGGAAGCGACGGCGCCTGCGCCGCCGTCGGCGTCACCGTCAATAACGACGCGATCGCCATCGGCACGATCGCACGCCGAATGCAGGAATGGAGGCAAAGCATGGGAAGAAAGTAGTGACGACGGGGCGTACTGTCAATCGCTTCCGCGGCGCCCCGGTTCTCCCCTGCTACACTGCGCACATGATGAGGAAAGTCGTCGCGACCATCGCCGTGTCGGCGTGTGCGACGCTGCCCGCGGCCTGCGGGCGCGCACCGTCGGACGACCCCGATCTGCTGCTCACCGGGGGCGTGATTTACCCGCTCGGATCTACCGAAGAGTCCGTCGAAGCGCTCGCCATCCGCGGCAGCACCGTGCTGGCGATCGGAACCGACGCCGAGATCTTCCAGCTCGCCGGAACCTACACCCAGCAGATGGCCCTCGGGGACAGCGTCGTGCTTCCCGGCGCATACGACGCATGGATCGACATCGAGGCCTTGGGCCGCTGGAGTACGGGGAGTCTCGACCTGCGGCGGGCCTCGTCCGTCGACGAGGTGCATGCCATGGTGCGCAACGCGGCGGGAGAGCCCACCGCGACCGAAGGATGGCTGGTGGGATGGGGATGGGACGAGAACGACTGGCCCGAAGCGGTTCTCCCCGACCACACCGATCTCGACGTCATCGGTCTCGAGCGCCCCATCGCTCTCCTGCACCGCAGCGGCCTGATGGCATGGGTCAATGGCGCCGCGCTGGCCGCGTTGACAGAATCTTCCGCCGGCGTCGACCGCGATGGCGGTAGCGGACGAGCAAGCCCCGCTCCTCGTGGGATTCTCACCGGCGATGCCTATGGCCGGCTGACGGACCTGCTCGCGGGCGACGACGATCAGCGCGCCGCGTGGCTGGCCGAGGGCGCCCGCCAGGCCGCGGCGGCGGGAATCACGCGCGCGGCGACGCCACCTGTCGACACCGCGGCCATCGAACATCTGCTGGAGCTGGAGTTTCGGGGCCTCCTGCCACTCCGCGTCGACATCCGCCTACGACCGGACGCCGCCACGGAGCTTGCCGCCGGTAATCTGGGTGGACGCCTGGAGGACAGCGAACTGCTGCGCGTAGTGGCCGTCGGCCTGCGACTCGATGGCCCGCTGTCTTCGCGTCTCGCCGCCCTCGAGGCGCCCTACACCGACGGCTCGAACGGCGAGCTTCTTGTCGATGACATGGTGCTCGCCGGCGCCACACAGGCTGCCCTGGCTGCCTCGCTGCCCCTCCATATTCACGCCTCCGGAGACCGTGCAGTCACGCGCGCACTGGAAGCCATCGGCACATCACCGGCGACAGGAGCCATGATCATCGGCTTCGATCTTCCACCGACTTCTCCGCTGCCGCGTTCACAGCGCGTCGAGATTGCCATTGCGGCGGCGAGATTCGCGCGAGACATCTACCTCGTCGACGCCATCCTCGGGCCCGAACGCGCCCTCGGCGCCCACGCCTGGAACGACCTGGCCGACTCCGGAGTTTCGTTGCGGCTGGCCTCCGACGCCCCCGCGTTTCCGCTTCGGCCTCTCGCGGCAATGGCCACAGCCCTCACCCGGCAGGATGCGGAGGGATACCCGGCCGGCGGCTGGAACGTCGAGCAGGCGCTGGAGCGAACACCACTGCTTCGGGCGCTCTTCATCCATCCGACGGCCTCACCCACGGGTCTGACCGCCGGAACGGACGCCGACCTGGTGGTCTGGAGCGAGGATCCGGTTCTGGGAGACGTCGGAGCACTCCGCCGCGCCGAGGCGCTGCTGACTATTGTGGCGGGACGCGTCGCCTACAGCCGGGCACTGGTCGCGCCGCCGACGAAGGAGCAAGGTTCGCGCTGAGACGGGCCGCAAGTCCCCCCATGATAAGCTCATAGCGTAGTCTCCTTCCCCGCCCCGACGTGAACCGATGATCTCCCGCTCCCGGGCAATACTGTCCATTCTCGCCATCTTGTTGGTCGCCGCCGGCGCCTCGTGCGGTCCCCCCAACGACCCGGAAATCGTCGCGCTTTCCTACGTTCGCGCGACCTCCGGCGGGGATCCGGACACCGCCGTGCAGCTACTCGACATCGGCGGAATCACGGACAGGGTTGAGCAAGAGATCGTAGTGGTAGACAGTACCGGTAGAGAGTCTTTTCTCGAGGATTCGATCGAGTCGCTGTTATGGGGGTTGTTTCGCGAGACACGCCCGGCCGACTTCATCTACGGTGCCACTCCCGCCGACATCGACGGCGACACGGCACGCGTTGCCGTGACCAAGACAGCGGCGGACGAAACCTCGGAAACCGTTACCGTCTACCTGCGTCAAACAGGCGACGGGTGGCGAGTTTCGGGAGCGTCACTGGATCCTCTGGTGACGTTCGTTGTGCAGCGACTGCAGGAGAAATACTGAGACGGGCCCGCGACTCCCCTGGGTTGTCAAAGGCCCATCGACTCCAATTGCACACACCAGCATGGAGGAGCCCAATAATGTTGCGTCGCTTCGCTCTGATTACCATCATTGCCGCACTGGCGGCAGGCTGCTTCGGGGGCTCCGGCGGAGCTCTCGACGATCTCATCGAGCAGGTCCGCCTCGATGACCCGCTTTCCAGCCGCACCTACCAGGAGCACCAGGCCGAGATCGAGGTCCCTGCGTCGGTGCCGAAGCTGACCGAGCACCTCACCAGCGATCCGTCGCCAAAGGTGCGTCAGTACTGCGCTCTGATCCTCGGCCGCATCGCCGACCCTCAGGCGGTACCGGCACTCACCGCCGCGCTCAGCGATGACGACGCGGGCGTTCGAGGCCGCGCCGTTGATGCGCTGCGTCAGATCAGCGACGAAGATGCCCAGGCCGCCTTCGTTCAGGCGCTGAGCGACGGCTCGAACTCGGCCAAGATCACGGTTCTCGTCGAGCTCGAAAAGGCCGGCGCCGTGGATGCCGTGCCGGCCATCGCCGATCTGGCTCGGGCCAACGAGGGCATGGTCAGCAAGAACGCCATCGACACACTGGGCGGCATCGGCGACGTTTCGGCCGTCGCCCCCCTGGTGGAGATGGCGCTCGATCCGGCAATGGCTGAGAACCTGCGCCGAGCCGCCATCATGAACCTCGGCCGCATCGGCGATCCCGCGGCTGACGCCGGCTTGCAGGAGGTCATCACCGGCCTCGGCGAACAAGAGGGCGTCGACGCGCTGCTCGAATTCGCGCAGGGGCAAGGCTGAGCCCTGGAGCTGAAACTGAGCTGAAGTCGCGACCGTGTCTCTGAGCGGCCGGAACCAGGGGATCGTGGGCGTCGCCGGCTCGATTGCCGTGTTGCTATGTCTGCTGACCCCGAAGGCAGCTCGCGCCCAAGACGTCACCACTGCAGACGTCAAGAAGTTTCTCGACCCGACCGTCATGGTCAACCAGGTCGACTACTCCTTCTCGGCCAACTTCGTGCCCGTGGGGATCAGGGCCTACGCGCACAAGATCGGCGGATTCTGGGCTGCCACTAGCTGGACCGGGTTCTGGGCGAACGTTCCGGTCATCGACTACAGCCTTCCGGAAGGGAACGGGCCCACGGGTGTCGGCGACCTTCGTCTGGGCTGGGGTGTCATTACCCACGAAGATCTCGACCGCCGCCTGACCGCCTCCGCGCTGCTGGTCGACGTCGTGGCCCCGACGGGCGACCCGTCGAAGGGAACCGGTTACGGGGCTTGGGTCCTGGCTCCGAGCGGAGTGTTCGTCTTCAATCCGACGGACGTCTTTCCCGTGTACATCGACGTGCGCTACCTGCACTCGTTCGGCAAGATCGGCCAAATCGACGGGACCGATCTCCACGTGCGGTCGCTGGAGCTCAGTGTCCAGACGGTGCACATCATGCCGAAGGGGTTCTTCCTTGTCGCGATCCCGACGCTGACGATCAATTTCAACCAGGACTTCAACGTCTTCTCACTCGCCGTGGGTGGCGGACGAGCCATCACTCCCAGCTTTGCGTGGAACGCGGCCTACGTACAGCACCTTGCCGGCAGGGAGACGTTCAACCGCGCCTTCACGGCGCAGCTCCAGTACATCTTCGGGCAGCGGAAGGACCGCTAGCCCGCCACGACGCCGACCGAAGCTCCGACACCAACGCAAGAGGGCCGCGGACTCGAGATCCGCGGCCCCCGACAATCGCTCAGACCGTCGCCTTCCTGCCAGCACGGTTCTCGATGAGGTCGTCGACGACCCCCGGATCCGCCAGCGTCGACGTGTCACCGAGGCTCGAGACGTCGTTCTCCGCAACCTTGCGCAGGATGCGACGCATGATCTTGCCGGAGCGCGTCTTGGGCAGTCCCGGGGCGAACTGGATGACGTCGGGAGAGGCGATGGGCCCGATCTCCGAGCGCACCCACTTGACGAGCTCTTTCTGAAGATCGTCGTCGGGCTGCTCGCCGGCGTTCAAGGTGACGTAGGCGTAGATGCCCTGCCCCTTGATGTCGTGCGGGAAACCGACGACCGCCGCCTCGGCAACCTTCTTGTGCGCCACCAGAGCGCTCTCGACCTCGGCCGTACCCATGCGGTGGCCCGATACGTTGATGACGTCGTCGACACGACCGGTAATCCAGTAGTAGTCGTCTTCGTCACGGCGGCAGCCGTCACCGGTGAAGTACATCCCCGGGTAGGTGGAGAAGTACGTCTCGATAAAGCGGTCGTGGTTGCGATACAACGTGCGCATCATGCCCGGCCAGGCATCGGTCAAGCACAGGTTGCCGGATACCGGGCCGTTGAGCGGGTTGCCGTCGGCGTCGACGATGGCCGGCTCGACGCCGAAGAACGGCCGCGTCGCCGATCCGGGCTTGAGCTCCGTCGCGCCCGGCAACGGCGTGATCAGGATGCCGCCGGTTTCCGTCTGCCACCAGGTATCGACAATCGGGCAACGCTCGTCGCCGACAACCTCGTAGTACCACTTCCATGCTTCGGGGTTGATCGGCTCGCCGACCGAGCCGAGCAGCCGGAGCGTGCTCCGATCGGTCTTCTTGACGAAGTCCTCGCCGTCCTTCATGAGCGCGCGAATCGCCGTCGGCGCGGTGTAGAAGATGTTGACCGAGTGCTTGTCGCAGATCTCCCAGAAGCGGGAGGCGTCGGGATACGTCGGCACGCCTTCGAACATCATCGAGATCGCACCGTTCGCCAGCGGCCCGTAGACGATGTAGCTATGCCCCGTGACCCAGCCGATATCGGCCGTGCACCAGTACACGTCGCCGTCGTGATAGTCGAAGACGTACTGGTGAGTCATCGACGTGTACACCATGTAGCCGCCGGTCGTGTGCAACACGCCCTTGGGCTTGCCGGTGGATCCCGAAGTGTAGAGGATGAACAGCGGATCTTCGGCGTTCATCTCTTCGGCCGGGCACTCGGCCTCGGCCTCTTCCATGAGCTCGTGGTACCAGACATCGCGCTCGTTCCAGTCGATCTCGCCGCCGGTACGCTTGACGACGATGCAGTGCTCGATCGACGGGCACGATTCGAGGGCCTTGTCGGTGTTGCCCTTCAGCGGCACCGTCTTGGTTCCGCGCAGACCTTGATCGGCGGTGATGACCAGGTTCGAGTCGCAATCCTGGATGCGTCCCGCCAACGAGTCCGGTGAGAAACCGCCGAATACGACGGAGTGGATGGCGCCGATGCGGGCGCACGCCAGCATCGCCACCGGCAGCTCCAGAATCATCGGCAGGTAGATCGTTATGCGATCGCCCTTCTTGATGCCGAGCGACTTGAGCACGTTGGAGAACTTACAGACTTCCGTGTAGAGCTCGCGGTATGTGAGTGACTTGCTGTCCTCGGGAGAATCACCCTCCCACAGCAACGCGACCTGATCGCCCCTGGTCTCGAGATGTCGGTCGAGGCAGTTCACCGAAGCGTTCAGCGTGCCGTCCTCGAACCACTTGATGTGTACGTCCGGGGTGTCGAAGCTGACGTCCTTCACTTTGCTGTACGGCTTGATCCAGTCGATGCGCTGGCCATGCTCGGCCCAGAAACCTTCCGGATCGTCGACCGACCGCTGGTACATCTCGAGATACTTCTCGTTGTCGCACCATGCGGTGTCGGCAAGACCGTCGGGGACCGGATAGACCTGATCAGACATGATGGAGTCGTCCTCCGTTAAGAAGATGGCGAATCGGCCGGGCGCCGCTCTGAGTCGGGCTCCCAAGCGCACGTAACCCCGTAATCACGGAGTCGTCGCGTGGGCTTTTGTTGCGGGAGGCTGGTCATTCAGACGAACCGCGAATCGCGGTCAGGACGCGCATCGCCCGGGTGTCCATGGAAGAACTATCGGGTTGTTACCTTGAATGCTAACATCCGGAGCGCCGCATTGCGGACCAAAACATCCGATTTTACGACGGCTCCGAAGAGTGCGTTCTGCCGAGCTCTTCTTTCCCTTATTTTCGGGCCGTGTCGGATGTCCGCGAGGGCCCTCTCATGCTTACTGCTTGGGCTTTATCGACATGCCCGCGATCGCCCCCTCGGCGTCGAAGACCCATTGCACGTTGACCTCGCCGGGGAATTTCTCGAACTTGGCTGTGCGAACGTAGACGTCGAGACCCTGCTGCTCCGTCTCCACCTCCTCGACGACCTCGGTCTCGCCGCCAAGCTGCGTGTCCACGGTGTCCCCGAATCCCGCCAGCCCTCCCATCGAGGGGAGTGCCGCCTCCATCGCGTCCGTGAATCCGAGGGCCTCGATCTTGTCGAACTCCCGGGCATAGAACCACTGCGTGCAGGCCCTGCCCCGCCCCATGGTCGTCTCCAGATCGACCTGATCTGCCTGCGCCCAGGCTGTCGCGCCGCCGGCCACCAACAGCGCCAGCAGCGTCGCGGTCAATAAGCGTGAGCTTCGGCGCCGATGCGTTGCGTTACCCGGATTCATCTTCCCTCCTGGTTTTCGTGTTGGACGCTCGACGGTGACACGTTGTCGGCTGCACCTCCAAGACACCACGCGGGGCAACCCATCGCGGAGTGACCCGCGTGACCTCCCCGAAAAGGATGTGTAGCTTTGCACATGTCCGAATCAGTATGCTCTCGCTGAGATCTCGCAACGGAACTGCCGACCGGGAAGCAGCACGATGAAGCGCGTATTGGTCGTAGATGACGACCGCACGACAACGTTGTTGTTGAAGCGCGTCATCGAAAGGACCGGCAGATACGAGGTCCGCGAAGAGAACTTCGGCGAGCAGGCGGTTGCTGCCGCTCGCGAGTTCATGCCCGATCTGATCTTTCTCGACGTGATGATGCCGAACCTCGACGGCAGTGAGGTGGCCGGGCAGCTGAAGGACAACCCGATCACATCGCGCATTCCGGTTGTCTTCCTGACGTCGATCGTGACCGAGGAAGACGTGGCGAACAGCGAGGGCATCATCGCCGGCAGCCGGTTCATCGCCAAGCCCGTCGACGCCGCGCAGGTCGTCGAGTGCCTGGACGAGCTGCTCCGCTAGTGTCCCACGTCGCGCAGCTTCGTCATCCCTCGCGGAGTCCCTCGAGCGCCGGCGTGAGCCGGTCGACCTCCTGGTTCAATGAAACCCAGGTCGGCTCCGCTGCCGAAATGTCGCCATCGCGCCCCATGTGCTCGAGCCGTTCCGCCTCCCGCCACACCGCCTTGGCGGAGACGTTGCCGACGCACCCCTTGAGGGCGTGGGCGCTCTCCCGCAGGGCCACACAGTCGCCGGCGTCGAGGGCGCCGCGGATCGCCAGCATCATTGCCGGCGTGTCTTCGAGCACGATGTCGGCGATGGTTCCCAGCAGCTCCTGATCGCCCGCGGCGCGCTGCAGGGCCTCGGCCTCGTCGATGGGAGCCTCTCCATGCTGCGCTTCGATCTCGCCCTCCGCTGCCGGGCCAGCGGAGGCGCGTCCGGCCCCTTCGCCGCAGCCGGCGATAGCCTCCATGAGCTTCTCGGCGTCGATGGGCTTGGAGACATAGCCGTCCATACCCGCCGCCAGGCATTTGTCTCGGTAGCCCCTGATGGCGTGCGCGGTCATGGCGATGATCGGCACACGCTTTCCGCTCGAGGCCTCATGCTCGCGGATGAGGGCCGTCCCCTCGAAGCCATCCACTCCCGGCATATGAATGTCCATCAAGATGACATCGAACGTCTCTTCCTTCGCCCGCGCGGCCGCCTCTCCCCCATTCTGGACAACCACAACGGAGTGCCCGCGTCGCTCGAGGATCGTCGTGGCCAGCATCTGGTTGGCCCGATTGTCCTCGGCCAGCAGAATGCGGAGCTGTTCCTGAGCCTCCCGAAGCGTATGCCGGGTGATCAACGGGAGATCATCACCTCCGCTCGTCGAGTGCCGGCCGAGCACCTCGGCGATCGCCTGGCGTAGCTCCGCACGGCCAACGTGGCCGGTCAGGTAGGCCGCGATCCCACTCTCACGGCAGTGGGCACCGTCGCCGATCTGCCCCTCGGAAACCAGCATCATGACCGGCGCTTCACAGCCGGCAGAGCCGTCCCGTATGTGGCCGGCGAGCGTGAAGCCGTCCAGTTTGGCTACGGTGTAGTGAAGCATCACGAGGTCGTAGGCGCGTCCCTCGCCGGCCGCGCGGACCAGCTCGTCGAGCGCGGCACGGCCATCTCCTACCGTCGCTACCTTCATGGACCAGGTTTCGAATAGATGGTCGAAGCCTCTGTGCGTCGGGTCCTCGTCGAGCACCAGCACCTTGACGCCTTGAAGCTCGGCGGCGTTCTTCGAGCGGCTCGCCGATGCCGGCCGAGTGCCGACGCCGAAGCGCGAGGTGAACTCGAACGTGCTGCCCCGACCGGGCTCGCTACGGACGTTCACCTCGCCTCCCATCAGCGCGACGAGCCGGGAAACTATCGCCAGTCCGAGACCGGTTCCGCCGAACTGCCGCGTCGTCGACGAGTCGGCTTGCTCGAACGCGCCGAAGATCGACTCCAGCCGGTCCGGGGCGATGCCGATTCCGGTGTCGGCAACCTCGAAATGAAGAACGACATCCTGCTCGCTGCGCGAAACCGGGCCGACCGATAGGGTCACGCCGCCTTCCTGCGTGAACTTGATCGCATTGTTGAGGAGGTTGATGATCACCTGCCGCAAACGACCCGGATCGCCGACGAGGACTTCGGGAAGGTCGGCTTCCATCTCGCAGGCCAGGCCGATCCCTTTTGCCTCCACTTCCGCCTGCAGGACGCGGACGCAGTCACGGACGCAGTCCGCCAGGTCGAAGTCGACGCTGTCCATCTCGAGCTTTCCCGCCTCGACCTTCGAGAAATCGAGGATCTCGTTGACCAGGCTCAGGAGAGCGTCCGAAGCGGACCGGACGGTGACGAGTTGCTCGTGCTGCTCGGGCGTTATGGCGCTGTCGAGAACGAGATCCGTCATGCCGATGATGGCGTTCATCGGCGTGCGGATGTCGTGGCTCATGTTGGCGAGGAAGTCACTCTTCGCCTGGTTGGCCGCGTCAGCCGCGTCGCGCGCTTCGCGCAGCTCCTTGGTCTGGGCAGCGAGCAGAGCGTTGTCGGTAATGGACCGCATGTACCAGCGGTTCTGCTCCTCCGCTTGAAACAGGTACATGAAGTACAGCACCACCACGATGACGATGACGTAGAGGTCGTAGCCCTGCAGCACGCTCCACACGGCAGCCGGCCCGAGAAGGAGCGTGAGATAGAGACCGGCGGCGAAAAAGTCGGCCGTCAGCGAATTCAGCAGTCCGGCAGCCAGCGCCGCGGTGATCAAGGTGATGAACCAGGTGGTTGAATCGAGCGGACGCAGCGCCAGCGTGACGCAAAAGAACATCCCCCAGATGATCGCCGAGGAATACAGACCCGCGTCGAAGACCCTGCGCCAGAACTGCGGGTTCTCCTCGTAGCGTCGGCTGACGACCCGAGCGATGAACACGCGAACGACGCCGAGGGCGACCAAGGCCGCTCCCGTAACGATGATGACGCGCGGGTGTTCCTGAATATAGGGCGTCGTAAGCGCGATCAGAATCAGCAGCAACGGGTGGACGAGAATCGTCAACCAGGCGCGATCGAGCAGCTCGAATGTCCCCAGTCTCGCCAACTCCCGGGTGAATGCAGCCTCAGCCGGTGATTCCGGCTCGGGGGACGTCTTGGCCCTGCTACCCATGGTTTACCCCGAGGAGTGGCGGTTTCGCGAAACGGCGGCCATCCGCGCGACGCAAGAAACGGAGGGCCCTTCCAGGAATTACACCCCATATGATCACCGTAGCTCAATACCGAAGTTCAATGATCACTAAAAGCCACTTCCGATCACTTCTTTCGTCGAGGTGGAGACTCCCTTTTTCCTCGTCTTGACAATGCATCGAAATCCGATGTACATTTGCCTCGGATTTCGAGGTATCAGCCATGGAGGCTGCCGATGAACCTCAAAGGCACGCTGCCGGTCCTCATCCTGCAGGTCCTGAGCGAGAGCGAGCAGCACGGCTACGCCATCGCCCGCGACATCAAGCAACGCTCGCGTGGCGTCCTCGACTTCAAAGAAGGCAGTCTCTACCCCGCCCTGCACGCGCAGGAAAAGAAGGGGCTCATCCAGTCCTTCGACCGCAAGCAGGACGGTCGCCGCCGACGCTACTACCGCCTCACCGACGACGGCGCCAAGGCCCTCGAAGCGCACCGCCTGGAATGGCGCGCGCTCTCCGGCGCCGTCAGCGGTATTCTGGAGGCCACATGACATCGGTCGAGCCATTGCCTGAAGCACCGCGCTACTGGCTGGAAGCCAAGCACCTCCTCCCCTGGCTACTGGTTGCGACCAAGGGTCTTTCCGACGAGTCCCGAGCGCGCGTGACCGAAGAGATCACCACCCACTTCCACGACGCCCTCGATGAGGAAATGCGCACCGGCCTCACCGCCGAAATCGCCGCCCGACGAGCCGTCGATGCCCTCGGCAGCCCCAGAGCCGCCCGCCGTGGCTTCCGTCGCACCTATCTGACCCGGTATCAGGCGAGACTGGCCCGCGACCTTATCGAGCCGCGAAAGGTATTGTGGTTTCTTCGTATCTACCTGGTCCTTGCGGCCGCCGGGCTCCAGTGGTTCTTCCCCCGGCGTCCCGTGCCCGAGCCGTACACACGCGTCGGGGTCGTAGCGCTGATGGCCGTCGCCGTCATCATCCTCGCCATCGCCGTACCGCGTCTCTATCGCCGCGGCCGGCAGCGGGCCGCCGTCGCGCTCGCCGCCCTCGCCGACGGATCGTTGTGGCTGGGGTGGGTCTTCATCGTGGCGGGCCCTCACAGGAGCGTCACGAACCGATGGATCTTGGCCGCTGTATTCGTCTTCGTGGCCATCAGCTATCTGCCGCTGCTGCGCAAGTTCGACAAGCATCGCGAAGCCTGACGTCCGCCGTTGCCTCGCCGCCCGACTATCGCACCGCGGGTAGAACGCGCCTATAGCGGACAGCCTCCGGCTCACTGGTTTCGCGGTTTTCGCGTATGGCGTAGGTGAAGTCCCCCGAGGCCGCCCTCCACTCGAGATTCTCCATCTCGCCCGAAAGCAGATGTGCGCGCAGCGTCGGCTCCAACGCGAGACGGGGCAGATGGTCGGCACCCAGCCTGATCATTGACCGAGTTGCATCGCGATTGCGCAACAGCGGTGGCCGTCTCTTGTAGGCAGATGGAGATTGCATGCACGTAGCGTTTCGCTACATTATTTGGATGATTATTACCTTTTTGCTATCATGGGCGCGCCAAAACAGATCGTCTACAGCCGAGCCGCGCTGAGGTCTTTGAGGAAGATGTCGTCCAAGACGGCAAGCCGAATCCGCGCCAAGGTGAGGCAGTATGCGACGAACCCGGGCAGCCTGAGCAACAACTTGAGACCGCTCAAGGGAGAGCCAGGCTATCACCGGCTCCGCGTGGGCCAATGGCGCGTCGTGTTCCGCGAGGACACCGAGATCGTCGCGATCATTCGCGTAGCTCCCCGCGGTCGCGCCTATGATTGAGGAACTCGAGATGAGGGCACAGACCATCGTCAGCCCGACCGGTGAACGCCTCGTGGTCATTCCAGAGGCAGACTACGAGGTATTGATCGCTGCGGCGGCAGAGGCGGCGGACCTGGCCGCGATCAGCCGCTTCCGAGAACGCCTTGCCGCCGACGAGGAAGAGCTTCTACCCACGGAGATGGTGGACAGGATTCTCGATGGCGAAAACGCGATCCGCGTGTGGAGGGAACATCGCGGCTTCAGTGTGAAGAAACTGGCCGAAAAAGCCGGTATCGCGCCAGCCTATCTCTCCCAGATCGAAACCGGAAAGCGCGACGGCACCACAACGACCATCAAGAAGCTCGCAAGCGCGATGGGCGTGACCGTCGACGATCTGGTCGGCTAACCCGGATTCATCCCGGCCGCCCACCCGCCGGCCCTCGATCGCTGCCTGAAAAAAGAGCGGCCCGAGTCGTGCGAAGCACGGTCGGGCCATCGTTTCGCAGCAAAGCCGTTGAGAACCGGAAGGGCGGCGGGCGCGAGGCTGGCTGCCGCAGCTTTGAGCGCCGTGTGGTCAGCGTCACCGCGAAGGAGAACCGCGGTGCGGTGTGGGGAAGATGCTCGTGTCCGCCGCGAGCGCCGTGGCGGTAGCTGCAAGGCGGGGCGACGCAGGCGATGCCAGCGGCATCGTCGAGGAGCCCCAACGCGGCAGATGCCGTCACGCCGCCGCGGCGGGCGCGGGCAGATTACCCATACCGCACCGCCAACAAGTGGACCGTGGGGGACTCGAACCCCCGACCTCCGGCATGCGAGGCCGGCGCTCTCCCAACTGAGCTAACGGCCCAGAAACTACTAGTCCCCGGAGCCCGCGGCCCCCACCATCTCGATGACGGCCATCTCGGCGGCATCGCCGGCGCGGTTGTCGAGGCGCATGATGCGGGTGTAGCCGCCGGGACGCTCGGCGTAACGCGGGGCGAGCTCGTTGAAGACCTTGCGCACGACCGCGTCATCGCGGATGACGCGCGCGGCGTAGCGGCGCGCGTGCAGCGTGTCGCGCTTGCCCAGGGTCACCAGGCGCTCGGCAACCGGGCGCACGGCCTTGGCCTTGGCAAGCGTCGTGGTGACACGCTCGTGGCGCAAGAGGTCGGTGGCGAGGTTGCGCAGCATGGCATTGCGGTGCGCGGCGTCGCGGCCCAGCTTGGCGACTTTCTTGCGGTGGCGCATTGCTCTTTCCCTATCGCCTGTCTCAGTCGACGGCTAT
>CAYSHI010000088.1:0-8736 GCA_964430745.1 uncultured Acidobacteriota bacterium | reverse complement strand
CGTGGCAGGTCCGACGTGGCAACCGGGGATCTGAGGGAGGGGCGAGATCTCGATGCTGTCCTCTCGCGTGTGTTTGCGATCCGCAGATGCGGCGAAGCCGCTCAAGAACCCGCACTTCACGCGAAGGGCAGTATCGAGATCACGCCCCTCCCGTCGACCTCCGACGCGGCGAAGCCGCTCAAGAACTCGCACTTCACGCGAAGGGCAGTATCGAGATCTCGCCCCTCCCGTCTACCTCCAATCCCCACACGTAGCGGAGCCGGTCACTCCATCGGCGGGAACTCGCCGAACTGCGGCAGGTCGTCGTGGATCTCGTCCCAAACGGCCTTGTGGTCGACCATCATGTGAAACTGCGGCCGCACACCGGGATCCTCTTCCAGCAAACCGGCCTGCACGATAGCGAACTTCTCCGCCGCCCCGGGCATCGGTGTGCCGCAACGCGAGCAGAAGCGACGCTGCGAGCCCGGTTCGACCTCATATACGGTGATCAGATCCTCGCCTTGTGTGTAACTGACACTGTCCGGCGGATAGGCGACCCCCGTGATGCCGGGCCCCCCACTGCGCCGCTGGCAGCGGGTGCAGTGGCACGTCCCCATCATCATCGGTTCCGCGTCAATCTCGAACTTCACGCCTTCACAGAGGCAACGTCCGTGTACCGCCATTGTGGTTTCCTTTCGTGATGATCGTCTCGAGGCGCAGTCAGGCGCCCTTACTCCGTGATGACTGCTTCGGAACGCCCGGCGAACGCCCATTCCCGCTGGGTGCGGGACGGGTGGCGTACCTCTTCGTGCCGGTCAACGGATGTAGCGATTGCGCTCGTACTCGTTGAAGGGCTGAACCAGCTCCCCGGCAACGTCCGCCCGCTTCATCAGCCGGTAGATCGGCACGCGCTGCGGTCGTCCGGCGCCACCGCCGAAGCCGCGGCCGCCGCGGCCCTGCATCTGCTCACGCTGCTCGGGCGTCATCTGGGCCAGGCGTTCCTCCTGGGCACGGCGCTGAGCTTCTTGCTCTTCGACGCTCGGCGTGGCGCGCAACACGTTGTCGAGATATCCCCAGGTAACGAGATTGTCGTTGGTCTCCGGCTCGAGGATGTAGCTGATGAAGTTCGACATCGGCTGCCCGCTGGGCACGAAGAACGTGCCGGCGGGAAACTCGACCGTCTCGGTGACCTTCTCGGCCGTCACCGCTTTGAGGTAGTGGGCCTGGAAGTACTGCGTGTCCTCGACGGCGGTGGCGTCGTAGGCCTCGACCTCGAGCGCAACCGGCTCGGTCAAGCGCTTCACCGTGATGTCGTGCTCCAGAAGAATGGGAACCAGGCGGGTCATGCTCGGCGGCAACAGGTACCCGTATGGCCGGGTGGTCGTCCGCGTGGGCTCGAACTTCGTGAAGACGGGTCCGGTGACCAACTCGTAGGTCACCTCGCCACCGTTTCCGCGGCCTCCCCCACCTCGGCCGCGCCCACCGACGCGACGCCAGTAGCTGTCTTCGTATTTTGCGACCTGTTCGTAGTCGAGAACGATCTGATCGTCGTCAGCGTCGTCATTGCCTCGGCGAATCGCGCCATCGCGCGCCGCGGCCACGACAGCCTTGAGATCCTCGCCCTCTTCGGCCGCGAAGCGAATGAGCTCGCGCTGTCCGATGTATTGGCCCCGCACCTGGTGCCGATAGCGCTCGCCTTCGGGGATCGGCACGACCTCGGTGCCGTCGTTCATGACCCGGTGAGAGCTGCTGGGCGTTTCGTACAGAAAGCCGACCGTGTTGGAGAGCGTGGCGAAAACGTGCTGCTTGCGCGGCTCCACCGACGTCGGCACCCAACCCTCGACGCCGTTCACGTTGCCCACGCCGGTATACCAGAAACCGTCATAGTCCTCGGCGCGCAACGCCTGGCGCACGCGAGAGAGGATGCGGTCGTTGCCGAAGGCGACGAGCCCCTGGTCGCCGGCGGGGTTCATGTTGGTCTGGTAGGTCAGGGTGTAGGGTGCCGACCCGCCGTGGTGGGTGTCCACCCAGATGTCGGGCTGCCACTCCTGGATGACCTTCGTCACCAGCGCGTGAACCTCCTGCGACTCCAGCTTGATGTAGTCGCGGTTCATGTCGAAGCCCTCCTCGTTGGTGCGGCGGCGCACCTCCGCCCCGTCGGGATTGATTGTCGGGACGACGAGAACCACAACCTCGTCGAGCAGCGGGCGCAGGTCACCCTGCACGAGGTCACGCATGATCTCCATGGCGGCGTCCTTACCCGCAACCTCGCCGCCGTGCACGTTGTTGACGATCAGTACGATCGGCTTGTCGGACTTGACCAGGTCGGAAGGGCGATAGACGGGAGGGTTCGACAGCACGGCAAGCACGACGTCGCGGCCCATCAACGTCTCGGTGAGCTTGACCACGTTCATCAGGTCCGTTTGCGACTCGAGCTCGTAAACGAAATTCATCAGGGGTCCATACAGCGTGCCCCCTTGCGAGTAGTTGACGCGTTCCGCCGGGGCCTGGAGCTGTTGCGCCGACGGCGCATGCGCACCGACGGTGAGAGCGGGAATCAGCACCGCGGCTGCGGCCATCGAGAGAGCGACGAAAAGCGAAAGACGGGCTTTCATGGGCGGGGCCTCCGGGTAAGGGTCGATCAGCCGCTGACAAGTCTACTCGGCGACATGGATCGCTGCGTCAGAAAGAGGGGCCGATCTCCAGCGCCGTTATTGCCGCCCGACGTCGCCCTTTACGAAACGACGGGCGGGACATGCCGACGAGACATACCGGCGGCGCCTTCCGGCGAAGGGGATCACCGACGCTCCACGTCCGTCGACTGTAGAATAACGGGAGCATAAGGTCTGTCTTTGCCCGAAAGGCGCGAGCCTGTCGTCGGGGCCGAGGGCCTGCGATGGTCCCGTTTCGCGTCTGCGAACCGCGAGGTTGAATCATGCGAAGCGCGCGCACTCTCCTGACCATTCTTGCCATCGTAGGGCTTTTCGGTGCGGCCGCGGCTCCCGCGCAACAGGGTGAGCCTTTGACCGTCGAGACCCTGGTGGATCTTGACCGCGTGTCACAGGCGGTCCTCGACCCCAGCGGCACCAAAGTCGCCTACACGGTGAGCGTGCCGCGCTCGGACGACGATCCGCCCGGGGGGGCGTTTTCGGAGCTCTGGGTGGTGGACCTCGCGGGCGGTGAGTCACGCCGTTTCACCTCGCGTCCCAACAGCGTGTCCTCTCCGGCCTGGTCACCCGATGGGGAGCACATTACGTTCCTGGCGGCACGACCCGATCACAGCCCGGCTCGGCAGATCTACTACATGCCGATATCAGGCGGCGAAGCCCTGCCGCTCACCGACCATCCGGTCTCGATCGCCTCATATCAGTGGGCGCCCGACGGCTCGCACATCGCTTTCGTCGCCACCGATGCTCCCACCGAAGAAGAGCGCGAGGCGCGCGCGGCCGGCCGCGACTGGCGGGTGTTCGACGAGAACTACAAGCATCGCCGACTGTGGGTATTCGACGTTGCCGAGGGTCACAGCCATCCCGTCTATGAGGAGCCGATGACCACGTGGGCGTTCAACTGGATGCCCGACGGGCGGACTCTGGTCATGCAAGCCTCTCAGACCCCTCGCGTCGACGACCAGTACATGTTCAGCGACCTCTACAGCGTGCAGCTGCACGGCGACGGGCCGCAGCTGATCACCGACACGGATGGAAAGCTCGGCGGCTTCGCCGTCTCGCCGAACGGCGAGAATCTCGCCTGGGTGGGCGCGGTAAGCCTCAACGATCCCATCGCGCAGAGCCTGTTCATCAGCTCGCTGACGACCGAAGCGCCCGGCAACCTCACCGAAGGGTTCGAGGGCTCGGTGACCTCCCTGCAATGGCTCGACGACGACACCTTGATGATGCTGGCGCAGGAAGGGACCGCAACGAAGCTCTACCGTGTCGGCGCATCCACCGGCGAGCGCGAAGAAATCCCCAGCGAGGGGAAGATCTTCCAGTCGTTCAATGCTCACCCGGCGAGCGAGCGTTTTGTCGCCGTCGGACATACCCGTGAGCATCCGCAGGAGCTGTTCGCCGGACGGCTCGACGGCGGCGAGCTGACGCGCGTCACTTTCCACAACCCCGAGCTCGATTCGGTGCAGTTGGCGCGGCAGGAAACCGTGGAGTGGACCGGCGCCGATGAGTGGGCGATCCAAGGGGTCCTCACATACCCCGTGGACTATGTCGAAGGTCAGCGGTACCCGCTGGTGTTGCAGGTTCATGGCGGACCCGAGGGGGTCAGCCTGGACGGCTGGACGACGGTAGCCACCTATCCGGTTCAGATCCTCGCCGCCAACGGCTACATGGTGCTCGAACCCAACTATCGCGGCAGCGCGGGGCGCGGCGTCGCCTTCAGCAAGGCGGATCACGACGACCTCGGCGGCAAGGAATACGAGGACGTCCTCGCCGGCATCGATGCGCTGGTGGAGCGCGGGCTGGTCGATGGTGAGCGCGTCGGCACCGGCGGCTGGTCGTATGGCGGCTATTTTTCCGCCTGGGCGGCAACGCGGCACAGCGAGCGCTTCAAGGCCGCGGTGGTTGCCGCGGGCCTCACCAACTGGGTGTCGTTCACCGGCACAACGGACATTCCCCAGGAGATGTCGCTGGTGCATTGGGACCAGTGGTGGTGGGAAAACCCCGAGTTGCACTGGGCGCGATCGCCGCTGGCACACATCGACAAGGCCCAAACCGCGACCTTGATCGCCCACGGAACCGCCGACGCGCGGGTGCATCCGGAGCAAAGCCTGGAGCTCTATACCGCGCTGCGCACCAAGAACGTACCGACCGAGCTGGTGTTCTATCCGCGCCAGCCCCATGGCCTGGTCGATCGGGCGCACCAGATCGACTTCGCCGAGCGCGTGGTGAAGTGGTTCAACACCTATATGAAGTGAGCTCGGGACCCGGCGGCTGGTGTCCCACGTCGTAAATAGGGTGACGTTCGCAGGGTGCTGAAAAACTCCCGGGGGCGCCGCGTCCTGCTAGAAAAAGTAGTAGAGCCGCAGGTCCATCGCCGAGTTGGTCACGTTGCCACCGGTGCGTCCGGTGAACGAAATCCGAAAGCCGCTGAGCTTGAATTCGAAGCCGCCGATCCAGTCCCACTGATCCTCGTCGAAATCCGTCACGAAGCCGACACCTCCGATCACCTTGGTGACGGCGCCGATGGGATACGACAACATGGCCGCGCTCGAAAAGAAGCCCTCGCCGTCGATCGTCAAGACCGGGTCCACCTGCAGCATCAGGTCGGGAACGAACCTCGAGCCGGTCAGGAACGAATACCGCGCGCCGAAAAAGAACCCGGGAGCCGAGGTCACCGTCGTGGCGCCGAACATGAAGCCTCGTTCGGTGGACGAAAACCCGTTGATCGGCACCGTCGGCTTGTCCGGAAGCGGTGGAGGCGGAAGAACGAGCTTCTCGGCATCACCGTTGGACCGGCCGAAGAATCGCTTGAAGGCGGAAACGTCGTTCTCGAACGCCGCCTCGATCTCGCTGCGAGACAGGCCCAGTTCGTTGAACCGGCCGTAGAGCTCATCGACGGGAGCCAGCCGATAACTGAACGACCCCTCCGGGCAGACCGCCGCCGCGGGCACATCGGGGCACAGCCGGACGGCGTCACCGTTGTCCCGACGGTCCATGTACGAGGGCTTGTACCAGCTCCATGCCACGCCCCGGTCACGCACTCCCCACAGCATCTTGTAGCCCGACTCGCCGTCGGGACCCGGGGTGAAGACGCCGTCGCGGTCCGCGTCGGCACCCGCGGCGTGAGAGCCGCGCTCGATGAGGAGCGAGACCCCGTCCGCGGGCTCGTCGGCATCGAAATAGTAGCGGTTCGAGGGGGCTATCCCTTCGTGAGCGCTTACGTACATCACCTCCGGAACGAGCGCATCGGCGCCGGCGTCGCTCTCGTCGGGCCCCACTCGACGGTCGCCGCGCAGCACGACCTGCATGTGCTCCATGTCGTTCGGATGCGAGGTGTTGAAGCGAAACGGGAAGAGCCCCTCGCGGGCGGAGTACTCGTTCCAGACGTAGTAGAACCAATACTCGATGACGGTCGCGGAAGGCAGCTCGTTGATGCGGTAGTACACCGTCGCCAGGCGCGCCTTCTGCTCGAGCTCCAGGGCTAGATAGGCGTCACGACGCTCCTCCGCCGTGCCCAGTGTCGCCAACGCATCTTCGCGGCTCAGCGGTGGGCTGTTCGGCCGGGACCCGGCTTCGAGCACGAAAAGCGGGCTGCTGGGGAAAAACTCCTCCAGCGGATGAAAGACGAGTTGCGGCGCGAACCGCGCGGCGAGATCGGCAGCGTCCGTGGCGGTGGCGGCGGCCTGCGACGCCATGGCGACAGCCTGCGGCGCCACGGCGACGGGCTGCGGCGCCACGGTAACGGGTCGCGGCGCCACGGTCACGGGCGTGGCCTGAGGCGGCCCATTCGTTGGAACCGCGAGCGCGGCGAGGATCAAACAAGTTGGCAGATACATCGGACGGAGCCCGGGGATCGCGTGAGATCGGCGCGAGTTGGTGAGGAGGCGACGGCGAAGATTCTGGCATCTTTCGGCCGGCGCCGCTTGGGCCTCAGCGGGCGTCGACGATGGGGTCGGGCCTCACGGTCAACGTACCCGTGTAGGACTGCTCGCCGACGGTAAGCTCCAGGAAATAGGTGCCGACGCCTGCCTCGGGCAGGCGCATGGCGCTGACGAGCTCGGCCATGGACGAACCGCCCGGGGCGCCGCGACGGCCGCCGCCGAACCCGCCGCGGCCGCCGCCGCCAATCCCGGCGGTCTGTGCGGCGCGCACGCGATCGTAGTCGGAGCCCGCTTCGCGGAACGATTCGTGGGCTGCGCTCACCTGCTCCGCGAAATCGGTCCCCTGAGCCTGCTCGACGCGTTGCCCGATCATGGCGTCGACACCCGCGACGAGCTCCTCGCTCCAGGGCTCCGGGTCGAAACGCAGGTCCCACATCCAGCGGCGCACACCCGCACCGGGATCGAGACGTACGCGGCGTGAATTGCCGCCGCCGTCGGAGATCGTCAACACGGGCGACCCGACGTCGTCCGAGCGAACCCAGTACGAGACCATGGCGTTGTTGCGAAAACGCGCGCGCGCCAGGCTCGACGTCGGCTCGACGGTCGCCGGGTTCTGCCCCGCCCACCAGAAATGGCCCCGCTGACCGCCTCGGCTGGCGTTCTCCCAGATCGTGGCGTGGCGCTGTTCGAAGAGGTAGGCGTCGCCCGCCCGCACCTCGCGCGTGAGCTGTTGAAGCGGCGAAATGTCGTCGAGGACCCAGATACTGCGCCCGTGAGTGCCCGCGATCAGGTCGTTGTCACGCGGGTGAACCACCAGGTCAAAAACCGGAACCGTCGGCATGCCGTTCATGAATTTCGCCCAGCTCTCGCCGTCGTCGATCGAGGCAAAGAGGCCGAACTCCGTACCGGCGAACAGAAGGTCGGGATTGCGCAGGTCCTGGCGAACGACGCGCACGACGTGGCCGTCGGGGAGGTTGCTGGTGACGTTGACCCAGGTTTCACCGAAGTCGCTGGTTTTGAAGACGTAGGGAGTGAAATCGTCGGACCGGTGCCCGTCGAAGCTCAGGTACGCCTCGCCGATATCGAAGTGCGAGGCCTCCACCCGGCTCACCCAGGTGTTCTCCGGAACGCCAGGGACGTTGGCAGTGACGTCGGTCCAATCCGCGCCGCCGTTTCGCGAGATGTGGACGTTCCCGTCGTCGGTGCCGACCCAGATTACCTGTGGTGTGATCGACGACTCGGAGAGACTCGTGATCGATGCGTGCGACTCGGCGCCGCTGTTGTCGGGCGTCAGTCCGCCACTGACCTGCTGGAGGCGCCTCACGGGATCGTTGTCCGAAAGGTCCGGGCTGATGATCGTCCATGTGTCGCCGGCGTCGGTGGTCTTGAAGACGTAGTTCCCCGCCAGGTAGAGGGTCTCGGTATCGTGGTGAGACATCACCATCGGCGCCGTCCAGTTGAAGCGAAAGAGCGGATCCCCCCGTGTGAACTCGGCCCCGCCGCGGGCCTCGAGCGCCGCCTGAGACACCTCGTCGTAGTTGCTGATGTTGCTCGGACCGGGGCGCGAGCCGCCGGTTTCGTGCGTCACCGGGTCATAGCGACGAAAGCTGCCGCCCTCGGCCTCGGTGTAGACCTTGCGCCAATCCGTGGGGTCGATCTGGATGAACATGCCGTCGCCCCAATGCAGCTTCCAGTTGCTGTCCGGAAGAATGCCGCGGACGTCGCGGGAGAAGCTCGGCCCGCCCCCGGTTCCGTTGTCCTGCAAACCGCCGTACACGTAATACGGATCGCGCATGTCGACGCCGACGCGGTAGTACTGGCCGAGCGGCATGTTGTCGAACATGACGAAGTTCTCGCCGTGGTCCTGCGTCAGGAAGGCGCCCTTGTCCTGGCCGATGTAGTAGCGGTCGGCGTCTGTCGGGTCGTTCCAGAGGGCATGGAAATCGCCGTGGATCTCCTCGTCGTCGGCTCCGTTGCGCAACGTGCTGCCGCCGTCTTCCGACACCATGAAGCGCGTCGTGAGCACGTAGACGCGCTGGTCGTCCAGAGGGTTGATGCGGATGTTGCTGTAGTAGAACGGTCGGTTGTTGTACGTGTTGACATAGGACCATGAGACGCCGCCGTCCTCGGACCGGTAGATCCCGGGACCGAGTGTGGCGAGATCCTCCGGGGCGTTGCTGCCGTTGACCTGGCCCTCAGGACGCTCGGCT
>CAYSHI010000087.1:0-11937 GCA_964430745.1 uncultured Acidobacteriota bacterium | reverse complement strand
ACAACGTCGCCCGGCCCGACTTTGATGACGCCCCGCAGGTTGGCAAGCGAGCGCCCCCTATCGCCACCGCGAGCCCAGCGAACCGCCTCTTCGACATCCGCCCTGGTGACACCCCGCTCGCCGAACCGCTGCGTCACACGTTCTACCAGTCGATCGAGCTCGCCGGGCGAAAGGCCGTCGCCGGACATGCTCGCCGCCGATGCTGCAGCCTCGGCCGCGGGCCCATACCGGAGCGCGCTCTCCCGCACCGCCAAGACCGGCCGGTCGTCCCCCACCGCCGCCACCGCGATCCTGCGATTCAGCGCGGCGCCAATGCGATACAGCATCGACAGGGAGTGGCCCTCGTAGTCGTCACTCTCCAGCCGGCTGATGACCGACTGCGTCGTGCCTACACGATCGGCGAGTTGCCGCTGGGTGAGCCCCGCCTGTTCGCGCAGTTTGCGGATGAGTCGCGAGACTTCGAGTGAGGTGGAATCGAGCATGCCCGAAGTATCGTAATAATACGATGTCGACACAACTCTATATTGCGCTTTTTGACGACTCCGTGCCGTGTCTCCAATTCCGCCGCAACCTCGTCCCTCGGCGCAATACCCGCCCTTCTCGTCCGTTGTGAGAGCCCGGATACTCCGATAGCATCGACTGAGTACGCGGAACGGCATGCGTCCCCGGCGACCAGGTGGGAACCCTCGCAACAGGAGGACGCGTGCGCCGTGCCGGACGGCCCCTGGCCGTACCTCCGTTCCGAAGATCCTCCTGACCTCGATCCTGCCGCCGCCGTCAGTACCAGGAGGGATCCCGTGAAACTCGCGTTCGTCAACATCATGCAGGAGCTTCAGAGGTTCGATCCGACGGCGTACGTCACGCAGCCGCCGGTTGCCTTGGCCCTCTTGGACGCCGCCTCACCCGCGGGAATCCACACGGCCCTGATCGACGGGCAGACGGACCGGCTCGTATTCGAAGGAGACGTGTTCGCCTTCTCTGTGTCGACGCAGAACGCGCTGGATGTCTACACCCACGCCGATGCACTGCGCGCCGCCGGCAAGAAGGTCATCATGGGCGGAATCCACGTCACGGTGTGCCCCGAGGAGACGATGCAGCACGCGGACGCCATCGTGACGGGAGAGGCGGAGCTCATCTGGCCGGAGGTGTGCGCCGATCTTCTCGCGGGAAAGCTGAAGGAGCGATACGCCGGATCTCCGACTCCGCCGTCCAAGATGGTACCGGTCGACTATCGGTTCTTCGGCAATCGACGCTATCTCACCCCGGCTTCCCTATTTGCCACACGGGGCTGTAATCGTCGCTGCACGTTCTGCGTGAGCTCCCGCTACATGGGGCCGTATCGCTGCAAGCCCCTGGACGTGCTCGAACGCGAAATCGACCAATTGACTCAGATGCACCCGTCGTCCTTCCTGCAGTTCACGGATGACAATCTCCTCGTGAGCCGCAAGTACAGGGCCGAGCTGCTGGCGATGCTGCGTCGCAAGAACCGGCGCTTCGCCACCATGGTGACCGTGGATCAGTTTTGCGACCGCGCGCTCATGGAAGAGATGGCGGCGTCCGGGTGTCTGGCGGTCGTGGTCGGGTTGGAGTCGGTGAACGACGACAACTTCACTTCGGTGAGCAAGTACCAGAATCTCGACCAGCCGTTCTCCGATGCGGTTCGCGTCGCGAATGACTGCGGCATCCAGGTCGGGGCGCTCCTCATGGTTGGCCTGCCTCACGACACACCGGAACGTCTCGCGCGCTCAATTCCGAAGCTCAGGGGGATGGGGTGCACCTACTATGACCTCCGCATCCTCCGGATCTATCCAAGCAACTCTCTCTATCGCGAGATGCTTGCTTCCGGTGACGTGACCGAGAACTGGTGGCTGAAGCGGCGATCCGATGGGAACTGCAATCACATGCTGCCGAGTTGCCTCAGCATGGATTTCAAGCATGCGAGCTTCTCGCCCATGCAAATGCAGCATATGGCGTTACGGCTCCTGGTGGAGTTGAACCCGATGCGGTACGACACGGTGTCCCACATCCTGCGCGTGGGCCGGCGGGCGGGAGCGCTGAGATTGGCAGCGCTCATCCTCGCCGCCCGTCATCGATGCGTGCGGCAAGCGCGAAGTCAGATGAAGCAGGTGGAGCAGGCGATGGCCGCGGACGTCGGAGCTCGAGCCGAGAAGGTCCCGTTCTCGAGCGCTCCGCGTGCGACGCAGGCTTGAGTGCCGGCCAGCGACGTGGGCGACACGCCCACCAGCCGCTCCAATTCCTCGGACTAACTCACCCGGCCTCACCTACCCTATCGAAGCTGGCGACCGCTTCGGACACCCGTGGCGGGGGTCGAAGTCCGATGTCCGCGTTCCCGTCGCCCTTCTCGCAGCTCGCGTTAGAGCGCGGCCAGGATCTTGTCGCGCGTGCCGAGCCGGTCGCATAGCTCGCGAAACTCGTCGCGGTCGAGGATCCGGTCGACGTAGACCTCGGCAAACTCCGGATGGGCAAGCCAATACAACCGCGCGGCGAACTCGAAGTCGCAGCGCGCCGTCACGTCATTGCCCGCGGGGTCGCGCACGACGATCGACGGGGGATCGACGAACGACACCTTCAGGTTGCGGGTGGACCAGCCAAGCAGCACCCACACCTTGGTCTTTCCGCGCTCGACGTCGTAGAAGACCGGTACCATCGCCCGGATGTCGGCGCCGAGATCCGCATCCTCGTGCGGCGACCAGCCTGCGAATGTCTCCTCGTCGCTCGTGAGGGCCGCTGCGCTGGCCCCGATCTCACGCTCGCACCTCGCCGCCGCACCGTCGAATAGCCTCGTCATGAAGGTGAGCTCGTCGTGTAGATGCGGCTCGACCGGACCCGCCGCGGTTTGGCGATGCATCAAGCGAAGAGCATCGGCGCCGAAGCAGTCCTCGACGACCTGCCGAACGAAACGGTAGGCGTCGGCGCGACGACGATAGTGGGTCGGCAGGGGCTCGCACGTCAGCTCCGGGCACACCACCAGTTTCGGTTTCGTGCGTAGAAAGCCCAGGCGCGGCGCCGCCCCGAGATCGGGGATCTCGAGCTGTTTCACGTGGGTCTCGCGCGCCATCGCCCACGCGGCTCGGAAGAGATCCTCGAGGTGTGAGCGGTATTCATCCGCGAAGCGAAGGCGGGCCGCCTCCGCCGTGCCCTCGGGAACGACAAGAGGTTCGAGGGACCAGACCTGATGGTCGTACCACCCTGAAACGGTCGTCGGCTCGAGGTCGAGGTCACGGGCGCGCACCCGCGCGATCAGCTCGGCCATGAGATCGAACTCCGCCGGAATCGGAGCATCCCCGTACAACCTCTTGCCGAGCTCGGTTTCGTGAGCCGCGGAGGGGGGAAACAGGCGCCCCTTGTCGCGGAGCGGCTGCGTTCCCTCATCGAGCGCCCGCAGCAGGCTTCGGAGGCCATCGTCGACCAAGGGGTTGGTCAATCGCTCGATCAGTCCCAAGTAGCGTTCGTACTCCGCGCGCAGCGCAGAGTGCGCATGCAACGCGTCAACCAGTGGAGCCAACTCGGCAGCGCTCAGCTCAGCTTGCAGCAGCCGATCATGACGAAACACGCCCACCAGATCTTCGGTCCAAGCATAAAAGGAGAGGGGTTTCGACCTGCGCTCGTCGGCCAAGAAGCTGCTGACACGTCGATCGACCGCGTCGGCGAGCACAGCGGGGACCGGCGTCACCGGATCGAGCACGCGGGCTGCGGCGTACAGCGCGGTCGCAGCGGGGCTCTCTTCCAGGACGTCGCGCAGCCGCGCCAACCACGCCGTCTTCGCCGGCCGGTTACCGCCCCCGTGCAACGCCGCCAGCTCCACCGCCGCGTACAGCCCGTCGTCGAACCGCTTCGCCTTGTGCATTAACGCGGCCGCCGAGACGAACTTCGGTTCGCCGCGCAGGTCAGCCAGCGACGGCGCGAGACGGAACGGCCGGTGCTGCGAGTCCGCGGGTATGTCCAGCTCGAGCTTTTGCCGGGTGAGATCCCGCTCCACGCGTAGCCGGTCAAGCGCGTGGTGCGAGCCTCCCCCTCGGCCAACAAGCCAGTTCCAAACGCTCATGGTTCGGATCATAAGGGAATGGCGACGGACATTCCCGGCAACGGCTGCACCAGCGCGGCTTCCGCGAGCGTGTGCTGCGCGCCTACCGGCAGCAGTGCGCCCTCTGCCGGCTGCGGCACGAGGAGCTCCTCGACGCGGCGCACATCATGCCCGACAGCCATCCCCTCGGCGCTCGGCGAGCCGATCGTGAGCAACGGGCTGTCGCTGTGCAAGCTGCACCACGCCGCGTTCGAGTAGATGGCCGAATCGAATCCGTCGCGGCCGTCTCATGGAGAAGGAAGCTCTTCACAGCCAATCTCTCCATGGAACCTCGATGCCCGAAATATCGCGCTTCTTCGGAATTGTCATCGCAATGTACTACCGCGATCATGCGCCGCCGCATTTCCATGCTCGCTACGGCGAGCACGACGCGACCGTGAACATCCGTGATGGCCTCGTTACCGGCTCCTTCCCGCCGCGACCTCTCGGCCTCGTGTTCGAGTGGTACATTCGGCATCGAGAAGAGCTGGCTGAGAACTGGGAGCTGGCACGCCAGCGCAAGCAGCTCCGCCGCATAGATCCTCTGGAATGAGCCCATGACACCGACGCTCGAAACCGCCGAATACGTGAGCCGCTACACGATCCACGTACGCTTCGCCGACGGCATCGAAGGCGACATCGACCTCGAAGCCGAACTGTGGGGCGAGGTGTTCGAGCCTTTGAAGGACCCCGCCGCCTTCCGGGACTTCCAGCTCGATGCGGAGCTCAACACGGTGACCTGGCCGACGGGCGCTGATCTGGCGCCGGAGTTTCTTTACGCGAAGGCCGCGGAGCGGTCTGCTTCGACCGCGCGCGGTTGACACCCCTTCGAACCGGGTGGGGCTGGGCCAGACGTGCGAGGTGCTCGGGCTGCCGGGGAAGGGGTTTATCGACGGGGAGGTTTACGAGCACCTGCTTCGGGGAAAGGAGGAGCTGGTGCGCGAGTACTGCAAGCTCGATGTGGTCGCGGGGTTGATTTGGGGTATTCGGTTCGCAGTTCGAATTGCCCCGCCCTGCCCCAGCGCGCGATTCAAGCCCAAGGCCCTGGTGCCTGCCAGCGCCTTTCGAAGTCCCTTCTGTCATGTAGCGCCTCGGCGACCGGGCCGAGGAAGTCGGTGATCGCGGCAACAACTGCGGCGAGGTCGGCCGGCGCCATCTCCAGCCGGCTCTTCCGAAGGAAGCCCCGCCACTGGGCTGCCTTCGCCCCATCAGCGGCGAACTCCTGCGTCAGGGCCACCGGCCGAGGGTCAACTTCGAGACCGCGCTGCGCAAACGTCGTGCGAACTGCCGCCGCCAAGGCCCCGCCTTCGAAGTCGAACCGCCGGGCGAGCACCCACACGTCGAAGAAGTCCCGCATCCTGCTGTTGAGGAGCCCCCGCCGGACCATCGTGTGGAACTTCTCGGCGACCACGCTCTCTCTCGTATAGCCGCGAATCCGTGGAGCAGGAAGATCTAGGATTGTCGGATAGTCCGCCATGATGGGACCCGGTATCACCACATCGCCGAAGCCCACGTCGATCTGCATCGAGACTCGGGCGGTTCCGAGGTTGCCTCGGAAGCGCACGCGCACTCCCTGGTACTCGGCCTCCTCAGCGATCCGCTCCCCGCTGACGCTTGCCGCGTCGAACTCCAGCCCATCCGGCTCGACCTCCTGGCGGCACACCTCCTGGACAACGGCGACGATGCCGTCGACATCGTTGGCCACGCGGCCGAGAAGGTCGATGTCCTTGGTGGGACGAGTGAGCGAGATGTCCCAGCTTGCGAGCATGAGCGCTCCCTTTAGAACGAACTTCGCGTCATGCGGCGACCGCGACAGCCGGAAGAGGAAGCGCTCCATGGCGAAGTACTGGAGCAGCTCGTTGAACGGGCGAGCGGTAGCGGCGCGCCTCGTTGAGCAGGCGCTGACGGACGGAAGCGGCGACGTTCTCCAGATTCCGGCCGGTCACAGGAGGGCCTCGATGTAGGGGCGCATCACCTTCTCGACGCGGCACACGCGGGCGAAGTGAACCAGCTCGTCGGGCCGGCCACGATACTCGCGAAGATAGAGCTTGAGCGCCTCGAGGGCGACATCCAGCCCGAGCTTGTTGCGGTACTTGAAGCAGTCGGCCACCGTCTTCGCCGCTCCGTACACGCGCACGTCGATGCCGTCCAGTTGACGGGTCTCGATGCCCTCGGTGAATGCCTTCCCCGTGAACCAGAACACGCGAACCGGAGGATGCTCCAGCCGCGGCGGCTCGGCACCCCGCTTGAGCGCGACGTAGACTTCGTGTGGAATCTGGGTCGTGATCTCGTGAACCGAGAGGGCCGAGAGCAGGCAGACCACGCCCTCGGGCACCCGCAGAGCCACGGCGACCAGGTCGGGGTTGCCGAGGGGCGGCAGATCCGCGAGTCGGTAGAGCCCTCGCCCAAGCTGCTCCAGCGCCCGCGCGTCCCGCATCGCGTAGAGGGTGCGCGGATGAACCCCGAGCCGGATCGCGTCCATCGTGCGCAGAACCCCACCGTGCTTGCGAAAGACCGTTGCCGCCTCGGCGAAGGCGTTCTGCTTTCTAGGCTTTCGGTTCGGGTTCACGGATAGTATCACCAGCGTTTTATATCTTCTGCTGGTAATTCTATTCACACAGTGGCGGGCGTGTCCAGTTGCTTTGCCCATCAAACACATCCGACGCACACGAGTGCATGGGTCACGGATTCAGAATCTCGCCTGACGCGGCCGTCCCACGAAAGCGGGGCAACGAGGTGTTTCTAAGGTAGTCCAAATCAACATTGTATCGGTTATACTGATACTCATGCATCCACGAAGAACCATCAGACAATTCGACGCCTTTCTCGCCGCCCGCGGCCTGCATTTCGAGGCTACGGTGATCGGCGGGGCCGCCCTCGGCCTGCTCGGCGTCACGTCGCGCCAAACACGCGACGCCGACATCCTGCAACCGGAGCTGCCGCCCAAAGTCCGTGCGGCAGCTCGGGAGTTCGCGATGAGACACCGCGAAGCGGGCGAAACCCTGGCCGACGAGTGGCTCAACAACGGTGCGTCGTCTTTGGCCAAGGATCTGCCGGCAGGATGGGAGCAGCGGCTGCAACCGGCCTTCGACGGCCACGCGCTGACGCTTCACACCCTGGGACGCGGGGACCTGCTCATGAGCAAACTGTTTGCGCTTTGTGATCGCGGCATCGATCTGCCGGATTGCGTCGCGCTGGCGCCGACTGCCGCAGAACTGCGTGAGGTCCTCCCCTGGCTCGAGCAACGAGACGCCAACGCCGATTGGCCGGCACACGTGCGGGACGTGCTTGCCGACATGGAGAGAAGGCTGGGCCATGGCCTATAAGCGCGTGGTTGCCCCGGCGGAGCTAATGCGCGGTGAGACCCTCACCGCAGCGATGGTCGGCATCGGCATGAACTTCGCCGCCGAGCCGATGGCGGAGCCGAACATCGAAGACACGCTGCTGTCCGCCTCGGTCGAAGCGATGGAGCGTGATGATCTGCGCGTGCTCGCCGTCCTCGCTACCTGGCTCGGCGTCCATCACTCCTGGCTCAACGCCGATCGGCTGGTGCGCACCACGCAAGAGCTCGATTCGCCTCGCGTGCGCGCGGTCTGGGCCGCAATCGGTACGTGGTTCGACAAGGACCGCCGACTGAAGCGACTCACAGACCTTCATCGGGGTAAAAGGATCGACCTGCTGAGCACCGGAACGGACTATCACGTTCGCCACCGCGGTGAAGATCCCCGATTCGAGGGCTCACCGCTCCACGTACCCGCCGGCATCCTGCGCGATCGCTCCGCCGACGTCCTCAGCCCCGAAGATCTCGCCCGCCGCCATCGCGGCTACAGGTACCGTGTGCTCATCGGTCCCACCTACAGGGCCGACATGTGGGCCGCGCTCGAGCTCGACCCAACTCTCACGCCCTCCGAGCTGGCGCGGCAGACGTACGGGTCCTTCGCGACCGCGTGGCAGGTAAAGCAGGACTGGGAGTTGTTGGCGGCATGAAGAGAAGGCGCGGCCGTCTCATGGAGGAGGTAGCCCTCACAACCGAGCTCTCCGTGGGACCTCGATGCCTGAAACATCGCGCTTCTTCGGCATTGTCATCGCAATGTACTACAGCGATCACGCTCCGCCGCATAGACCCCCCTGAACTGAGCCCATGACACCGAAGCTCGAAGTCGCACACCACGCTTGGGAAACTCCAGAATCGCACGGCTGGGGGCCGTCTAACCAATGTTGGGGGTAGAGATCCTCTTGACACGTTGTCGCATAAATACGACACTACGATGGATGCGAGCGAACGTGAAATCCGGCTGTTCGTACGTGCGGATGGGAGCTGCCCGTTCGAGGAATCGCTGCGCGCCCTCCGCGACACGCGAGCGCGCGAACGTACTTGAGGGAGCTGAAGCACGATGCCGACAAAGAGCTATGACAGCCTGCTGATCGACGAGCTCCGTGACCCCGAGCTGGCCGCCAACTACCTGTCCGAAGCGCTGCGGGACGGCTCGTTGGAGCAGTTTCTCATCGCTCTACGGAACGTCGCCCAAGCCCGAGGAGGGCTGGGTGCGCTCTCCGGTGAAACCGAGTTGAACCGCCAGAACCTCTACCGGATGCTCTCCGAAGACGGTAATCCGACACTGGCGAACCTGCTGAGAGTCCTGACGGTGCTCGGGATCGACATCGAGTTCCGATCTCGAGCGGCGTGACGCGGCCGCGGGTTCGGACTCGGAATCTCACAGAGCGTGGCCGTCTCCTCAGTGTGAGCAGGGTTTTCGTCGCTCCGCGGGTTGCCGGCGTGCGACCCTCCGTAGCACGTTGCCAACGCCTCTCGTGCGGATCCCCCCGAGCCGGAATCACAACAGCGGCAAGAAACAGCTTGCGCATCTGAACTATGGCTGAGCCGAATACTCGCGCGGTACACTCGGCCCGACTGGAGGGTCCCGCCGTGCGCGAGGACAAGCTGCTGGCAAGAATAGCCGCGAATCCCAAGACCTTCGGCGGGAAGCCTGTGGTGCGAGGACTGCGCATCCCTGTCGAGCTGATCTTGAGCCTGCTCGCGCAAGGCGCCAGCCACGCGGAGATCCTCGACGACTATCCCGATCTGGTCGAGGAGGACATCCTCGCCTGCCTGGCCTATGCGCGGGCTGTCATCGGACGCGATAGCCTCGAGCCCATCGAGGTCGGGGGGGGGCACCCTGGACAAATACTTCGGCGCGTTGATTTTCCGCCAGAAGGCGCCGCACTCGGGGATGATTCTCCTCCCCGACGTTCGCGTAGACGAGCGCCTGCTACTCGTTGGCCGTGTCCTTGCGCTCCACGACCCAGCTCTGGAATCGGGGGCGGTGATCACGGTCCGAGGCAGGCGGCTTCGGGTTTCGTGGCCGACGTGATCGTCGCCCAGCCGTCACCGCCTCCGAAGACGGTAATCCGACACTGGCAAACCTGCTGAGGGTCCTGACGGTGCTCGGGATCGACATCGAGTTCCGATCTCGAGCAGCGTGACGCGTTCGCCAGGGCCTGGAGCTCAAGCCGATCGGACGAGTGAGCCCTGAGCAGGCGGCGAAGGATCTCGCGGGAGCGGCGCGTTAGGTCACGCTCCACCTCATGTATCCACACATTACACCCACGAGTGCATCGATCGCGGATTCAGAATCTCGCCTGACGCGGCCGTCTCACGAAAGCGGGGCAACGAGGTGCTTCTTAGCAATTATGATGTTGACGTAATATTACACATGAGTCATATTCGCAGATGTCGGATGTATGGGTCCTCAGCTAACGGAGAGACAACCATGGCGAGGAAATTCAGCGAGTTGTTCGACAAGATGCCTCCTGAAAGCCAGCGTCGAGCGATGCAGATCGCCGAGAAGATGCGCGCGGAAATGCCGTTGGCTTTGCTGCGGGAGGCGCAGCAGATGACCCAGGAGAGCCTCGCGGAAGCACTCGACATCGGGCAGGCGGCGGTCTCGAGAATCGAGCACCGCACGGATGCCTACGTCAGCACGCTGCGTCGATACGTGGAGGCGCTCGGCGGCGAGCTTGTAATCCTCGCCCGCTTTCGTGAGGGTGAGGTTCGGATCACGCAGTTCGAGGACATTGCTGGGCAGAAGGCGAAGCGCGCTCAGACGGGGTGAGCAGCCGCCTCCTGTGCCTCGATACCCAGCGTGCGCAACCAATCCGCAGCATAAGCGCGTAGCTCGGCATTGTTCATCTGGAACCAGCGCTCGCGCTCGTCGGGGTAGTCGTAGAGCACGTCCTTGAAGCGTCGGAATGCGCCGCGGCCGGTGAGAGCCACCGACAGCAGGCGTTGCAGCTCGCGGCTCTCGACGCCTTCGGCGAAGCGCACCATCGTGCCGTAGGCCTCGTACGACTCGCGTTGCGGCACCCACACGTAGCGGATCGGGTCGTCCGGACCGGCTTCGGCTGCGATGCATCGTGCGGCGGTGAGTAGAGTCTCGTCCCAGCCGTCGAGATCCTCGGCAGCTGCGTCGTCGGCGTACTCGAGATCCTCGAGCAACTCCGCGGGCAACTCGATGACCTCGCCGGTCTGCGTGTCGAGGTAATAGTCCAGCACCTCGCGCGCGTGGTCTTCCAGGGCCAAGGCGAGTGTTTCGAAAACTATCTCGAGCTTGCGCACGGCATCATCCGCCGGTCCGGTATTCACTCAAGGCTCATCCTACAGCTCGGCATTGTACTGTTCCACGGTACGACAATCTCGAGGATGCGATCGAGCCTCGATGCCGAATCGCTTGGAGGTGTTTTGGTCAGCGAAGTGGAGGGCACAGACTTCATGAAGCCCGGCGAGCGTCTGGAACTCGTCTGCGTGAACGCTGGCTTCGATGTCGTCCGGGCCCGTGTGCCGCCCGACGGCCCGACCGTGATCGTGCGAACCGGCCTCTCGCAGGTTCGACCGGTTGCGGCCGAGATCTTCACGCTCGAGGTGGAACGCTCCTGGGTCTTCGGTCACACCCGCCACCTCAAGGGCTTGATCACGGGAACGCAGCTCGAGGTCGAGCGGCTCGAACTCGAACCGCTGGAGCTTTACGGCGGCGGAACGTGGGATCCGGCGGAGCATGAGTGGATCCGCGAAGACGACCTCCTCGAGTTCTACGACGAGATCCTCACCGCCGGGCCGCGGCCGGCATGGGAGATGGAGCAGGTCCTCCCGGAAGACGCTGTCACCCTGAGGTGGGAAGAGGACCCGATCCTCGAGGCAGTGGCGCTCGGCGGCGCCGGCTACACCGGCGAGGCCGAGAGCCTGCTGGGCGATCTGTTGACCGCCGATCTCCGTTGCCTGGATGCCCACGCCCACCTCGGCAACCTCGAGCTCCGGCGTCGCTGGCCGGGCAGCCTGGAGCGCGCCGCACGCCACTTTCGCGCCGGTCTGGAGATCGCCGACCTGACCCTCGGCTCGGGCTTCCAGGACGTTCTCCCCTGGGGCCTCATCGACAATCGTCCGTATCTCCGTTGCCTGCATGGCTACGGGCTCGCTCTGTGGCAGCGAGGCGAGACTGCGGCGGCGGCGCAGGTGTTTCGCCGGATGCTCTGGCTCAACCCGGACGACAATCAGGGCGCTTGCTCCTTGATCGGCCCCGCGGAAAAAGGGGTCTCATGGGAGACCTTCGACGAGCAGGACGGCGAGGGTGAGACTCCCGAACACCTCGACGATTCCATCGGAACCGCACCCCGTCCTGCTACCCCGAGGTCTTCGACGTCGGCGAAGATCGTCAAGCAGCCCCCGGTGGTTGCCGATCCCACCATCGACGAAGTGCTCGACCAGTTCCTCGAGGAACAGCGCCGGCGACTGGCACCGAGGACGTTCCGCAACTACGAGGACGTCGTGCATCTCCTGCGCGACTGTCTGAACGGTTACG
>CAYSHI010000086.1:0-7256 GCA_964430745.1 uncultured Acidobacteriota bacterium | reverse complement strand
GTCGCAACGGAAGGAACGAGTGTCCGGAGCACGTGGTCCCGTCGCCTTAGCTAGACCAAAATGAGTTGTAAACTGCCTCCCTTTACAACCCTGGCTAGCATTCGCCCCTGGCTGTCGGGACCACGCTCCGGCCTTTTTCTTCCCTCCCTGAATCGGGAAGGCTGAAATGGCGCCGATTCGCCGTCCCCGCGTCGTCAACGGCCCGCTGGTCAAGCCGCGGGAACCGGGCCGGTTCGGTGACTTGGCGCGCATGATGCTCCTCGGCTTGCTGATCGCCGTGCCCGCTTTCCTGTACGCCGGCTTGCAAGCGCAACTCCACGAATACCGCGGCGAGGTGGTGGCGCTCGACGAGCGCCTGGACGAGCTTCAGGAGGAACGCCAGCGGCTCGGCATCGAGCTCGCATCGGCCAGCGATCCCACGCTGATAAAGGATCTGGCCCGCGACGTACTCGGCCTGGACGAGGCTCCACAGGACCAGGTCATCCATCTGCCGCGGACTCCTGTTGCACCCGCTCGAGACCTCACGTTCCTTGCCGAGGCAACAGGAGACGCCAATGGTCGTCAACGACCATAACAATCCCGGCGTCGGACGCATCCAGCGGCGCCGCCTTCTATTGCTCCTGATCTGCGCCGGTCTCTGGACCGGTCTGCTGCTGGGTCGCCTCGGCCACCTGCAAATCGTGCTCTATGACGAGCTCGTCGAGCACGCCCGCAACCAGCAGGAATACGCGGTCGCGGTCCCCGCCACCCGCGGCGAGATCGTCGCCGCGGACGGCACCCTGTTGGCGGCAAGCAGCCACGAGAAGGCGATCTACGTCCACCCCCACCACCTCGACGATCCGGTCGCTACCGCGGAGGCCCTCGCCCCCGCGCTCCAGATGCCCGTCGAGGTGGTGACCCGCCTTTTCGAGAGCTCCAAACCTCTCGAGTATCTGCACCGTTCGGCACCGAAAGAGATTGTCGACGCCGTGCAGGCAGTGAAGGTCGAGCTCGGGCTGTATCAGTCGATCGGCATGCATCCGTCGAGCCGCCGCTACTACCCGAATCGCCAGCTCGCCGCCCACGTGCTGGGATTCGTGGACAGCGAGAACAGCGGCGCGGCGGGCATCGAGTATGCCCTCGACGAAACCATTCGTGGCCAGGATGGGCGATGGATGACCCTCAAAGACGGCGGACAGACTCCCATCGATCCTGATGGGATGCTCCGTGAGGACCCGATTCCTGGCCACGATATTTTCCTTACCCTCAATCCGGTCATTCAGGCATCGGCCGAGGACACGCTGGCGCGGGTCGTCAACGAACGCGGAGCCGAGGGCGCCGCCGCCGTGGTCATGAACCCACGGACCGGAGCGGTGCTGGCATTGGCGTCCTACCCGACGTTCAACCCCAACGTGCGCAACGCCGCTCTCGTTGATCTGTCCTCGAAGAACAGCGCCGTCAACCACGCCTACGAGCCCGGATCCACGTTCAAGATTTTCACCGCCGCCGCGGGTTTTCGCGACGATATCGTCTTCGAGGACGAGCTCATCGACTGCCAGGGCGGCGCTCTGCGGGTCGCAAACCACACCTACCACGACTGGAGGAGTGGCTTCGGCGTGATGCCGTTCTCCCAGGTGGTGGTCAACTCCAGCAACGTCGGCATGATCAAAGTCGGATTGCGGATGCAGCCGGAGCGCTTCCACGAGTGGTTGCGCGGCTTCGGCTTCGGCCAGACGACCGGCATCGAGCTTCCGGGCGAGGCGCCGGGGATTCTGCGTGCACCGGAGAGTTGGTCCGCCCTTTCGCAGAGCTCGATGATCATCGGCCAAGAGGTCGGGGTGACCCCGCTCCAGCTCGCTACGGCGGTGTCGGCGATCGCCAACGGCGGGCTGCTCATGGAGCCTCATCTCGTACAGGAAATTCGCGACGCCGACGGCGAGCTGCAGATGCGGCGCGAGCCCCAGGTTCGCCGCCGGGTCTTGGACGAAGCTACGGCCCGACGCGTCCTGACCGTGCTCGAAGCTGTCGTCGACCCTAGCAACAACACAGGCAAGGCCGCCGGTATTCCGGGCTACCGCATTGCCGGCAAGACCGGCACCGCGCAGAAGATCGGGCCCGATCGTCAGTACAGCCAGTACATGTCGTCATTTGTAGGAATTCTGCCCGCATCCGCTCCCGAGCTCGTGATCCTGGTGGTGGTCGACGCCCCGGACAGAAGCAAGGGGTACTACGGAACGGTAGTCGCCGCTCCGGCCTTTCGGGCCATCGCCGAGACGGCGATTCGCGTCCTGCGGCTGGCTCCCGACGCCCCTGTAGCTCCCAGGCGGATCATCGGCAGTTAGGTGTCCTGAAGGCCGGGCACCAGGGACACGCCCGTCAGGGGTGACGGGCGTTTGAGAGAAGTCCTGAGGTGCTCTCCGGGGTGCTATGGCGCTCAAGGGGAGCCGGAACGGCAAGGGGAGGCCGTGAAGACGAGGCATACCCTCTCGTCGCTGCTTTCCGGCTTCGCCGCTAGCTACAGCGGTGATGCCGAGATCGAGGTGACGGGCATTGCGTACGATTCGAGGCAGGTCGAGCACGGCGACGTTTTCGTCGCCGTGCCGGGCTTTGTCCACGACGGTCTACGCTTCGTCCCGGACGCGGTAGCCGCAGGGGCCGTCGCCGTCGTCGCCGAAGCCGACCCGAGCGGCGCCGACATCCCCTCCCCTCCCCAAGCCTGGGCTCGCGTGGACAATGCACGCGCGGTTCTCGGGCCGATGGCGGACGCGTTCTACGGCCATCCCTCCGGCGACCTCACCGTGGTGGGCATCACCGGTACCAACGGCAAGACCACGGTAACGGCGCTGCTCGAAGCCATCTTGGCCGCCAAGGGCCCTACCGGGCGATGGAGCACGACAACCGTCAGCGTCGCGGGTGAGCCCTACCCCGCGCACCGAACGACGCCCGAGGGGCCGGAGCTGCAGGCTGTGCTGCGACGCATGGTCGAAGCAGGGTGCTGGGCCGCCGCCATCGAGGTCAGCTCGCATGCACTGGCGCTCCACCGCGTCGACGGCACCGAGTATGCCGCCGCCGTATTCACGAACCTGAGCACCGATCACCTCGACTTCCACGCGGACATGGACGAGTACCTCGATGCCAAGGCGCTTCTCTTCGAGCGTCTGCCGGCGGATGGCGTCGCCGTCCTCAACGTTCACGACCCGGCCTCGGCGAAGCTCGCGGAGCGCACGCGCGCCCGCGTCGTCGGCTACGGCTGGAAGGAAAGCGAGCCCGTCTCGATCCGCGACGCGCTCGCGCTCGAGGATCACGATGAGTCGCTCAACGAGTTGGTGGAGCGGACGCTGCGACGGGCGCGACAAGAGCCCGTCATCGATGTGCCCACCTACTGGGTGAGGAACTGGGGCTATCTCGGCAACGGCAGCAAGCTGCAACTCTCGACACCCCGCGGCGACCTCGACTTCCGGAGCCCGTTGTTCGGACCGGCCAATGCCGAGAACCTCGCCGCGGCGATCGCGCTGGCGCTCGAGATCGGCCTTTCGGCGGACGATATCGCCGAACCCATCGCCGCCTTTCGGGGCGCCAAGGGACGCTTCCAGCGGCTCGTCGAAGGGCAGCCCTTTGGCGTTCTTGTCGACTTCGCCCACACGCCGGACGCCCTGCAGGCTGCGCTCGCGGCCGCCCGCGACCTTGCCGGGGCGCACCGTGTTCTCGTCGTTTTCGGCTGCGGCGGCGACCGCGACAAGGGCAAGCGCCCGCTGATGGGCAAAATCGCCGCCGAAGCGGCCGACCAGGCGCTCATCACTTCGGACAACCCGCGCAGCGAGGATCCCGACGCCATCATCGATGATATCGTCGCCGGCATCCCGGAGGACGCCGGCGCTCAGGTGCAGAGGGATACCGACCGTCGCGCGGCAATCGAGCTCGCGCTGGCGCGAGCCCGCCCCGGAGATTGCGTGTTGATCGCCGGCAAGGGGCACGAAACCGAGCAGGTATTCGCCGATCGCACGATCGACTTCGACGACGCCGGTATCGCCGGAGAGTGGCTGCGGGAGCGGTTTCATGTCTCTTCCGCCGACGTCGACGGTGTGGAGAGCAGCCGATGATCCCGATGAGCGCGACAGAGATCGCCGCCGCCACCGAAGGCCGCCTGCTCTCGGGCTCTGAGGCCGCTGTTGGCGAGGCGGTCAGCATCGACTCGCGCAAGGTCTCGCCCGGGACCTGCTTTTTTGCCATCGTCGGCGAAACCAACGACGGGCACGACTTCGTCGACAACGCGGTCGCCCAAGGGGCCTCCGTGGTGGTGGTGGAGCACCCCGTTGGAGACGTCGATGCGGCCGTCGTGCTCGTCGAGGACACCACCTCGGCGCTGCAGGCATTGGGAGCTCGGGTGCGCCGGATCGTCGATCCGACGGTTGTCGCGATTACCGGCAGCCTGGGCAAGACCACCACCAAGGAGATTGCCGCGACGTTGCTTGATACCCGCTACGAGGTCCACGCCACGCCGGGAAACCTCAACAACCACTGGGGTCTGACGCTTTCTCTCCTCGGCCTGGAGTCACGTCACGAGGTGATGGTGGCCGAAATGGCGATGAGCCGCGCCGGAGAGATCCGCGCTTTGGCGCAGATTGCGACGCCCGACGTCGGCGTCATCACCAACGTCGCTCCGGCTCACATGGATGGGTTCGCCGACCTCGACGGTGTCGCCGCTGCCAAGGGCGAGCTCGCCGAGGAGTTGCCGGACTCCGCCACGTTGATCGTCAACGCCGACGATCCGCGCACCACGGCGATGCCGCAGAGCCTGGCGCCGCAGGTCTCGCGGGTCGTGCGCTTCGGCCGCAACGCCGACGCCGACGTCCGCGCCGCCGAGGTCGCCGCCTCCGCTACGGGTTGGTCTTTCGTGTTGCACGTCGAGGCGGAAAGCCGCGGCATTGACCTGAAGCTGCCGGGAATCGCCGGCATCTCGAGCTTTCTCGCCGCCGCCGCCGCGGCATGGACGCTCGGCGTGCCGCTCGACGCCATCGCCTCCGAAGCACCGTCGCTGCAGCCCCTCGCCAACCGCGGCTCCATCCGCCGCCTCGGCGGCGTGCGGCTGCTGGACGAGAGCTACAACGCCAGCCCGGTCGCCATGAGCGCGGCGCTCGATACGCTCGCCGGTATTGCCGCCGAAGGTCGTCACGTCGCCGTGCTCGGCGACATGCTGGAGATGGGCGACTGGACCGACCGGGTGCACCGCGAGGCGGGCCGACACGCCGCCGAAACCGGCGTCGACATGCTTGTCGCGGTGGGTGCGTTCGCCGATCTCATCGCTCAAGGAGCCCTCGCGGCGGGCATCAGCGATGCCGCGGTGCACCGCTTCGAGAGCGCCGAGGATGCCGCGGACTGGCTGCCCGAGAGACTCGAGGGCGGCGACGTGATCCTGGTCAAAGGATCGCGCGGAGTACATCTGGAGCACGTGGTCAACGCCGTGACCGCCTCCTCCGTTGTTTCGAACGGCGCCGTGGATCGTTGACATGCTCTACGAGCTGCTGTTCGGCCTCCAGGACGTCTTTTCGCCGTTCAACGTGTTCGGGTACATTACCTTTCGCACGGCCCTGAGCGCCGTCACCGCGCTGCTGCTGACGTTGCTGTTCGCCCCGCCGTTGATTCGCTGGCTGGCAGCAAAGCAGGTCGGCCAGCGCATCCGTGAAGAAGGCCCCCCGGAGCACGGCGCCAAGGCCGGCACCCCCACCATCGGCGGCATCCTGATCGTCGGCTCGGTCGTCATCAGCACGCTGCTGTGGATGGACCTTCGCAACCCGCTGGTGTGGGTGGCGCTGGGCTCGACGCTGGGCTTCGCCGCGGTCGGATTCATCGATGACTACCTGCACGTCATTCACCCACGCCGCCGCGGCCTCTCGGTTCGTTCCAAGTTCCTCTTCGAGATCGGCGTCGGCGTCGCCGTGGGCCTTGCCCTTCTGTGGCAATCGGAGCTCGGGCATTTCTCCACGCAGCTTCAGTTTCCCTTCTTCAAGGAGCTGTCGCCGTTCCTCGGATGGGCGTACGTGCCGTTCGCCGCGCTGGTCCTGGTCGCCGCCTCCAACGCCGTCAATCTCACCGACGGACTCGACGGCCTGGCGACCGGCTCGATGCTGATCGCCGCGGGCACCTACACCGTGTTCGCCTACCTCGCCGGCCATGCCCTCATCGCCGAATACCTCAACATTCTCTTCGTCCCGGATGCGGCCGAGGTCACCGTCTTCGTCGGCGCCATCGCCGGCGCGTGCCTCGGGTTCCTCTGGTACAACTGCCACCCTGCGGAAGTATTCATGGGCGACACGGGCTCGCTGGCGCTCGGCGGCGCCGTCGGCACGGTGGCGCTGTTGATCAAGCAGGAGCTCAACCTGTTCTTCGTCGGCGGACTTTTCGTCGTCGAGGCTCTGTCGGTCATCATCCAGGTGGGCTCGTTTCGGTTCCGCGGCAGACGCGTCTTTCACATGGCGCCGTTACATCACCATTTCGAGATGAGCGGATGGTCGGAATCCAAAGTCGTCGTGCGTTTCTGGATCCTCGCCATCATGTTTGCGCTGCTCTCGCTCGCCACCCTCAAACTGCGATGAACCAGGTGCAAACAGCTCACGAACGGGCCCGCCGACAGTGGGCCGGTCGACGCGTCGTCGTCGTCGGCGCCGGCCGCAGCGGCATCGCAGCGGCGCGGCTGCTGCTCGACTGCGGCGCCGACGTGATCCTCACCGACTCCCGCGATGCCGAACAGATCGCGGGCGCCGACGAGATGGTCGCGCGGGGTGCGACGATCGCCGCCGGAGGGCACCCCTCGGAGATCTTTCGCGATGCCGACGTCGCTGTTTTTTCCCCGGGAATCCGCCCCGAGGCGTCGGTGTCCTTGCTTGCGCGCGAGGCCGGCGTCGAGGTCGTCCCCGAGATCGAGGTTGCCGCCGGCATGGTCGATGCGCCGATCATCGCCATCACCGGCTCCAATGGAAAGAGCACGGTCACCTCGATGGTGGGGGCGATCTTCGCCGCCGCCAGCCTCGAGGCTCCCGTGTGCGGCAACATCGGCACGGCCCTTTCGGACGCGGCGCGCGCCGAGATCCTGGAAGGCTCCCGGCCGAGTGCCTACGTGGTGGAGATCTCGTCCTTTCAGGCGCACGGAATCCGCGACTTTCATCCCCATCTGGCGGCGATTCTCAACATCCAGCCGGACCACATCGACTGGCACGGATCGCTCGAGGCTTACGCCGCCGCAAAGCTGCGCCTGGTCGCCAACATGGGCCCCGCCGACC
>CAYSHI010000085.1:0-10761 GCA_964430745.1 uncultured Acidobacteriota bacterium | reverse complement strand
ATGGCGTTCACGCTCTATCACGCCGACTCGATGCCGCTGATGTCGATGGGAGAGACGTCCGTCGAGCGCATCGACGACGACGTCTACCGCGTGCACGTGGACGTCACCAACGAGCGGGTGATCCCGACGATCACGGCTCGTGCGCGCGAGAATAACGTCGCGCGCCCCGACCTGATCACCGTCGACGGCAACGTCGAGATCATCGCCGCGGGCTGGGTGGGCGACAGGTTCCGCCCCGGCCCCACACAGCTCATCGACCAGCAGGAGCTCGATCGCATCATGGTGCGCAGCGGCCATCCCGGCCGAACCACCAAGACGATCGAGTATCTGGTGCGCGGTAGCGGCGAGATGACGGTTACGTACGACTCGCAGAAGGGTGGGACGGTGAGCACCGTGGTGCAGGTGCAGTAGCGCGAGCACGAGGGCGCTCGATGTCGTCCGGCCTTGCGGCCAGGGGCTCGACGCCCCTTCGCGGTTATGCACGCTTGTGCCGGGGAAAGTGGTCGGCGGCAATCTCGAGCAGCATTCGAGGCAGCTCGCAGTCGATGACGCCAACCACGACGCTTCGATCCGCGCCGCTGCGGTGCCGGATGAAACACCGGGGCGTCCTCGTCCGGTCTGGTTACCTGCCGCCGCCCGTCGCCGTGCTGTCGAGGAAGTTGCGCAGCACCCAGACGTCGGCGCTCGGCGCCTGGGTGCTGGCGGCGAACGCGATCCTGCGCCCCTCGGGATCGAGGGCGATCCTTTGGAGCCCCGGCATGGAGATCTCGATGGGCTCGGTTGTACCGCTCGCCAGGTCGAGCTTCCACAGCTCGCGATTCTCCTGGAGGGTCGAGCTCGTACGCCGCACGAACAGCATTCCCTTGCCGTCGGGCGTCCACACGAACTCCCTGATCCGCCAGTTGCCCTCCGATCTGGACCACGCCTCTTTACCCTCGGTCGCACCGGACGCCGGCATGATGCGGATGCTCAGGCTGGAGGTGTTGCCGTTGGGGGTTTCGAGATAAACCCCGATCTGTTCACCGTCCGGCGAAAGGTCGATCCATCTGACCTGGGCGGGCGAGTCGACTCTGTAAATCTCGAGATCCCCGGCGGCGTCGGGGCTCGACAGAGAATGTCGCAAGATCCTCTCCACCCACGCCCGGTCCTCTCCGTCGCCCGCGTTCGGCGCGGCCACCCGGGTTCGTCGCCAGTAGAAGACCGCGTTACCGTCCGACGACCAGCGAGGGAAATTGAGGTTGGCGGAATTAAGACCGCCCCGGACAAGCACCTCGGCTTCACCCGTGGCCGGGTCGATTAGGTGGATTCCTGCAACGCCTTCAGGATCGATGGCCTTTACCAGAATCGAGCCGCCGTCGGGCGACCATCTCATCTGCCTGATCTGTCGCAACGGCGGGGGGATCTCGCGTCGCTTGCTCACCTGGTTTCCGTTTACGGAGTCGATGACCACAACCGCGTCGTGATCGAAGAGCTGTCCTCGCTCGGCAACATGGGCCAGCAGTCTTCCGTCGGGTGACCAAGCCGGGAACAGGTTCTGGCCGGGCACCGCGGGGAAAACCTGGTCCGGCTCTCCCGCCTTCTTGAACGTGCCCGCCTCCAACCGGGCAATCCAGATGTCCTTGCCCAGGAGATCGGCGCCGGAGCCGTAGTAGAGCGAGCCGTCTGTCGTCAGGCCGAGCGGGCGCACGTTCCAGCCGTGTCCCGGCGTCTTTAGGTCGGCAGCGGGTTCGGCGGCTTGGCCGTTGGCGAACGGCACGGTCCAGAGGCGGTAGTTGCCCTCGCGGTTGCTCACGAAGAGCAGTCGTCCGCCGTCGGGGGTCCAGAGCGGTGAATGGTCGTTCCACGGGTGCTCGACGACCACCTCTTTGGTCCAGTCGACGAGAGACAGCGTGTGAATATCCCGATACCCGCTGCCGTCGAGCTGCGCGACGTCGTAAGCGATGGTCAGGCCGTCCGGGGACAGGGATATCTTTCGTGGCCCGTTGGAGTAGGGGTCCTCGTCACCTGCGAGAGCCGTGATCGGATAGGGGGGAGCGGCTTCGAGGCCGCGCTCGGCCGAGATTCGGACGATCTCCACGCCGGCGTCGGTCTTGAGTGCCGCGAAGACCGACCTTCCGTCGAGGGTCCAGTCGTGAGCCACGACGAACTCGCCTTCTTCGCCGCGAAAGATGACGCGGTGATCCACATCGCCCGAGATTTCGTCGCCTCCGGGTGCGTCGGGATCACCGTTCGACGGCGCCGAATCCCCGTTCGAGCCGGTATCGGCGATCGCCAACGAGTCGCCGGCAGCGGTGACATCCTCGAGCGTCCGCACGTGCATCTCGGCGACTTCTGTAGCCCAATCCCAAACGACGTAGGCGATCCTCTGCCCGTCGCGCGAGAAGACGGCGCGGCCGTCGCGATGAACGGTGAGCGGCCACTCGTGTCGCGTGAGCTGGATCCTCCCTCCCGTCGTTCTTTCGCGAAGCCAGAGCTGCGGCGATTCGCCGGGCGACACATAGGCGATGTACCCGCCGTCGGGCGACACCGAGCCACTGAACTCGGCGTCGCCCCGCCAGACGAGGTTCGCCTGAATTCCCGAGCCCAAGAGCGTAGCCACGAGCTGCTCGAGCCGGGCGAGTCGATCCGTGTTTTGTGTCAACCAGGTCCACACAAGGAGCGTGCCGCCGACGGCGACGATCACCAGGGCCGCAGTGCCGAGGGCGAGGCGGCGCGTCCAACGCCGCAGGCTCGCGCGTCGCGCCGAGCCGACGTCGATCAGAGTTGGAGCCAACTCCTTCTCGGCAACCGCCTCATTCTCCAGGGCTCGCCCATTCTCCGGGATCGCCCCATTCCTCGGGACGGTCGACACCTCTGCGATGAAGCGATAGCCGCGGCCACGCAGTGTGTGGATATAGACAGGGTTCTTCGGATCGTCGTGAAGGGCCTGACGCAGCAGCTTGATGGCCTCGGTGAGCGACTGGTCGGAGACCGCCGTGTCGCCCCAGACCGCCTCGATCAGCTCTTCCTTCGAGACCATCTCACCCGGGGACTCCAGCAGGCCCGCAAGCAGGGCCGAGGCGCGGGGCGGCAGCGCTACCTCCACGCCCTCCTCGAAGAGCAGGCCGCTCACCGGATCGAACCGGAACGGTCCGAACGCTAGATACACGCCGTTCGAAGGCTTCACGATTTCCTCACCTGAAGCTCACGCAACGACCGCAGCAAATCGTTATTTTTGCTGCAAGAAATCCGACTTCTTTATCAGGTTTTACCAGGAGCGTAACCGCGCCCCGAACGAGCCGTCAAGGAGTAGGCGAGGGGTGCCTTTGTCTCACGTGGGCTCTGCGCCCGCACCGCAGATGGGAGGGACCATGAGATCTCGAATCTCGGTCTTGTGCCTCGTTGTGACGGTTCTCTTCGTGTCCGCCGCCTTGATCGGGGTCGACGATGCCTCGGCTTTCCAGAACCCGAGGGGCAAGAAACCCGGAGGGGGCGGCAAACCGTCGACGGTCGACGTCTTGCAGTTCGTCATCCACGACGTCACCGCCAATCCCGGCACGGGCCGCATTCTCTCCGACGGGGTGGGGTCTTCACCGTTCAGCTACACCGACAGGCGAATTCTAGACGGCGGGGACCCCTGTGTGACGGCACGGTTCGTAAGCAATGGGGGTACTTGGAGTCACCTCGACCGCGGCGCCAACGACACCGAACACGTCCTGTTTTACGACTGCGCCGATGACTTGGGCATCACTCCCCGCACCTACATGTTGGAGTTTCCCTACGACCCCAACTACGATCCGGATGTGGGCGGGGAAGGTTGCGCCTGCTACGAGCTGCAACTCGGGAACGATGGAGACGGTTCCTGTTCGCTCGAGGTCGACACCAGCGACGACGGTGTCCCCCGCATCAGCACCTCTTCGCTTTTCAAGAAGAAGGACAAGACGGCGACCATCGACCTGATGTTCCGGCACGACGTGGACCCGAGCAACCAGAATGGCCCGGAGTCATTCGTGATCAGCAGCAATAACCCGCTGACCATCCTGTCCTTCGGAGGCTCGGAGGACCCCCCGGTCGTAAACCTGCAGACGCAGCAGGGGTCGGGTGACGAGTTCCGCCTCAACTCGCCTGCGAGCGAAGTCCAGTGCGATGCCTTTTCGTTCGCCTTGTCGATCGACTTCACGAAGTTCACCGTACCGCAGGGCGGTTCCTAGGTCGTAGCGCCCGAGCAAGCCGATCCCCACCCTTGACGGGCGCGGGGGCTAGTGAATAACGTGAATCCGCCCTGATGATCGCGGCTAGGTCGGTCACGTCGGGGCTGCAAGCTGGCCCCGGCGTGTGGTCTTCGGCAACGGAAGGGTCGGTTTGTCATGGCCCGTGGACGGAACGCCCGCACTTTCCCGCTGTCGCCCTGTGGGTTGCTCGCACTCGGTGTCATCCTGCTGATTGCGACCCCCGCCGACGCCCAGTCGCGTGAGGCGGGTGCGATCGTTTTGCGGGTGCTCGATCCGTCGGGTGGGCCGGTGGCCGGCGCCCGTATCGTCCTCGGGGGCGCTCTTGGCTCCCACTCCGGGCAGACAAACGCCTCCGGAACGATTCGCTTTCCGAGCCTCGACCCCGGCGTCCACGAGGCCACCGTGTCCCGAGACGGCTGGCGGACCGTCTCCCGGGAAGGGCTTCGGGTATCGGCCGGCCGGACGCTGACGATCGAGATCGCCCTGACGCCCGGATCCGTCGACGAGACCGTCGTCGTGCAGGGCGAAAGCCCGATGATCGACCTCACAAGGGCGTGGGTCGGCGTGAACTACGGCTCGCAATTGATCGAGGAGGCACCGACCGCAGCCGGACTGTGGGAGGGCATTCTCGCCCACATACCCGGCGTCGTGATCGGGGGTTTCGATCCCGGCGGCACGGACGCCACGGGCGAGCCCGAGTTCTCGGTCCGCGGCGTCGGCTTCGATCAAAACACCTACAACCTGAACGGCTCCGACGTAACCGACAACACGGATGTGGGCCGCTCGCTGATGTACTACTCGATCTACTCGTTTGAGGAGGTATCGGTTTCCACGGGCGCTCACCACATCGAGACGCAGGTGCCCGGCGTCTCGATCAACATGGTGACCAAGAGCGGCAGCAACGACTGGGGTGGCGGCGGGAAGTTCTTTTACGAAAACGAGAGCTTCGTGGCCCGCAACGTCGACGAGGAGCTCCAGGATCGCGGCGCCGAGGAGGGCAACCCGAACAAGTTCCTGCGCGAGATCGACCTGCAGGTGGGCGGGCCGATCGTTCGCGATCGCGCATGGTTCTTCGTCGACTACTACACCTTGCGGCACGATCGGCTGATCGTCGGCGTACCCCCCGACGAGGACAACCACACCGAGCTCGACAACTGGACTCTCAACGGCTCCGTGAAGCTCGCCGACGACCATCGCCTGCAGCTACGCTATTTCACCAATCGGCGCTTCGAAGACAACGCACTGGCCGGCTCCCGGCGGCCGCCCGCACACGTTCCCTTCGAAGATGCGTTTATCGACGTGCCCCAGGTCGAGTACCAGGGGGCGCTGGGGGCGGAGACATTCGCCGAGGTGCGCTTTTCTCGCATCGACCACGACGACCGCGCCGAAGCGAAACACCCGGGCAGCGTCCACCCGCACCCCGAGTTCGTCGACAGGCCGCCGACGATCGATTCCGCGGATTTCACCTTCAGCGGCTGGCCCGAGTGGGAGAGCCTCATTCAGCGCAGCCGCACGCAGCTCGGCGGTAACCTGACGCACTACCTGTCGATTGCGGGGCAAGGCCACGACATCAGGGCGGGGGCCACGTTCGCCGACACCGAGGCCTTCCAGCCCGGGCGCATGCCCTTCGGGGTACGCCAGTTCGTGGTCGGCGACGAGGCGGACTCCGTTCATTTGAGCAATTCGACCGCCGAGGACGTCTTCTCCGTCGCCCCTCCGCGCGCGCTGACGCTGGACGGCAAGGAATACTCGTTCTTCGCCCGCGATGCGTGGATGATCGACGACCGGCTCACGGTCAGCATCGGTGTTCGCTACGATCGCACCACGTCGGCGAGCCCGGCGCAGATTCGCGCCGAATCGCACTGGCCCGAGCTGGGCCCGGATTTCCAGGAGGAGGCGATTCCCGCCGTCGACCCGGCGACCGATTGGAGCACCTGGGTGCCGCGCATCTCGGCGGTCTACGACCTGCTCGGCGACGGCACGACGGCCGTGCAGGGAAGCTACGCCCGCTATTCCTTCCAGCAGGGGGTGCAGTGGCCGCTGCTGATCAACCCGAATACGCACGGTTTCGAGGTTTGGACCTGGGATGATGCCAACGGCGATCTGGTCTTTCAGAGCGGCGAACAGGCCGTTCTGCAGAGGCGCGTGTTCCAAAGCTCTACAACTGCGATCGATCCGGAGTTCGAATCACCGACCTCGCAGGAGCTCACCGTCGGGATCGAGCGGCAGGTTCGCGGAGACCTCTTGTTCTCCGCCACCTACATCCACCGGAGCGGGAACAACCACCTCGACGACATCAACGTCGGCAACCCGTGGGGGCCGCTGGCTGAATCACTCGGCGTCGCCGACCCTTTCACGCCGATCGGGGTCACCGACCCGGGGCCCGACGGTGTTCTCGGCACGCCCGACGACGGAGGCGACCTGACGATCTACTCCCTCGATCCGGAGGCCTTCGGCCGCGCACGCTTCATGATCAGCAACCCGGCGCGCTTCGGTTTCGACACCTTCGACCGCTACAACGGGGTCTCGTTGGTGGTGCAGAAGCGCTGGTCGCAAAACTGGCAGATGCTGGCCTCGTGGGACATCGGCCGCGCCGAGAGCTACTCCGGCCAACGCTCCAACACGATCTTCGGCGGTGCGCTCGACAATCCCAACAACGACGTCAATCGTGCCGGCCTGTCGCCCTGGGACCGCACCCACCTGGTGAAGGTCACCGGCAACTACGTGTTCGCGGAGCCCGTCGGCGTCAACCTCGGGGTCTTCTGGCGTCTCGAGAGCGGCGCTCCGCTGACTCGAGTCGCCGATTTTCGCTCTCGCGACGTGGAGGGGTTGAACCAGAACCGGGTAAGGGTGCGAGTCGCCCCTCCCGGCGAGGACACAATCGGCGGCGAGCGCCTCGACACCCTGAACATGGTCGACGTGCGAGCCGAGAAACGCTTCACGCTCGGCCGCTACGGGCTGCTCCACATCTACGCCGACGTCTTCAATCTGTTCAACACCAACGCCGTCACCCGGCAGGGCAACATCTCGGGGGTCAACTTCGAGCGAGTCTTCGACCTGGTGCCGCCGCGCGTGTTCCGCATCGGTGTGGGCTGGGATTATTAGTTGAACGGCCCGACAAGCCGGTAGCGAGTGTGCGATCGGGGCGGTATCGGAGTCAACTCGTCGAAACGATCTCGACCTGGAGGCTTCAGAGCTCCCCGGGCCCTCTACCGCCGGCCGCTGATCGGGGCGATATTGCGCTGCTCGAGCATGCGGTTGAAAGCCGGCAGGTCGTTCGACAATAGCGCCTGCAGCGCTGCCTGATTGTCGCTCAACTGTTGCTTCAGGATCTGGTGCACTTCCCGCTGCTGGTCGTTGGGCGGAAAATCAGCCGTGGCCACGGTGCCGGCCAGGTAACTGATCTGCCGCGCCAGCCGCGCCGGCCAGCGAAACGTGTCCTGGCCGCGGCCGGTGGCGCGAAGCTGCATCAATTCTTCCTCGAGCTGCACGAACGTGCCGGCCAGCTCGCCCGCGGCGGCGACGACATCGGGTTGTCCTTGTGCCTCCATCACATCCTCGAGGTCCGCGAGCTGCCGGCGGATCCACTCTATTTGCTCGACAACGCTCGCTGCCGCTACGAGGTCGTCCTGTAGCTCGCGCAACATCGCGATCTGCGCGGCGATATCAGTCTCGCTGCCCTCGGAGCTCGGATCCTTCAAGACCTCGACCTGTTGCTCGTAGGTCCGGCCGTCGACCTCGAGCGTGACCGTGTAGTTGCCGGGGGGTTGCAGGATGGTGATGCCGTTGCCGCCGGACCGCCATCCTTCCGGGCCCATGTCGACCCAGTTGGCGTACAGCGGCTTGTTGCGCAGGCGGATCTGCCCGTGCTGCGCGCCCCGCAGATTCCACCAGACGCGGTTGATGCCGGGTGAGCGGGAACCATTCATGGTTCGCAGTGTGTCGCCGTCGGCGTTGGCGATGCGAATGGTCACGTTGCCGGACGGTTCGTCGCGCAACCAGTAATTGATCGAGGCGCCGTAGGGCGGGTTCGTGCCCGCTGTCGGGTCACTGCTCGGGGTCATGGGCGAGGTGCGGTTGTGGAACCGATAGGCTTGCCGCGGCGCGAACAAGTGCGCCTCCGAGGCCGCCACCTCCGGGGTGAGCTGCTGTAGCGGCGTAATGTCATCGAGAATCCAGAAGCCACGGCCATAGGTGCCCACCACCAGGTCGTTGAAATGCTCCTGCACGACGAGCCCGTACATCGGCGTCGGCGGGAGGTTGGTCATCAGCGATTCCCAGCGGGCGCCGTCGTCGAACGAGACGTAGAGGGCGTTCTCGGTTCCGGCGTAGAGCAGGCCCGGCCGAACCGGATCTTCCAGGATGCTCCGCGTGTAGCTCAGCGGGCTGTCGGCGATCCCCTCGGTGATCTTGGTCCAGCTCTCGCCGTAGTCCTCGGTCTTGTAGAGGTAGGGTGCGAAGTTGCCGACCTGGTGGAACTCGATCGCCAGGTAGGCCTTGCCCGCGTCCCACTTGGAGGCGTCGAGTCCACGCACGACGCCGTCGGGAGGTAGGTCGGGAATATTGCCGGTGACGTCGGCCCAGTTGGCGCCATTGTCGCGGCTGACCTGTACCAGCCCGTCATTGGAGCCGGCGTACAGGACGCCGGCCTGTACCGGCGATTCGTCGAAGGCATAGATCACGCAGCAATACTCGACCCCGAGGTTGTCGGGCGTGAGACCGCCCGAGATGCCCTGCCTGGACTTGTCGTTGGTGGTCAGGTCGGGGCTGATTACTTCCCAGCTCTGCCCACCGTTTGTGGTGCGGTGCACGACCTGGCTGGTGGCGTACACGGTGTTGTGGTCGTGCGGCGAGATCTTGATGGGGAAGGTCCACTGGAAGCGGTACTTGAGGTCAGCGGCCGGCCATCCCAGGGTGCTTTGCGGCCACACCTCGACCTGGCGGAATTGCCGCGTTTGCTCGTTGTAGCGGACCACGATGCCGGCGGCCGCTCCCAATCCCGAGGTGCTCGACCAGATGATGTTCGGGTCTTCGGGGTCGGGTGTGGCGAAGCCGCTCTCGCCGCCGCCCACCGAGTGCCACATGCCGCGCGGGATGCCGCCGCCACCAAACCCGCCCGTGCGGCTGTTGCTCGGCCCACGTGTGGACGGCCCGTCCTGCCGATTGCCCATCACGTAGTACGGAATGCTGTTGTCGGCGGTGACGTGGTACATCTGCGCGATCGGCAGCTGGATGCGGTTCCATGTCCTGCCGCGGTTCTGCGAGATCGCGAAGGCGCCGTCGTTGCCGACGATCATGTGGTCGCCGTCGGTGGGGTCGATCCACATGTCGTGGTTGTCGCCGCCCGGGCCGCGCCCGGCCCCGGCCGCCTGCGAGCGGCCCCCGTCGATCGAGTGCACGAAGGAGGCGCTGAGAAAGTAAGCGTCGTCGGGATCGTCGGGCGACACGGCGCAGGTGTTGTAATAGGCGGTGCGGCCGCCGAATTGGCGGTCGTGGGTAGCGAGCAGCCAGGTGTCGCCGCCGTCATCCGAGCGCCACAGCTCGCCACTCTCGGTCTCCTGCCCGTGCCAGGGCACGCCGTCGCCGGTCTCGATGAGTGCGTAGATGCGATTGGAGTCGGCCGGTGTCATGCACAGGCCGACCTTGCCGAACGGCAGCGTCGGAAGCCCGTTGCCCTCCAGCTCGGTCCAGGTATCGCCGGCGTCACGGGACATGTAGATGCCGCTGCCGGGGCCGCCGCTCTCGCGGTTCCAGGTGTTGATCGCGACCTGCCACATGCCGGCGAACAGGATGCGGGGATTGTTCGGATCCATGACCAGGCTCGAAGAGCCCGTGTTCTCGTCAACGAACAGCAGGTGTTCCCAGCTCGCCCCGCCGTCCATCGTGCGGAAGATCCCGCGCTCCGGTTGCGGGCTGTGGCCGTGCCCCAGGGCCGCCACGTAGACGATATCGGGGTTCGTCGGGTGAATGACAATGTCGGAGATGCGGCCCGTCGCTTCGAGCCCCATGTTCTGCCAGTGGTCGCCGCCGTCGGTCGACCTGTAGACACCGTCGCCGATCGACACGTTGGAGCGAATATGGGGCTCGCCCGTTCCCGCCCAGACGACCTGAGAATCCGACAGCGCCACTTCGAGCGCGCCGATCGCGTGGGCCTGCTGGTCGTCGAAGATTGGCTCCCAGGTGATGCCGCCGTCCTCGGTTTTCCAGATGCCGCCTGATGCGGCGCCGGCGTAGTAGGTCAGCGAATCGCCGGGAATCCCGGCGACCGCGGCGACCCGGTTTCCCACCGGGCCGATGTGCCGGAAGCTCAGTTGCTCGAGGTGATCAATCGAGATGCCCTGCTGCGCGGCGGCGATGCTGGCGGGAGCGGCCGCAGCGCCGGCCATGCCGAGCAGCAGCGTGAGCGCCGTGAGAACGGTTGCGACACAGGGAAACGAAGCTCGGGTGGAGCGGGACATGGACACCTTCCAAGGTTGGTGGACATCGAAGAACCGCCCTCAGGAATAGCGCAGAATCGTGCTGACGACAAGGAATGTGAGGGCGCGATGGC
>CAYSHI010000084.1:0-4886 GCA_964430745.1 uncultured Acidobacteriota bacterium | reverse complement strand
TCGATCGACGCCCGGGAGTTGGCCCGGCGTGCCGGCTCGATCGCCCCCGAGCTCCTCTGCCGCGTGGGGCCCCGCAATCCTCGCCGCTACGTGGACGCGCCGCGGTGAGAGGGCTGGTCGAAGGGATCGGCGGCTTCGTCGTCAACGTTCTCGAGGAGGCGGGTCGCTCGGCGACGCTGCTGGTCAAGAGCATCATGACGTTGCGGCGTCGGCCGTACTATGTCCACGCGGTCTTCGAGCAGATGCTCGATGTCGGGGTGCGCTCGTTGCCGATCATCGTTGTCACGGCGATCTTCTCGGGTGCTGTCTTCGCGCTGCAGATATGGCAGGGGTTCGAACGCTACGGCACAACGAGCTTCGTCGGGCCCGTCGTTGCCCTGGCGATCACCCGTGAAATGGTTCCGGTGCTTGCGTCCCTGATGGTCTCCGGGCGCGCGGGATCGGCAATGGCCGCGGAGATCGGCACCATGGTGGTAACCGAGCAAGTCGACGCTCTCCGCACGATGGCGGTGGACCCGGTCGAGTATCTGGTCGTGCCGCGGATCATCGCCGCGGCGGTGATGCTCCCGGTGACCGTTCTTATCGGCGACATCCTGGGCCTCTGGGGCGGCTCGCTCGTGGTCATCAACCTCTATGGCTCCGGCCCCTCGACCTACTGGGACGGTATCTGGCAGATCCTCACGTTCAACGACGTCACCAGCGGCCTCATCAAGTCGGCCGTCTTCGGACTCCTGATCGCCCTTTTCGGTTGCCAGAACGGCTTCAATACGAGCGGAGGCGCTCAGGGCGTCGGCCGCGCGACCACGCGCGCGGTCGTTAGCGGCAGCATGGCGATCTTGATTTCGAATTTCTTTCTCACCAAGCTCCTGCTCGAATGATGATCGACGCCGACGAGACGCAAACGGTCGACGACCTGGCTCAGGTCGCCGAGGATGGCGAGGGCGCCCGTGCCGCCGCCACGCAGGAGGATGCGTTTTCGGCGGGCGTCCGCGATGGTGAGCCGCTGATCACGGTCGATGGGCTGTGCAAGGCCTTCGGTAGTCTCGAGGTTCTTCGGGGGACGAACCTGTCGATCGCCAAGGGAGAGTCGATGGTGGTCATCGGCGGCAGCGGCATCGGCAAGAGCGTGCTCATCAAGCACATCATCGGGTTGCTGCGCCCGGACGCCGGAAAGGTGACCGTCGACGGCGAGGTGGTCGCTGATCTCAAACGTCCCGAGCTCGGCGCGATGCGTCGCAGTATGGGCATGCTCTTCCAGTACGCTGCGCTGTTCGACTCGATGAACGTCGCCGACAACGTGGCCTTTTCGTTGCGCCAACACACCAAGATGACGGAAGCAGAGATCGCCGATCGGGTCGAGGAAGTGCTTGCCATGGTGGGGCTGGCCGGTGTTCAGGACAAATGGCCGGCCGAGCTATCCGGCGGCATGAAGAAGCGCGCCGGTCTCGCTCGCGCCATCGCTCTGGGCCCGCGAATCATGTTGTACGACGAGCCGACGACCGGGCTCGACCCGATCCTCGCCGACCAGATCAACGATCTCATTCTCGACTTGCAGGAGCGTCTGCACGTCACCTCGGTCTCGATCACCCACGACATGATCTCGGCGTACAAGATCGCCGACCGCATCGCCATGCTTTATGACGGTCGGATCGAAGAGGTGGGGACTCCGAATGAGATTCAAAACAGCGACAACCCGGTGATCCAGCAGTTCATCCATGGGCGGGCGGAAGGGCCCATCACGACGAGGTAGCTGAGGGAGCCAGATCATGAGCACAGAACTCAAAGTCGGTGCCGTCGTATTGATCGCCATCGCCGTGGGGGGCGTCTTCATCCTGCAGATGGACGACACTTCCAGCCTTTTCGGGACCTCCACGGACGTGTACCGCGTGCGCGTGCTCTTCGATTCCATCGCCGGTCTGGGCATCGACGCGCCCGTGCGGCTCGCGGGTGTCCTCGTCGGGCGTGTCGAGGCCATCAATTTGACGGAGAACGGCCAGGCGGAGGTCGTGCTGCGAATAAACAACGGCGTCCCCCTACGAGCCGACGGCACGGCGTCGGTAGCCTCGCTGGGTCTGCTGGGTGAGAAGTACCTCGAAGTCACCGCGGGCACTCCCGGAGGGCCCCTGGTGACGGACGGCGGCACCATCCAGGCGGGCGCGGCGGTGTCGATCGACCAGATGGTGGCGGTCATGAACGACATCGCGGGCGACGCCCAGGAGATGACCAACGCGCTCAGCAACGTTTTCGGCGGCGAGGCCGGTGAGACGCGAATGCAGGCCATTCTCGACAACATGGAGGCGCTCACGCGCGACCTTGGTGCGATCGCGGCCGGCAACCGCGACGCCGTCGAGGCGAGCTTGAACAACGTCGAGCAGCTCACAGAGACGCTGGCCGACTCGTTGCCGGCGATGATCGAGGACTACCGAACCTTGGCCGCCGAGGCGTCGGGACTCGTGTCGGGGAATCAGGATCGCGTCGCGGGAACGGTCGACGACGTCCGCGAGCTCGTTACCAACCTCGATCGCTCGGCGACCCAGCTCGAGCAGATCCTGCAGAAGATCAACAGCGGCGACGGCACGGCCTCGCAACTTATCAACACCTCCGACACCATCGACAAGGTCAACGATGCGCTCGACACGATCGACGACTCGCTGGCCGCCTTCGACTCCTTCTTCAACCGTGCCGGCCAGACGCAGTTCAGCTTCAGCTTGCGATCCGAGTGGTACGCCACCGACGAGGCTACGAAGAACTACTTCGGTTTCCGCATCGGCCTGGGCGCAAACAACGACCGTGCGTTTATCGTCGAGCTGGTCAACGACAACATCGGCCTGCCGATCGTCAGCACGGTGATCACCGAGACGCTCGACAACACCGGCGGTGTCACCGGCGTCGGCATCGAGCGCATCACCACGCGTGACGACGATTTCAAGTTCTCGGCGCTGCTGGCGGCGCGTATCAACAGCTTCCAGTTTCGCGGCGGGCTGATGGAGAGCGAGGCGGGTGTCGGCATCGACTGGTTCACCGCATCGGACCGGCTGCGGTTCCGCATGGACGGTTGGGATTTCGGCCGCAACCCGGACCCGCACCTGAAGTTCTCGGGTCAGTTCGATGTCTGGGACCGTGTCTTCATCACCGCCGGCGCGGACGACCTGCTGTCGGACGACTTCCGGCAGTTCTTCTTCGGCGCCGGTTTTCGGTTTCGCTAACAGGGCGGAAGAGCTCCCGAGGGCAGGGATGAGGCTTGCAAGGTGCTCCCCGTCAGGGGCCCGCGCGAAAGCACCATGAGCAGTCAGAGTCGCGTGCTGATATTCGGCGGCGAGGGCCAGGTCGGGCGAGCAATCGCCGCCGCCGGGGCCGAGGGCGAGTGCGTTGCCCTTTCGCACTCGCATGCCGACGTGACGGATCCCGCCTCCGTCGCCGCGGCGCTCGATGCGTACCTTCCCGAGGTGGTGATCAATGCGGCGGTCTTCCAGCCCGTGGACCTGTGCGAATCCGCTGCCTCCGCCGCGTTCGCGGTCAACGCACTGGGGCCGGGATACTTGGCGGCGGCCTGCGGGCGCCGCGACGTTCGCCTTATTCATCTGTCGACGGACTACGTGTTCAGCGGTGCGAAGCGCACGCCGTTTCGCGAGCGCGACTGCCCGGCGCCGCTCAACGTGTACGCAAGGTCCAAGCTCGCCGGCGAACACGTCGTGTTGGCGGCGGATGCACGCCACAGCATCGTGCGGACCTCGTCGGTATACGGCCGTTCTCTCCCGGGAGCCGCTGTGCAGTCGTTCGTCGCGCGGATGTTGCAACGGGCGCTGGACGGCGAGCCGACGCGGGTGGTCGACGACCAGATCGTGAGCCCGACGTGTGCCGACGATCTCGCCCAGGGGCTGTGGCAGCTTGCCGGCAGCAGCGCGTCGGGGTTGTTCCACATGGCCGGAAGCACGCCAGCTTCATGGTACGAGGTCGCGGAGACGGTCTTCCGGTACGCCGGTCGCCCCGATCTGCTGGCCCGTACGACATCGGCGGAATTCGGCGCACCGGCGACCCGCGCCCCCTACACCGCGCTGACGAGCGAGCGCCTCGAGGAGGCCGGCATCGAGCCCATCCCGGGTCACGATAAGGCGCTGAGCCGACACCTCGATCACACGTACCCGGACCTTCGTCGCGGCTGAAACGCGAGGCGGAAACCGACAGAGGCCGATATCCCTGGGCGTACCGTCCGCGACCGTGGCATGTTGTCCGCGGCCGCCGAGATGTCGTCCGTCGCCTCGATGAAAGAAAGAACCCGCGGCGGGGAGGATCTCCCCGGCCGCGGGTTCGAGAGCATGTCGTCGAGCCCCGAACGGGTCCCGGTGACTGCTCGATGCGATGGCGAGCGGCATGCGAGCCGCTCAGCGAGTCATCGCATGCGTCAGTTGATCTTCACTGCGATCGGCTTCGCCTCTTCGATCTTGGGAAGCGCGATGTACAAGACGCCGTTCTCGAAGCGCGCCTCAACGGCATTCTGATCGACGGTGTCCGGCAGCGGGAACGAGCGGTGGAAGGAGCCGTAGGCGGATTCGATGCGCCGGTAGTCGCCGTCCGTGTCTTCCTTCTCGAGTTGCTTCTCGCCTCTGATCGCCAAACGACCCTTGTCGATGGTGAGCTCGACCTGGTCCTGCGAGAGGCCGGGCAGCTCGGCACGCAGGGTGATCGCCGTGTCGTTCTCGTGCACGTCCACGGAAGGGCGCCAGCGCGCCTGCACCGGCTTGTCGTCGCCGTTGGCAGCCTGGCGTGCGACGGCTTCGCCGAAAAGATGGTCGAAGCGGCTCTGCATGGTTCTGATGTCGCGAAAGGGATCGAATCGTACGAGTTGCATTCTCTTCTTCTCCAATTTGATGGGCCGTGGGCCCTGT
>CAYSHI010000083.1:0-4671 GCA_964430745.1 uncultured Acidobacteriota bacterium | reverse complement strand
CCAGTAGGGAGTAACTGCTCAGGCACCGGCAGCGAGACGATGTCGCGGCCTCGGCATCCCCCGAAAGCCGGCTCCGCCGTCTTCCGGCTCGGGGGAGAATTCTCCGGTGCCCGCGCGTTCAGCGTGTCTGCACCGGTCCTGTATTGCTTCATGCACTCGCGCTCGGCCGCCTACGGGCGCCGGAGAATTCTCCCGTCGAGTCGTCGCCGATGTTCCATGGTTGGCACGGGGAGTCGTCTCGGCCGGGCAGATGCGGGACGTGGCAGGTCCGACTCGGCGCATCGGATCTGAGGGAGGGGTGAGATCTCGATACTGTCCTCTCGCGTGTGTTTGCGATCCGCAAGCGCGGCGAAGCCGCTCGAGGACCCGCACTTCACGCGAAGGGCAGTATCGAGATCACGCCCCTCCCGTGAACCTCACACGCGGCGCCAGCCGCTCACCTCCTAGCCCGATTCCAGCTCCGCCTTGAGGAACTGTATGGTGGCAGGCCAGGCCTGCTCGGAGGCGGTCATGTTGGCGCCTTCTCTGTCGTTTTGGGCGCGCAGGAATCCGTGGCCGGCTCCCTCGTAGATGTTCGGCTCGTAGTGTTTGCCCAGACGGTCCATCTCGGCCTTCGCCGGCTCGATGGTGGCGTTGACGCGTTGATCGTCGCCGCCGTAAAAGCCCATCACCGGCGCCTGGATGTTGCGCAGCGCCTGGGCGTCGGGGGAGGAACCGTAGTACACGACCGAGGCGCCGAGGTCCTCGCGGGCGCTCGCGTAGGCGAAGCTCGTCGAGCCTCCCCAGCAAAAGCCGATGATGCCGAAGCTCTTCGTCGCCGACGGCTGCGAGGTGGCGTACTCGACGCTCATGTCGATCCGACGGGTGACCTCGTCGGGTTGCAGGGTGCGCATCAGGCTGACGGCGCCTTGAGGCTCGAGCCCGGTAGAGCCGCCGCCGTCGGGGCCCTTGCCCGACAGCATGTCGGGGGCGATAGCGATGAATCCCTCGGCGGCGATCTGGTCGGCCACCGCGCGGGCCCAGTCGTTGAGGCCGTAGATCTCGTGGATCACGACGACGACGGGGGCGTTGTCCGAGCGCTCCGGGTAGACGACATAGGCATCGATGCGGTCGCCGTGCGACTCGATCTCGACCCACTCGGTGTGCCGGGGCGACGCGTTGAGGCGCTCCATGGCGTCGTCGCCCGCCGCCGGCAGCGACGACTGCGACGCCGCCGTTAGCGACGCGGTGGCGAGCACGGTGATGGCGACGAGCGCGATCGCGAAGCGCGCGGCGACCGCCGAGAGCGGACGGGACACAGAGACTGAAACGAAGGACATGAAGGTTCTCCGGCGTTGAGTCGGTTGTGGTGGAAAAAGCCCGGGCGGCATTATAGACAACAAGCGGGCATGGTTCGCCCGTCTCGGCTATCATTCGCGGGTAGACGCAAGGGCCCTCGCGAACGTATCCAACGCGCTCGCGAGGTTGGGCACCCCGCTCGGGGCTTCCAAATAGCCGGTAAGAGGCACCTGTGCTCGCAACATCCCCCGCAGAACAATCCCCCCATGTCATGACGCCGCGTGATCTGGGCGCAAGACGACAGCGCGTCATCGGCGCCGTGCGCGGCGAGACGGCCGGCCCGACGCTCGTGTGCACCGGTTCGCTGCACGGTGACGAGCCTTCGGGCGTGCTGGCGCTGCAACGGATTCTGCGCCTTCTCGAGGAGCATCAGCTACCGATCCGGGGCGAGTTTGTTGCCCTCGCCGGCAATCTCAGCGCCATGGTGGCCGATGAGCGCTACCTCTCGGACGACCTCAACCGCCACTGGTCGCCGGACAACATTCGCCGCGCGCGGGAAACCGAGCTCGAAACCCTGAGCGACGAAGACCGCGAGTTGCGCGAGCTTCTCGACGCACTCCACGAGCTTTTCGAGCGCTCAGGCGGTGAGCTGCATTTTCTCGACCTGCACACGAGCTCCGCCGACGGTCAGCCTTTCGTGTGTATCGGCGACACGTTGCGCAATCGGCGCTTCGCGGAGAAGTTCTGCGTGCCCGTGATCCTCGGACTCGAGGAGCAGATCGACGGCTCGCTCCTCGAGTATGTCAACAATCTCGGCTACATCACGGTCGGTGTGGAGGGCGGCCAGCACCGCGCGGAGACCTCGGTCGATCACCATGAGGCTGTCGTCTGGCTGGCGCTGGTGAGCGCCGGCCTGCTGCGCGAATCCGAGGTGCCGGAGATCGACACCTATCGGCAGCGCCTGAGGCGCGTGTCGCGGGACCTTACGGGATTCATGGAGGTGCGGCACCGGCATCCCATCGAGCCTGCCGACGAATTCGCCATGGAAGAAGGATTCACCAACTTCCAGCACATTCGTGCCGGCCAGCTCCTGGCGCATGATCGCGTTGGAGAGGTCCACGCCGCCGAGGGCGGGCGAATTCTCCTGCCGCTCTATCAGGGGCTGGGAAGCGACGGGTTCTTCATCGCCCGCGACGTCAACTCGTTCTGGTTGCGCCTCTCTTCGGGATTGCGCCGGCTAGGCCTCGACCGCGCGCTGCACTGGTTGCCGGGTGTCCGCCGGCACCCCGAGCGCGAGGGCACCCTCATTATCGATACACACCTGGCGCGTTGGTTCGCGCTCGAAGTGTTTCACCTCCTCGGCTACCGCAAGCGACGTTCGGTGGAGGGCAAACTGGTGGTCAGTCGGCGGCTTTTCGACCATCGGCCGCCGGAGGCGGATTGATGGATAGCGCTCTGACAGTGGGCGATGCAGCCCCGGACTTCACCACCACCACCGATACCGGCGAGACCTTCAGCCTGAAGGACCTGCGCGGCCGCAAGGTCGTCCTCTATTTCTATCCCGCGGACGATACCCCCGGGTGCACCGCGCAGGCTTGCGGTTTTCGCGACAGCCACGCGGATTTCGATGCCAAGGGCGCGGCCGTCTTCGGGGTCAGCCCGGACAGCGAGAGCTCGCACGCCGCGTTTCGCGGCAAGTACGGGCTGCCGTTCACGCTCCTGGTCGACGAGGACAACGCCATCGCGGAGGCGTACGGCGTCTGGGCCGAAAGGACGTGGCAGGGCCGCTCGTTCATGGGAGTCGTCCGCAGCCATTTCGTCATCGACGAAGAAGGCAAACTGATCGACGCCCGGATCGACGTCTCGCCGGAGGACGGCCCTCTCGAGGCACTCGCCGCGCTCACCGCGACTAGATGAGGTCGAGGGGCGGGGAGGCCTCGATAAGGCCGGCGCGGGCGGCCCGGGCATAAAGCTCGGTCAACGCTTCGATGCCGCGGTCGCCCATGTCGGTGGTGATGTCGTTGACGTACTGATCGACGAACGTCTTCAGCACGGCCTCGTCGATACCACGGCCGTGTTCGGCGGCGAACGCCAACGCGGCGTCGGGGTGGGAGCGTGCCGCTTCGACGCTGGAGGAGAAAGCGGCCGCCGCGCGGGCGGCGAGATTCTCCCCGAGTCCGCGCTTCACGGCGACAATCCCCAGCGGTACCGGCAACCCGGTCTCCCGATACCAGGCGCGCGCCGGTTCGAAGAGCGCGTGCAGACCGTGGCCCCGGTATGTGAGCTGGCCTTCGTGAATGATGAGTCCGGCGTCGACCGAGCCATCGAGCACGGCGCCCATGATCACATCGAAGCGCATCGGCACCGCCTCGAATCGATCGCCGGCGTAGGCTCGTGTGAGCAAGTACGCCGTCGTCAACAACCCCGGAACGGCGATGCGAAGCCCTTCCAACGCTTCGGCTCCGGGTGTGTCGACGGGCTCCCTGCCCACGACCAGGGGGCCGTAGTCCGCGCCGAAGCTGGCTCCGGCCCGGAGCATCCGGTAACGATCGGCCACCGCGGGATAAGCTCCGGCCGATAGCGCCGTGAGATCGAGGCGGCCCTCCAGCGCCCACTGGTTGAGCGTCTGGATGTCGTCGAAGATGCACTCCACCGTGGCGCCCTCGATACCGACCGTTCCGCTGGCCAGCCCCCACGCCATGAAGGCGTCGTCGGGGTCGGCGCTTTGCCCCACGGTGATGTGAAGGTCTGGATGTTCGACGGGATGCATTTCCGGCGCTCCGCGGTATCCGGCAGGTGAGTCCGTAGTCTAGCCTGTGAGTAGGCACTCAACTTGTCGCCCGCGTGGCGACCGTCGCGTCGGGCGTAGGGAGGCATGCAAGATGCCCGAGAAGTCACGCAAAGTCGGTGTCTGGATCGATCAACGCCACGCCACCATCGTCACTCTCCAGGACGACGCCGTCGACGTGGAGACGGTGGAGTCGGGTCTCGACGGACGGGCTCGGCCCGCGGGCGGCGCACGATCGGGGACGCCCTACGGCCCGCAGGACGTGATCAAGGAGTCGGGGCTCGATCGCCGCTTCGGATTGCAGCTGCACGCGTACTACGACGAGGTCCTGGCCCGTATCGGCCCGGCCACCTCTATCTTTGCCTTCGGTCCCGCGAGGGCCCGCTACGAGCTCATCGAAGTTGTCAGCGGCTCGCCGTTGCACCGCGCGACGGCGACCGAGACGGAGGCCTGCCACCGTTTGACCGGTCCGCAGATCGTTGCCCGGGTCAAGGAGCACTTCGGCTTCTAGTGTCCTGAGTCAGAAGTTCGTTGCCTTTTGTGGTGACGGGAGCGAGGTGGATTCAAGGAGCAGCGACGATCGCGATGCCGTACGCATCGTGGAG
>CAYSHI010000082.1:0-4382 GCA_964430745.1 uncultured Acidobacteriota bacterium | reverse complement strand
AAGGGCATCGCTGCCACGCCCCGACCCGCCTAGCACCAAGGTTCCTGCCTGATAAAAGCCCTCTCCCGCCATCCTCTGTCGCCGGGCACAATGAACAACCTTGTGAGAACTAACAGCTAGCGTGCCCGTGCGGTGCGCAAGGGCGGGGTCGACAGCGGCGATCGCCCGTCGCGCCCGGTGCGCGAAGCTTCGCGTCGCTGGATGAAGCGAGACAGCCTGGCGACACCGGTCAGCAGCTCGCGGCAACAATCACGGTCGCAGGTGAGATCGTCCGATTGCCGGTCGGGGGCTTGAACGTTGTCGACGAGAGCCATCCGCGAGCTGTTGGCCGCCTCCCAGGCGTCAGGCACGGGGTGAAAACCGCCGAGCAGGCGAATCCTTCGCCGGGCGCCGGGCTCGAGCTCCAGAATCGTCCCGACCTGTTCGTTCGACATGACGATAACGAGATCGGCAGTGGAGACCAGGTCCTGCGTGACCCTGCGCGAGCGATGCGGGTGCAGGTCGACGCCGTGCTCCGAGGCCACGGCGCAAATCGACGCGGAGACCCCCTTGCCCTCTTCGGCTTCGGTACCGGCCGACACGACCTGCCACTCGCCATCGCCGAGCGACGTTTGCAGCGCTTGCGCAACGAACGGACTACGACATGCGTTGCTGGAGCAGACCACGAGAACTCGACGCCGACCGCGCTGCTGCGCGATAGGCGGAGATGGTGATGGGGCGCCGGCTCCGCCGGCTCGGATGACCGATCGCAAACGGCGCGAGGACTCCCGACACCAGCGAATTAGTTCGTACATTACGAATCCCTAACTCGCCCCAGAACCGGAAGATTACCAGCACTAATGAGGATCGCAAGACCCCCCTCGCGATTTTCGTTCGGCGCCGGATTATCGCGTCGTCGCCACCAGAGCGCGTAGGAGAGCTTCTATCGGCGGGTCGTAGCTCGTCGTGCGCAACATCGACACGCCGATCTTGGAGTCGAGCTCGAACGACAGTCCGGCGTTGTAGCCGGCCACCGAGCCACCGTGCCCCATCGTCGTGACGCCCTCCCGGCGGCGAACCTGGAACCCGAGGCCATACGCCTGCGCCGGTGGCCGCGGTGTCAGCATGTGCTCCCGGCTCTCGGCCGACAGGATCTCCACCGGCGATACCCCCATGATGGCGGCGGCGAATCTGGCCATGTCCAGGACCGTCGAGTAGATCCCTCCGTTCGGCACCTTGTAGCCGCGCCCGAAGTGCTCGCGAGTGGCCTGCTCCGCGCTGAGCTCGCCGGTCTCGCGATCGCGACTGTAGCCGACCGAGAGGCGGCCGGCCATTTCCGGTGTGTTGACCACGAAGGTGCTGCTGCCCATTCCCAGCGGCTCGAAGATCAGGTCTCGGACAAGCTCCATGAACGGCACGCCCGCGGCTCGAGAGCTCGCCAGCCCCAGCATTCCGTACCCGATGTTCGAGTAGGAATACTCCGACATCGGAACGCTCTGGAAGCGAGTGTGCGGAATCGACTCCAGGATCTTCCCCTCCCATCCGTAGATGGGACCCGACGCTGCTCCGCGCAACTCGGGTTCGCGGACCAGCCCGGCGGTGTGGCTTGCCAGCATGCGGAAGGTCACGGGCGGCGCACCATCGGGTAGCTCCGCGAGCCCCGCGAACTCGGGAAAGTAGGCGGCCACCGGGTCGTCGATGTCGAGAACGCCGCGCTCGGCGAGCTGCATCATCAGCACCGCGGTAAAGGACTTCGAGATGGAGCCGGTGCGGCCGATGGTCTCGGCTGTAGCCGCGACCCGGCGCTCGATGTCGGCCCAGCCGTATCCCTTGGCCCAGACCACATCGTCCCCGACGAAGACCGCCACGCTGACGGCCCCGCCGGCGTCCTCGGCGACAGCGGCGGCGACCTCGGCATCGAACGCCGCGATGGCGGCTTCGAACGACGTGAATTGTGACGCGGAGGTGGAGCTCGATGCGGCTACGAGCAGCGCGACAACGATCAACAAAGTGCGGTTTCGAATCGAGCGCATGGCGACTCCCGGTCTGGCGGAAGGAGTTGTCCGTCCTGCCGCGCGGCCGCTCCCGTCACATGGATCCGCAGCGTGCAAGCGCGCCGCCGTGTGGACGAAACGACCTATCGTACGTCTACATGTACAGGAGGTATCCGAAGATTTCACCTTGCGCAACTACCGCTACATTCAATATAGTTGACGTAGCGCGATTGAGAACAAACCGAAAACGGCTGAGATATGAGCTCCAAGAAAAACATCGACGCGGTCTCCAACGAGCCGGACATCGAGCCGGAATCACTCGTTCCCCTACCGCGATTGGCATTCCAGATCCTCCTGGCGCTGGCACGCGGCGAAAGCCACGGCTACGCCATCGCCAAGGAGGTGGAGCGCAACACCGACGGACGCACCAAGCCGAGCACCGGCTCGTTGTACCTGTCGATGGACAAGCTCCACTCGCAGGCGCTCATCGAGGAGATCGACGGGAGCCCGGAGGATGCCAGCGAAGACGCCCGACGCAGGTACTTTCGCATCACATCGCTGGGTCGTCAGGTGGCGCGCGCCGAAACGGAGCGGATGTTGCGCCTCGTGAACCTCGCGCGCGAACGTCACCTGCTGAGCGAAGGCGCGGGCTTCGTCACCTCAGGGGAGGCAGAAGCAGGAGGCTAGAGCCATGAACCACCGAACCGATCGGCAAACCGCACTCGAGCGCCGGCTGCTGCAGCTCTACGAGCTCGCGCTGAAGGCGTTGCCGTTTCACATCCGGCGCCGCTGGGCCGCCGACATGGCCGTGATGTTCGGTGAACGGATACGCGAAGCAAGCGACCGCGGTGGCGCCCCTTCGGCTCTGACCGTGGGCGGCCGCGAGCTGGGGTCGATCGCGATCGCTGCATTTCAATCACGAGTTGGGCAGGCATCGGGACGTGTTCATCGCGCGCATGATGCGCAGGACGGAAGCGGTGTTTGGCGCACTGACCCAGTGTCTGCCCTTTTCATTCAAGAGGACCGGCGCCCACTCAAGCTCGCGACGATGGGGGCCCTCGCCTGCCATTTCGCGTTGTTCCTCGTCGTATTTCCGAGCCCCGCCAGCACGGATCTGGTGGTTCCTCCTGAAGAGCCCCCCTGGGTATTGCAGCCCGTGCCGCTACCGCCGCCGCCGCAGATGAAGGGGGCTGAGCGCGTGCGGGGCACGGTCCCACGGCCTCTCATCTCCGAACCGACGGTGGACCGTAGGGAGCCGCTGGTCAGCAAGGTGGTGCACGACTTCCGCACAGGTCCCGAGGCCGCCTGGACGCACTTCGAGGCCGGATTGCCGACGCGGCCCCCGGTGGCGACGGCCGAGCGGGTGCGCGCCGGGCTCGACATCCAGCTACCGCAACTGCTGCAGCGCGTCGACCCGGTCTACCCGGAGCTCGCGATTCGCTCGCGCGTCGAGTGCACGGTCATTCTCGAGGCGGTCATCGGCCGTGCAGGCCGGATCATCGACACGACGGTTCTCCGCGGCTGCCGCCTAGGCCTCGACGAAGCCGCGCTCGACGCAGTCAGCCGATGGCAGTTCACGCCGCCGATGCTCAATGGACGGCCGGTCGAGGTGATCGGAACCTTCACGGTGCGCTTCGAGCTGCGCTGACCGGCTCTGGCCGGCTGCGAATTCTTCGCGCTGTTGGTTTGGGCGGCGAGGATGAGTAGACGGGGGCTTTGGTGCTAGGCGGGTCGGGTCGGGACAGCGATGCCCTTCGGCGTGAGGTGCGGGTTCTTGAGCGGCTTCGCCGCGTCTGCGGTTCGCAGTACACGCTACAGGGCATCGCTGTCCCGCCCCGACCCTCTGCAAGTTTCCGTCAAGACGAGGCTCTGCGCCCAAACGCACCCGGGCCGGCGACCCTGTCTCCCTGAGATAGCCATGGAACCAACCGCCGTCCGCCGGAGGTGTCGGCGGGCAGCATAGGCGGCCGAGCGCGAGTGCCCGAGGTAAGCAGCTACTTCCGTGACCCGCTGAACGCCCGCTGCCCGCCGACACCTCCGCCCGGCCGAACAAGTACGGAGTAACCACTCAGGGAGAGGCGGCGAGACGATGTCGAGGCCTCGGCATCCCCCGAAAGCCGGCTCCACCGTCTTCCGGCTCGGGGGAGAATTCTCCGGTGCCCGCGCGTTCAGCGTGTCGGCACGGGTCCTGCCTTGCTTCATGCACTCGCGCTCGGCCGCCTACGGGCGCCGGAGAATTCTCCCTTCGAGTCGCCTCCAACTTTCCACGGTTGGCGCGGGGTCAGTCTCGGCCGGGCGGGGGCGGGACGTGGCAGGTCCGACCCGGCGCATCCGATCTGAGGGAGGGGCGAGATCTCGATGCTGTCCTCTCGCGTGTGTTTGCGATCCGCAAGCGCGGCGAAGCCGCTC
>CAYSHI010000081.1:0-7809 GCA_964430745.1 uncultured Acidobacteriota bacterium | reverse complement strand
GTCGTTGCCCGACGATAGAGCCAAGTTTCCCGTCACGTTGTGCATGCTGACGCGCAACGTGACGGGGAACTGTGCCTTGTTGTCGGGCAACGACATCTCCGGCGTGCGTGCGGCGCCATGCGGCAACCGTTCGGTTCCCCGAAGCCTACTCCAAAGCCGCCCCGGTCAGAGCATCGAAGCGCCGGCGCAAATCATCCACGAGCTCGCTGAAGAACTGCATTTGCGCCTGCTGGTCGCCCGTGGGGCCACCGACCCAACCGGAAACACCGCCGTACAGCGAGCGGATGCGGCGCTGTAGCTCGCTGCTGATGCGGGACAGCTCCGCCGACTCGGCGGCGGTGTCGGCCGCGGCATCGTCGCCGAGTTCGCGGTCGAAGGCAGAGACCTCGCGCGTCAACTCGTCGGCCTCCTCCCAGAGCGCGCCGATGCGCAGGAGGGTGCGTGTCCACGCTCGGCGTTCGCCCACGCCGACGTTCAGACGCACGTCCTCGATCACCTCGAGCGGCTGCTCGAAGGTGGCGCCACCCGACTCCATCACCACGGTGTAGGTGCCGGGCACGACGAGTGGGCCTGCCAGGCCCGCCCCGCCACCACCGAAGCCTCCCCGTCCGCCCCCGCGGCCGCCGCGACCACCGCCTGCCCCACCGACTTGCCCGAACCGCTCGTGCCGCAGATCCCAGAAGATGCGATTGATGCCCTGATCCTGTGTCGTTTCCAGCGTTCGAACCTGCTCACCTGCCGCGTCGAGGATCTTCACGCTGACGTCCGCAGTCGCGTCGCGGAGCCAGTAGTCGATGAGGGCGCCGGGCCGTGGGTTCTGCCCGTAGAAGATGTTGTCACCGGGGCAGCAGATCGTGTTCTGGCGACGCACCTGCTCGGCGGTCTTCATCGAGAACAGGTATGCGGGCGTCGCCATCACCTCCGGCGTGAGCTCCTGGATGACGGAGATGTCGTCGAGGATCCATACGCCACGGCCGTGGCTGCCAAGCACCAGGTCGTTGTCGCGCGGGTGGATGACGAAATCGTTGAACGGCAAGGTCGGCATGTTGTTCTTGAGCTCGACCCAGTGTTCGCCGCCGTCGATCGAAATCCAGAAGCCGAGCTCGGCCGCTACGTACAGCACGTTGGGATTGCGCGGATCCTCTTTGATGGCGCGCGCCACCCGGCGCGCCGGCATGTTGCCGACGATCGAGACCCAGGTCTGGCCGTAGTCCGTCGACTGGTAGATGTGGTTCTCGTAGTCGTCGGAACGGTGGTTGTCGAACACCGCGTACACCGTACCTTCGTCGAAGCCGCTCGGCTCGATGCCTCCGACCCAGGCGTTCTCAGGCAACCCGGGAAAGCTGTCGGTGACGTTGGCGAAGGTCTCGCCGCCGTCCGTCGAGACATGGAACATGCCGTCGTCCGCACCGACGTACAGCAATCCGACACGCAACGGCGACTCTGCGACGTAGGTCAGCGTCGGGTAATACGGCACACCGTCGTCCAGCGACAGCGTCTCGCGCGTCGGGTACTGCCCCATGATCGGCAGCTCGGCGCGGTCCACGCGGCTGGTGAGATCGCCCAGCGATGTCCACGACTCCCCGCCGTCGGTGCTCTTCCAGAGCTCGTTGGTGCCGGCGTAGATGACGCTCGAGTCGTGCGGCGACATCTCGATGGGCGCGTCCCAGTTGGCCGGCGCCATGTTGTTGCCCAGCACCGGCGTCGCCTTGTCCTGCCCCCACACGGTCCAGTTGCGCCGCCCGCCCATGTAGCCCTGGTCGTTGGCCGGGCGGATGGTCTTGGTCTGCCCGCTGCTGAGATCGAGCTTCTGCATCCCCAGGTACTGGCTGGCGTTATAGAGGATGTTGGGGTCGTTCGGATCGACGACGTTGAAGAATCCGTCGCCGCCGCCGGTACGGTACCAGTCCTCGTTGAGAATCCCCTCGGCGCGATAGGTGGCGCTGGGGCCGACCCAGCTACCGTTGTCCTGCAGACCGCCGACGACGTTGTAGGGATGGCTCATGTCGACGTTTACGCGATAGAACTGGCTGACCGGCAGAGACTCGACGAACAGCCAGGTCTCGCCCCGATCGAAGGAGATCCCGATCGCCCCGTCCGACGCCTTGATGATGTGGCGCGAGTCGGTCGGGTTGATCCACAGGAAGCGGTCGTCGCCGTGCACCGTTTGCGGGATGCGCCGAAAGGTGAGCCCGCCGTCCTCCGAGACACTGAAGGCGTTCTGCATGTAGACGCGCTCGGGGTTCGTGGGGTCGACCAGGGGCTGCGACGCGTACATCGGCCGCGGGTTCCAATCGCTGCGGAACTCCCAGGTCTCTCCGCCGTCCAGCGTCCTGTAGGTCCCGCCACCGACGATGTCGTAGGTCGTCGAGGCCGAGTACTCGTAGCCTTGCTCGATCGACACGTAGACGATGTCCGGGTCGCCGGCGTAAATCGAGATACCGATGCGTCCGTAGTCGCCGTCGGGCAACTCGCCACGGCCGTTGTGCTTATCCCAGGTGCGGCCGCCGTCGGTCGACTTGTAGAGGCCGCCGCCGGGGCCGCCGCCATCGAAACCGAACGCCTTGCGCTGCCGCTGATATGCCGCCGCCCAGATGGTGTCGGTATCCGAAGGATGAATCGCGACGTCGATCACACCGGTGTTCTCGTCGATGTACAGCAGCCGCTCCCAGGTGCGGCCGCCGTCGCTGGTCTTGTAGAGGCCGCGCTCTTCGTTGGGTCCCCAGAGATGCCCCGGCGCCGCCACCCAGACCGTGTCCGGATCGCTCGGATGGGTGACGATGCGGCCGATGTGCAGCGTGTCGCGCAATCCCATGTTCGTCCAGGATTCGCCGGCGTCGGTGGATTTGTAGATGCCGTCGCCCCAACCGGAGCTCTGCCGGTTGGCGCGCTCGCCGGTGCCCACCCAGATGATGTCCGGGTCGGGCTGAAACACGGCGATATCACCCACCGAGTGCGTCGCCTCGTTCTCGAACACGGCTTCCCAGGTGACGCCGTTGTTTCGCGTGCGAAAAACGCCTCCGGTGGCGGAGGCAACGTAGAACATGAAGGGATCCTGCTCGACCCCTTCGATGTCGACGAAGCGACCGCTCATCAGAGCCGGGCCGATATTGCGCAGGCGCAGCCCGGCGAGCATCTCGGAGCTGAGTTGCGGCCCCTGGGGCGCCGGCGGCGTAGCCGCAGCGGGTGGCGAGGCGAGCAGGATCACGGACGAAGAAAGGGCGAGGAAGGCGAGTAGAACGGCGACGCGCGTTGGCTTCATGAACGGCCTCCTGGGGATCGGATCGTCGACGGCCTACACCATACCGTCTTGGCAGCGTGCTGAAGAACTCCCCGGAGCCGGCGTCGCAGGGCAGAGGCAAGGAACGACCTCAGCCTCTCGCGCCGCGTGCAACGTGATGTCGTCGCGCATGAGCTCCGGCGCAGATCGCGACGCCGACCGGCACAATAGAATCGAATGCACCGAAACGACTGCAAGGGAGTTCGCATGGACGCGCGAGACCGGTTACCGCTTCACGAGGAAATCCTGCTGCTTGCGATGCGGGACGACGAGGGAACGATTGCCTCCGGGACCAACTACCAATACGGCATCGCCGGGGCGATCTTGTCGGAGCTGGTGCTCCGAAACCGCATCGCGGTCGACGACTCGGGTCGCAAGAAGTTCGCCGAGGTGGTCGACCGTCGATCTCTCGACGCCCCTCTACTCGATGAGTGCCTGGGCAAGATCGGCGCGTCGAAACCGAAGCCGCTGCAACACTGGGTGGAGAAATTCGCCGGCATCAAGGCGCTCAAGCACCGCGTCGCCGAGCGCCTGTGCGACCGCGGTATCCTGCGCGAGGACGAGGGCAAGGTGCTGCTTGTGTTCACGCGACGGATCTATCCCGAGACGGACTCTCGGCCGGAGCACGAGATCACCGAGCGGCTGCGGCGAGCGATATTCAGTGACACCCGCGACGTCGACGCCCGCACCGTCGTCCTGGTATCGCTGGCGCACCATGCCGGCATCCTGCCCGCAGTGTTCGACAAGAAGGAGCTCGAGGCGCGGAAAGATCGTATCGAGCAGGTCATCAACGGCGAAACGATGGGAAAGGCGGCCAAAGAGGCGATTCAGGCGATGCAGGCGGCGGTGATGGTGGCTGCGATCATGCCGGCCATCATCAGCGCGACCGTGACGCACTGAAGTCGGCGGCGAGCCGCCGGGCGCTCGTGGGCAGCGGTGGCTCCGGCGACCGTGGAAAACGCCCGCCCCGGCTATCTCAATCGGCGAAGCGCGACACGCCGAAACTCGATCGGGTGACTCTCGGACTGCAACGAGATCGACCCACCCTCGAGCAAGAGCCCGCCTCGGGCGGCGGCGAGGTCGTGCGAATGCTGCTCGCGATTGTCGAGTTGCGGCTCGCCGTATTCGAGGACGACCTCTCCGTCGATGAGGTGGCGGACAACTTCGCCGCCCCTCACCTCGACTTCGACGACAACCCACTCATCGAGATGGTAGGTCCGCGAGCTCGACTCGGTGCAATGTCGGGTGATGAGCTCTTCGTCCATCACAACGTTGGTGCCCGGCGTGCAGAGGTTCGCCGTGCGCCGCTCGCCGGTGCCGTCGCCGCCGAGGAACTGCACCTCGATCGATACCGGGAAGTCCTGGTCCCTTGCCATCGCCTCCGGTGCCTCGCCGTGGATCATGACGCCGCTGTTGCGCAACGCCCAGCTCGGACCTCCGGGCGCCTGCTCGCCGACAAATCGATACTCCACCCGCAGGAAGTAGTGGGAGAACGACTCCTCGTAGAACAGATGCCCGAAGCGACCGTCGAAGGTGTCGTAGCCATCGTAGGCAACTTTGAGGAGACCGTCCTCGACGCGAAACGTGTCACCGAAGTTGTCACCGAGCGCATAACCGGTGACCTTCGGCGTCCAGCGACTCAGGTCGCGGCCGTTGAAGAGCTCGATCCACTCGCCCTGCGGAGACGGACCGGAGGTCATCTCGCCCATCCCGACCGTCTCGACCCGAGGCTCCGCGCTGGCGGAACGGGCGCCCAGGTTGGAGTACAGCACGAACACCGCCATCACCAGCAGGAAAACACCGAACGCCTGTCGCAGAAGCGCCTGAGGCGTGCGGGAGGCGAGCCAATTGCCCACCATGCTGCCGATGGTGCCGATGAGGGCGAAGATGCCGATGAGACGCCAATCAACGGCGAGGTCGAGGGTGGCCAGGACGTCGAGATACTTGACGAACCCGGTCAGTGATTTCAGCGCGATGATCATCAAGCTGGTGCCGACGGCCACGTGAATCTCCAGGCCGCCGAGCAGAACCAGCGCGGGCACGATAAGGAAGCCGCCACCGACCCCCACAAGCCCGGTCACCGCCCCGACGATGAGCCCATCGGACGCGATCTTCCAGGCGACCCGCGTCTCCGTGTCGTCGAGTACCTCCCCCACCTTCGGCGGACGCAGCATCAGAAGCGCCGCCGCCAGCATGATGAAGCCGAAAAGCACCAGCTGGGTACTGCCCGAGAGGTACCCCGACGCAGCGGCTCCGAGAAAGGCTCCGGCCATGCCGGGTACGCCGAACAGCAGCACCGAGCGCCAATTGATCAGGCCTCGACGCGCGTACGGTAGGGACCCGGCGAAAGCGATGGCGCCGACGATGGCAAGCGATTCGGCGATGGCCACCTTCTCCCCCTCGCCGACCACGAAGACCAGCACCGGCACGGTGAGGATGGACCCTCCGGATCCCAGCAATCCAAGGCTCAAGCCGATGCAAAGGGCACCAATCCAGGCCATGACGCTCCGCCGTTCCTCTCAGGTGTTGGTGACACAACGCTCCGCAACGACGCGCGCCGGGCGAGATCCGTCCCCGGGTGGTCGGTGGACGGGTGAGAGGATAGCGCGGAGCCCGGACAATCGTGCGGGGCGCCCACGGAGCCGCTTACCACGCAGCCGCGGCAACCGGCTCGAGGTCTTCCGATAAACTGCCTTGTCTCGATGAGTGGTCCAACCGGAGGAAAACCATGAAACGATCCTTTCTCGTCGCCGTCCCGTGCGCGCTGCTGCTGACGCTCACTTTCGCCGCGATCGGCGCGCCGCAGAATCAGGGCCCCCGTTATGTCGACCTGCCGGGACGAACGGATGAGCTCCCTTACAGCCACCTCGTGGTGGCGGGCAACACCGTCTACCTGTCGGGCACGATCGGTGTCGACCCGGACACGGGAGATGCCCATACCGACGTCGACGCGGAGATCCGCCAGGTGCTCGACAACGTCAAGGAACGCCTCGAGCACGTCGGCCTCACCATGGATGACCTGGTCAGCGTGCAGGTCTTTTGCCCGGACCTGACCCTTTACGACCGCTTCAACGCCATCTACGCGACTTACTTCGAGGAGAATCGGCCGGCTCGGGCTTTCATCGGCTCGGGGCCGCTACTGCGCAACGGGCGCTTCGAGGTCCAGGGCGTCGCCGTGATCCGTTGACCTTCGAACGTAATCATGGCGTGGTTTTCCTCTCGCTGCCCGACCCCGGCAGGAGGCGGTTCCTGACCGACCGAACCGAGGCGAAGACGCGGTATCCACGCACGAGGCTCGCATGGACTGGAACGAGGTACGTAAGCTGTTTCCGGCCGTCAACCGAGGCGTCTACCTGAACACCGCCGGTGGAGGCCCACTCTCGGAGGCTTCCTCGGCGGCCGGGCGCGCATATTACGAGCAATCGTTACGCGACGGCGACGTTCATTGGGACGAATGGCTCGAGCAGGTCGAGCGGGCGCGTGGGAAGTTGGCGCGATTCCTCAACACGGCGGCCAGGAACATCGCCTTCACCGCAAATGCGTCGGCCGGCCTCGGCATCGCTGCCCACATGTTGCGTGGCCGCGGCCGCGTGTTGGCAGTCGCGGACGAGTTTCCTTCCTGCACACTCCCCTTTCTTCAGCTCGGGTACGACGTCGACTTCGTCTCCACGGGAGGCGACGGCGCCCTCGGCGAAGCCGAGCTCGAGGCCACATGGTCGCCGGAAACCGCGATACTCGCCGTGAGCTTCGTGCAATACAAGTCCGGCTTCCGCAACGACATCGCCCGCCTCGGCAAGTGGTGCCGCGAGCGCGACATGGCCTTCGTTGTCGACGCCACGCAGGGAATCGGAGCCTTTCCCCTCGACGCGACCGCGGGTGGTGTCGACTTCCTGTCGTTCTCCGGCTACAAATGGGCGAACGCGGGCTACAGCATCGCGGCGCTCTGTGTCAGCGACCGCTTCGTCGAACCGCAGACGTTTCCGCTGGTAGGCTGGCGCAGCCCGCGGGAGCCCTACGCGCTGTCATACGACCGCCTCGATCTCGCCGACAGCGCCGCCGCCCTCGAGCTGGGGCACCCGCCGTTTGCCGGCATCTTCGCGCTCTCCGCCTCGCTCGACCTGATCGAGCAGATCGGCATCGGCAACATCAGCGCGCGCATCGTGGAGCTCACCCGGTATCTGCATGAGCGACTCGACGTTGCAGGTATCGGCGTGTTGTCGACCCGTGACGAAGCTCACCTCTCGGGCATCACCATCGCGGCGGCGGAGGAGCCGACGGCCGCCGTCGGGCGGCTGAGAGAGCAGGGAATCCTCGTTTCGACTCGCGGCGAGGGCATCCGCGTATCGCTTCACCACTACAACAACCACCAGGACGTCGACCGTTTCGTCGCAGCTCTGTCCGCGCTGCGCGCATAGCTGTGCGTTCTCGGCTCGTCGGCTCGCGATGCGACGTGGCAGCCGGGCGTGTGGGCGTTGGAGGTAGACGGGAGGGGCGTGATCTCGATACTGCCCTTCGCGTGAAGTGCGGGT
>CAYSHI010000080.1:0-4074 GCA_964430745.1 uncultured Acidobacteriota bacterium | reverse complement strand
CCGGAGACGATGAGGCGGTCGCGACGGGCGCGGAGGCGCGACCTGCGCGACACGTCAACCTCGACGGGGATCGATCCCTTCGCCATGAACGACGCGAGGCACTGACCAATGCGCGATACGGCGACGTGCGCGCCTGACGATCTCGACGTCGGACGACGGCGCGGCGGAAGTGGGGCGCCGCTCGGCGACGCCATCGAGGTGCGCCCGATGAGTCGATCGGACGTGCCACACGTGCTGTCGTTGCTCCGCCGCGCCCTCGGTTCCGAGTCGCGCGCCGGCAACTTGGCCTACTGGGATTGGAAGCACGAGCAGAACCCGTTCGGCTCATCGCCGTGCCTCGTGGCCGAGGCGGAAGGAGCGATCATCGGTCTGCGGGCATTCCTGCGCTGGGAATTGCGGTGGCAAGGCGGAACGGTCCGCGCCGTCCGCGCGGTCGACACGGCGACCGACCGCGAGTGGCGGCGCCGCGGCATCTTCTCGAAGTTGACGCGCGGACTCTTGGCCGAATGCGAACAAGAAGGAGTCGGGCTGGTGTTCAATACGCCCAACGACCGCAGCCGACCGGGCTACCTCAAGATGGGCTGGCGCATCGTCGGCCGCCCGCCTCTCCTGGTGCGGGCGCGCAGCCCGCTACGCATTGCTGCCACGCTGTTGCGGCGCACCGCCAAGGCGTCGACCGACGCCGGACAGGTGCCGGGCTTCCCCTCCGTCGCCGATCTGTTGAACCACGTCGACGTCGAGCGGTTCATCGGGCTCGATCGCGAGCCGCGGGGTGCTGAGGGCGGGCAGGCGAGGGCTCCTGCCGCGCTGCTGAGTACGTCGAGCTCTCCGCGCTATCTGGCGTGGCGCTACCGGGACGTTCCGGGCGTCTCGTACTCGGCAAGCTGGGACGACCGTCACCCGGGTGCCGCGCTGATCTTCTCGCTGAAGGAACGGACCGGATTGCGTGAGCTGAGCCTTGCCGAGGTCCTCGTCGCGTCCGCCGGCGACATCGGCCAGGCGGCGAGGCTGCTCCGCAACCTCTGCCGACAAAGCGACGCGGACTACGCGCTCGCCGTGGCCGGGGCGGGCACCGCGGCGCGGTCTGCGCTGCGCCGCGCCTTCTTCCTTCCGGTGCCCGGCCGCGGGCCGGTGCTGTGTGCCCGGCCCCTGGCCGCGGGCCCGGCGGCGTCGGACGTCTTCGACCTCCGGAACTGGCGACTGAGCCTCGGTGACCTCGAGCTCTTCTGAATGATCTCGGTGACCGTCAGGAAGCAAATCCGCCGTTTGCAGCCGCTGGTGCCGAAAAGCGACGAGGGCGTCACGATTCTCGGCTACCATCTCGTCGGCGCCGGAACGAGCTCGAGCGTCGACGTGTCTTCGGCTGCGTTCGTAGCGCAGATGCGAGAGCTGGCCGATTTTGCCGAGGTCATCTCGCTGCAAGAGGCGGTGGGCTGGCTGCGCGGCCTCACCGAGCCGGCGCCGGCCGCTGGAGAGCCGCGTCCCCGGGTAGTGCTCACCTTCGATGACGCGTACGCTAACTTCTCCGAATCGGTTTTTCCGGTGCTTCGGGACTTTTCGTTTCCCGCCGTTCTCTATGTGCCCACCGATTTCGTCGACGGCACCTCGGACGGGCCGCTGACCGGCGCCGACCATCTCCCCCCCTGTAGCTGGGCGCAGCTCGGCGAGCTTGTCGACAGCGGCCTGGTTACGGTCGGCTCGCACACCTGCTGCCACCGCGACCTCCGTCGCCTGAGTTACGAGGATGTCGAGCGCGAGCTGCTGAGATCCAAGCGTACCCTCGAGGAGCGTTTGGGCGTTTCGGTCGAGAGCTTCTGTTACCCGCGGGCGCAGTGGAACGCTCGCACGGAGGAGCTCGTCCAACGCCACTATCGCACCGCCGTCGTCGCCGGCGGTGCCAAGGCCTATCCGCGCGATTGGCGGCCACACCGGCTGCCGCGGATTCCGATCCGCAACGATGCCCCCGTTTCCCTGTCTCCGGTCCTGGGCCAGCGCTTCTGGCTCGAGGAATGGGTCGCCGATCGTTGGCGCCGGCACGCGTGATGAACGTGGTGAAACCGAAGGTCTGCCATGTGACGACAATCGACATGTCGTTGCGCCACCTGCTGCTCAACCAGATGCTCAGCATCGCCGCCGAAGGCTACGAGGTCGTCGGCGCCTCCGCTCCGGGCCCCCACGTCGCGGCGGTCGAGGCCCGAGGCGTACGGCACGTCGAGGTGCCCTTGAGCCGGTCGATGTTCACTCCGCTGCAGGACCTGCGCGCCCTGTGGCGCCTGTACCGGGTCTTTCGTCGGGAAAGCTTCGACATCGTGCACACACACACGCCGAAGCCCGGTTTGCTGGGTCAGATTGCGGCACGCCTGGCCGGCGTACCGGTTGTCGTGAACACGATCCACGGCTTCTACTTCCACGAGGGAACGAACCGATGGATGCGACGCCTTTTCATCGCTGCGGAAAAAGTAGCCGCGCGCTGCTCGGATGCCGTCCTGTTCCAGAGCCGGGAGGACCTCGAAACCGCGGTCCGGGAAGGCATTTGCGACAAGCACAAGGCCTACTACCTGGGCAACGGAATCGACGTCGAGCGCTTCGACCGTCGTTGCCTCAGCGAGGCGCGGTTGCGGGAGCTGCGAAGGCAGCTCGGGATCTCCGATCGCTGCCGGGTGGTCGGCTTCGTTGGTCGTCTGGTTGCCGAGAAGGGCTTCGTTGACCTCCTCGCGGCGATGAGGACTGTGCGACGAGTAGTGCCCGATGTGCGGTTGTTGATCGTCGGGGAGACCGACTCGCACAAATCCGACGCCGTCTCGCCGGCCATCGCTGTGCGCCACGGTGTCGACGACATCTGCGTTTTCGCCGGCTGGAGGCAAGAGGTGCCCGAGACGTACGCCCTGATGGACGTCCTGGCGCTGCCCTCCTACCGGGAGGGTTTCCCGCGGTCGCCGATGGAGGCGTCGGCGATGGGGATACCCTCGGTGGTCACCGACATCAGGGGATGTCGCGAAGCGGTCGAGGACGGTGTCAACGGCCTGCTCGTTCCGCCGGGCGACCCCGATGCGCTCGCAGAGGCGCTGTTGAAAACCGTCGCCGACCGCGAGCTCGCTGCGACGATGGGCGCCGCGGGCCGATCGCTGGCGCGCGCGCGATTCGACGAACGTGAGGTCTTCGCCCGCGTCAAGCTGCAATACAGGCGCTTGTCACCGGAAGCGGGCGTCGTGACGCCGCAGTCGGCGGCGGCCCCGGAGCCACCGGGGCCCGCGTGTGCGCTCGTCTTCGACGACGCGGCAGTAAGCGCCACAACGATCGAACGGCGAGAGGCTCCTCGAGCATGAGTATTCGCCTCAAGCTCACGGTCAAACGGGCTGTCGATATCGTCGTCGCCGCCGTGGCCCTCGCCGTGCTCTCGCCCGTGATGGTTGCGGTGGCCTTGGCGATCAAGCTCGACGACGGAGGCCCGATCTTCTTTATTCATCGGCGCGTCGGCCACCGCGGCCGGCGGTTCGGCTGCTACAAGTTTCGCACCATGGTGGTCGACGCCGACGCCCAGGGCCTGGAAACGTCTGCGTGGGATCCGCGGGTCACCAGGCTCGGCCGCTTTCTCCGCGAATGGAGCCTCGACGAGATTCCGCAGGTTGCCAACGTGCTTCGCGGTGACATGAGTCTGGTGGGGCCACGGCCCACGGTGCCCAGCCAGGTCGAACGGTACAGCCCGCGTCAGCTCCGACGCCTCGACATGAAGCCCGGGATGGCCGGTTGGGCGTGGATCCACGGCCGCAACCGGATCCCTTGGGAAGAACGCATCGAGCTCGACCTCTGGTACGTCGAGAACTGGTCCTTACTCCTCGATGTGAAGGTGTTTGCCATCGGGCTCATCAAGATCCTCCGCCGTGAAGGGGTCTACGGCGACGACGGGCGAGTGCGCGATCTGGGCAGCGGACGCCAAGAGGTCCAGAGCAAGGACCCCGAGGCCCTCCGGTCGCCAGGGAACAACTGTGAATAGGCTGATCATCGTCCGCGAAGCCGACCAAACGGGGACCGGTGCCCGTCTGGTCGGCTTCGCGGACGACCGACTGGCGGGCG
>CAYSHI010000079.1:0-2633 GCA_964430745.1 uncultured Acidobacteriota bacterium | reverse complement strand
CGCCGCGCTCATCCAGTCGGCCGCCGTCGCCATGCCGTTGGCCGTGGCGGGGACCCCGCGTCCTGCGACGTAGAAGCCGCTGGTGTCGCGCACGCGGCTGAGCCACGCGATGGTCAGGTAGGCCCCGAAGGTCGCCCCGACGAACAGGAAGGTCCACAGCTTGATGCTCACGACCGGCCGGCCCGAATACGCTCCAGCTCTCGGTGGTGCGCGGCGTCCAGCCGATTAAGCGCGAGACAGTAGACCAGGATCAGCAGCACGAACACGAGGATGCTGCCCTGCTGCGCGAACCAGAAACCCAGCGGGAAACCGCCGAACCGGAAGCGGTTGAGCGCGTCCGCGAACAGCACACCGCAACCGAGCCCGGCCGCCGCCCACACCAGCAGCAACGCGACCATGATGCGGACGTTGGTGCGCCAGTAGCGATGAATGGCATCGGCGACACGTGGATCGTGGACGTCGATGTCGGGATCGCGGCTCGGCGGAGGAGGGGGGCTCGCCATGGTCGGGCGGAAGCATAACCCAGAACCCGGGCGCCGGCGCCGGCGATCACTCGAGCCCGGAGTGAGTCGAAATGCTGTAGCATCGGCAGTCTCATGAGCACGAGCTTCGACGTCGAATCGATCCGTCGCCGTTTCCCGGCGCTGGCCCTCGAGGTCGGCGGTCGCCCGGCCGTGTTCTTCGACGGCCCCGCCGGCAGCCAGGTACCACTCGAGGTCGCCGAGGCGTCCACCCGTTGTCTGCTCGAGACCAACGCCAACTGCGGCGGCATGTTCGCGACCAGCCGCGCGGCCGACGAGCTCATGGCTGAAGGGCATCGCGCTGTTGCCGATCTGCTCGGCGCCGGCGATCCTGCGCAGATCGCGTTCGGCCCGAACATGACCACCTTGACGCTGGCGCTGGCGCGCGCATTCGCGAAGACGTTGAAGACCGGTGACGAGTTGGTGGTCACCCGCCTCGAGCACGACGCCAACTTTACGCCCTGGGTGCAGGCGGCCGAGGATGCCGGCGCCACGGTTCGCGAGGTCGAGATCCGTCGACAGGACTGTACGCTCGACATGGGCGACCTGCGCTCATGTCTGAATGACCGCACCCGCCTCGTCGCGGTCACCGCGGCATCCAACGCCGTGGGCACACGCACGCCCATTCGGGAGATCGTCGATCTGGCGCACGACGTCGACGCCGAGGTGTTTGTCGACGCCGTGCACTATGCCCCGCACGCGCCGATCGATGTCGAGAGCTGGGACTGCGACTTTCTCGTCTGCTCGGCTTACAAGTTCTTCGGCCCGCACGTCGGGATGCTGTGGGGCAAGCGCGGGGCTCTGGAGCGTCTGCCGGCCTACAAGCTGCGACCACCGTCCGACGCCCTGCCGGATCGCTGGATGACCGGCACTCAGAATCACGAGGGCATCGCCGGGACGACCGCCGCCATCGACTACCTGGCGAGTATCGGCCGGCGTCAAGACCCCTACGCGACGAACCGCCGCGCCGCGCTACTGGCGGCGTTCGAAGCGATCCAGCAGTACGAGCGCGGCCTTGCTGCGAAGCTGGTCTCGGGGCTGATCGAGCTTCCGGACGCGCGCGTGTGGGGCATCGCGGACCCGGCCCGGTTCGAGCACCGCGTTCCCACCGTGGCGTTCACCCATGGCCGGCACACGCCCGAGGAGATCGCCGCCTATCTCGGAGATCGAGGGATCTTCGTGTGGCACGGCAACTACTACGCGCTGGCGGTCACCGAGGCACTGGGCGTCGAGCCGGAGGGCATGGTCCGCGTCGGGTTGCTGCACTACAACACGGCGGACGAGGTCGATCGTTTGCTCGAGGCGCTGAGGGAGCTTCCGTAGCTCACCGCCGCAACGTCAAACGCACTTCTCCAGGATCGCCATGTCGCCGTCGAACGAGTCGGGCTGGAGCGGCCCGAACGAGAACCGCATGAAGCGCTCGAGGGGACAGTCGGCGCCCTTCCTTCTTTCCATGTCGCACAGTCGGCCCGGCAGGATGCCGGCGTCGTGCTCGAACAGTCGCTCGTTGAAGGCGTCGGCGGTAAGCTCGCCGGGTAGGCGGCCCCAGTGGTAGAAGCCGCCGTTTCCGGTGTACAGCTCGAAGCCGAGATCGCTCAGGCCCTTGCCGTATCGCGCGCGCTGCGCCGAGAAGAACTTTCCGACCGCATGCCGCGCCTGTCGCACGCGGTCGATCTCGAGGAGCCCGGCGACGTACAGCTGTGAGGCACGCGACACCCCGCCCATGCCGAACGACGAGTAGTTCCGGAAGATCTCGATGTGCTTCCTGGCGGCGACGGCCCAGCCGACCCGCAGACCCGGGACCTGCAGGCCCTTGGTTGCGGCGCCGATGACGAAGATATCGGTGGCGTCGATGTCGCCGACGTAGCGCAGCGCGCTGTCGGGCTCGGGATCGCAGTAGAACTCGTAGGCCTCGTCGAACAGCGCGCCGCGACCCTCGCGGCTGAAGAGCTCGACGAGCTGTTTCAGGTCTTCGCCGGTCGTGGCGATACCCGTCGGATTGCACGGGTTGCTCTTGAGCAGCAACACTCGCGACGTGCCGTCGCACGGCTCGACGTCGTAGCTCTCGAGGTCGGGACGGAACCTGTTGCCGCGGTTGCTCGGGATCAGGCG
>CAYSHI010000078.1:0-7568 GCA_964430745.1 uncultured Acidobacteriota bacterium | reverse complement strand
GACGAGTCTGGTGGCCGACCTCGAGGGTCCCGAAGAGGTGCCGCCCCCCGGTGATCGAGGCGAGGAGTCGGCGGCAAACCATGCCCCGATGACCACCACACACAAGCTGGTCCTTGCCGCCGTTGGCATCGCCCTGGTCCTTCTCGTCTATGGGTTGAGCCAGTGGAACTGGTATCTGGTCGAAATGGGAGCCGTGTTCGTAGCTCTCGTGGTGATCATGGCCATCATCGCCCGCTTGAGCCCGAACGACACGGCGGTGGAGTTCGGCGGCGGCGCGGCGGCGCTCACCAGCGTCGCTCTGATGATCGGCGTGGCGCGGGGCATCCAGGTGGTGTTGAACGAGGCTGGCATCGTGGACACATTGGTCCACGGAATCAGCGTTCCCCTTCAGTGGCTTCCGGCGGCCTTTTCCGCCGTGGGCATGTTCTTCGTCCAGAGCCTCGCCAACTTCTTCATCCCCTCGGGAAGCGGTCAGGCCTATGTCACCATGCCGATCATGGCGCCCCTGGCTGACCTGGTGGGTGTGAGCCGGCAGGTGGCGGTGCTCGCCTTCCAGTTCGGCGACGGGTTCAGCAATATCCTGGTTCCCACCCAGGCAGTCATCGTGGGAGCCCTGGCCATGGCGACAATCCCCTACGACCGTTGGCTGCGCTTCATCCTGCCCTTCATGGTGAAGATCTGGATCGTGGGCTCGATCGCATTGGCCGTGGCCGTATGGATCGGGTACGCCTGAGAAATCTGCCCGCCGTGTTGCACGGAGATGTGGCCGGCGAACCGTATGCCCTCGAAGATGTGGCGGCAGCCCATACCCGACTGGAATCAGGTCAGGCCATGGGCAAGGTAGTGGTGCAGGTCAGCGTCTGACCCGCAGACGCTGCCGCCGCAACTTACCGCTCGCGTACAGGCCCACACCGACGATCGTCAGCGCCGCCAAGGTGTGTTGTCCGAATCGAGTCGCTGAGATAGAAAGTCATACAAACCGTGGCGACAGGTCGTCGCCTCGCGAAAAGGAGCGACGGCATGAAGCTCTCAGTCGAGCCCGGAGTGGATCCGGCCGGAGCGCAGCGAATACTCACGGCACCTCAGCTGGCAGTCGCGGCGCTGATCGCCCTCCTGCCGGCCACGCTGGGCGCGCAAGCGGTGCAGGAGCGGGTCGAGGAGGCGGTCTCGGTTACCGGCGTCGTGTTTCTCGATACCAACGCCAATGGCGTCGCCGATGCCGGCGAGCCGGGCATCGAGGGGGTCGTCGTCTCCGACCAGGTTCAGGTCGTCACGACCGATCGCGACGGACGCTACAGCCTGTCTGCCCGCGGCTACGGACTCTTGTTCGTCTCGCAGCCGGATGGATACGCTTCGGTGGGCCCCTTCTGGCGACGCGCCGATCCAGCCGGAACGAACTTCGGGCTGACGAGGCGGCAGACGTCCTCGACGTTCACCTTTGTGCACGCATCGGACACGCACCTGAGCGAAGCGAGCATCGACCGGATGCGCCGCGTGCGCGAGATGGTCGATTCGCTCCAGCCGGCGTTCGTGCTCATCACCGGCGACCTCATTCGCGATGCGTTGCGCGTCCCTGAGGAGGAGGCCCGCGGCTACTACGAGCTCCTCGAACGCGAGCTCGCGCGGTTCACCGTTCCGGTGTTCACCGTCCCCGGCAACCACGAGATGTTCGGCATCGAGCGGCACCTGTCGCTGGTCGCTCCCGCGCATCCCTTGTACGGCAACCGCATGTACCGCCACTACCGCGGGCCGAACTACTACAGCTTCACGTGGGGAGGCGTGCACTTTCTCGGGCTCGACACCGTCGATTACGACGACCTGCGCTACCACGGTCACGTCGACGCACTGCAGCTCGAGTGGATCGGCGCCGACGTTGCGGCGCTGCCGCCCGAAATGCCGATCGCCATCTTCAACCACATACCGCTTATCGGCGGCGGCGAGGTTCGAGGAGGCCTGGCCGAGGGCGGCGCGGCGCCGACGATCATCAAAATCGAAGGCCGCTCGTACTTCCGGCACGTGGTGTACAACCACCGGGCCGTCCTCGGTCCGCTCATGGACCGGCTCGAAATCGTGCTCCAGGGGCACACCCACATGCGCGAGGTGCTCGAGTTCCGGACCCAGGGCGGAGAGCAGCGGCTAACCACGGCCGCGGCGGTGATCGGCCCGGCGCCCGGCAGAGCGAATCCCTACGGGGCGTTGTCGGGGATCACGCTGCACCGCGTGGTCGACGGTCGTATCGACACCGGGACGTTTCTACCGCTCGACGCCCAAGCCGAAGGCCGCTGACTGCTCTGATTGCCCCCCAGACAGTTCGTGCCGCAGCGGCCCGGGTCGCCCGGCCGCCGCTGCGCGCCCGGTAGGACCACGTGCTCCCCGGGCAGAGGCTCGGCTGACCTGACCTGTTCTACGAATGCCGTTGATCGCTCCATGAACTCGGCTTTGCCCGCCAGCAACCCCGGGTCGATTGCCAGCACGAACGTTCCACATCCATCTTCGTCATGTATCCCCGGCGTTGCCGCGAGCGAGAACGCGCCTCCCAGTACTTGCACGAGCAACGACAGGCCAAAGCCCTTGTGACCGGCGAGTGGCGATGGAGCCGCCCAGGACGGCACCGGCATCGGTGCTGGGGTTGCCGTCCTTGTCGTAGCCGATCCCCGCGGCGAGTGGCTCACCCTTCAGCTTCGCTTCGACAATGCCAAAATACGCCATCGCGGAAGTTGCATTGTCGAAGACGACTTCCCCTCCGTTGTACGGAAAGGCGTACGAGAACGGGTTGGTGCCAAGCCGAGGTTCCGCTGATCCGCTGCGAGCCACAAAAGCCCACGATCCGTTGCCGACGCACACAAAGCCTATGAGTCCGTTCCGTGCGATCTGGCAGGAGAAATAGCCGATCGCACCGGAAGAGCTGTCCGCGCGGTTGCACGACACGACGCCATGCTCCTCGGCCAAGCTGACCGCCATTTCCGCAGCTCGCGCGGTGGCAACCATCGAATGTCCGCCGGACAGGAACGCGCCGCACTTGCTCGTCTTGGTGACTCGGAGCTCTTCCACGTCACCGGCGTTCGGAACTCCACCGGTGGCGATCTTGGTAATGCGGCGCGGTTCGTGGACGAGAGCGGCATCAGCACACCGCAAGACGCGTTTCCTCTACCATGAGCCGTTGTCGCGACGAGGCTCAGGAGCATCACACCGGCACATCGATCTGGACGGTCGAGCGAAGCACGACGGGCCCGAGCAGTCAGATGGGTGTCGTCACGAAGGCGCTTTCGAAACGCACACCCTCGGCGGCCAGCCGATCCATATTGGGCGTCTCGAGAAACGGGTGCACGGTGCCCAGCATGTCGAAGCGCTGATCGTCGGTGACGAGGAACAACAGGTTGGGCCGTTCTTCCCGCGGGACTGATCGGCCCGGCGCGGCCGACGGTTCCTCCGGGCCCGGGCGTTCTTGCGCGCCACAACCGAGCATCAGCAGGGCGAGTACGAGCACAGCGTTTCTTCGCATGGCGCCCATTATTGCGCTCTCCGGCGCCAGGGTCCAAAGGCACTCGTCCCCCGTGGGGTGGCCTGGCAAGCAATGCGCAGAGCGGGGAAGATAAGCACGCCTGAAAGGAGGCGCCCCCTGAGCGACAACGGAAACCACTGCGATCACCGGACCCTTGCCCGCAAGCTGAAGAGCTCGACCTCCGCGCGGCTCGTTGTCTTCGTGACGGTCTTCGTCGTATCGGCATGTAGCGCTCCGGATCTTCCGCAGCCCGACCAAGACACGGCAACCGCAGCCGGCGATCGCGATCCACCCAATATCGTCTTCGTCATTGCCGATCAGATGCGGGCCCAAGCGATGGGCGCTATGGGTAATCGAGATGTCATCACGCCTCATCTCGATGAGCTGGCCGGCGAGGGACTACTGATCACCAACGCGATCTCCGGACAGCCCGTCTGCACCCCGTTCCGCGCCCAGCTGATGACCGGTCGCTACAGTCATTCCACCGGCGTCATACACAACGACGCTCGCCTTCCCGATAACGCGGTGATCTTTCCCCAGCTACTGAAAGAGCAGGGCTACACCACTGCTTATATCGGCAAGTGGCATCTGTCAGGAGATCGCAACGACCCGGTCGATGCTGTTTCACGACGCGGCTGGGATTACTGGGCGGTCCGCAACGTCTCCCATCGCCACAATCGACCTCGCTACTGGGTCAACGATGCAACCGAGCCGGTGACGCCCGAGGGTTGGGAACCCGATGTACAGACCGACCTGGCGATCGAGTTCATCAACGACAACAAAGAGCGACCCTTCAGCGTTTTCTTATCCTACGGCCCGCCCCACAACCCCTACGGGCTCGTGCCACAGCAATACGTAGATATGTACGAGGGCTCGCGGCTGGACGGCCGCCCCAATGTGCCGACGGACAACGAAGACACCCTGCGTCTTTATTACGCCGCCATAACGAGCATCGACGCCAATATCGGGAGATTGTCCAAGGCCCTGGAAGAGGCGGGCGTGGCGGACAACACCATCTTGGTGTTCACCGCGGATCACGGTGACATGCTCGGGTCGCAAGGCCACCTGCTCAAGCAACGCCCCTGGGAAGAGTCGATCAATATTCCGTTCATCCTCCGCTACCCGGACAGGATCGAAGCGGGCCAGGAGCACGACTGGTTGGTTGCCACCGTCGACATGATGCCCACGGTATTGGGGCTGAGTGGTGTGGCCGTTCCCGAGACGGTCGAAGGGTCGGATCTCTCCGCTCTCTTCGAGGGCACCTCCACCGAGGAACGAGAGGCTGTCTTCTTGTTCAATGTTCACAGGGGTGGCGGGCCCGGTACCGACTGGAGAGGGATTCGCACCAAGGAGTGGGCCTATGCGCACCACTACGCCGGGGACTGGGTACTGTACGACCTGACGAACGACCCGTATGAGCTCCGCAATCTCATCGATGACGACAACTACGCCACCGTGAAACAAGATCTGCGGCAACAGTTGAGCGAGCTGCGGGCCGCGTTGGGGGAAGCGATACCGCTGGTCGGTATCGACCCTGATCCGATCCGATTGCCGCAAGCATCGGCAAGACGTCGGTAGCCGAATCGACATCACGATGACTTATCAAGGACTGCGCCCAGGGGGGGCCGCGCGAGTTCAAGTACAACCTGTACACCCAGTTTGGTGAGGAGCTGCACGAACTGGAAAACGGGGACGACTTCTATTCGTACACGGTGACGGAGATGCAATCGACCGGGCCGATCATGCGCCAGCCTCGGCCCGCTCAGCGTGGGTTCGAAGCGATGCGTCCCGGTTGGCGCGCGCCGGTACCGTCGACGCCCGTCAGGGCATCGCCCAGATCGGCGCGCATCCGATCAGCAAGAAGCGACAGGCGGTCGACGACCTCGGGAAACTGCGCCGACACGTCGTGCGCCTCGCCGACGTCGGCCTCCAGGTCGAACAGCTCGAGGCCGATCTCGCGCGCGTTGTCGTACTTTCCGGGGATGCCGTCCTTGCCGGGCTCGCGGCCGATCATCGAACGGTAGGTATGCGGGAAATGCAGCTTCCACTTGCCCGCCCGAACGGCGTGCAACTCGTTGCGCCGGTAGTAGAAGTAGTAGGCCTCCTGCGGCGATGTCGCGGTCTCTCCCGTAATCAGTCCCCACATCGACTTGCCGTCGATCGGCAGCGCCGAGAGGTCGGCGCCGATCAACTCGGCGAGCGCCGGAAACACGTCGATGGTCATCGCCGGCGCCGTCACCACGCGATCCGCCGGCACGACGCCCGGCCAGCGCACGATGAACGGTACACGCACGCCGCCCTCGAAAGCGGTGCCCTTGCCCTCGCGCAGCGGCCCGGGAGAGCCGGCGTGGTTGCCGTAGCTGAGCCACGGGCCGTTGTCGGACGCGAACATCACCAGCGTCTCGTCGTCGATGCCCGCCTCCTCCAGCGCGCGCAGCACCTCGCCCACCGACCAGTCGATCTCGCGGATGACGTCGCCGAACAATCCGGCGCCGCTTTCCCCCGCGCGTTCGTTGGACACGAACAGCGGCACGTGCGGCATAGGGTGGGCCAGATACAGGAAAAACGGCGTGTCGCCTTGCGCGCTTGTGCGGATGAACTCGACGGCGCGCGTGGTGAAGTCGGTGGTGAAGCGGCTCTGGTCGGTGTTGTAGCCGACGATCTGTTCGCCCTCGATCGTCGGCAGATCGCCCCAGGCCTCGGGGTTCTCCGGGTGATAGGGCCACATGTCGTTGGAATACGGAATGCCGTAATACTCGTCGAATCCGTGCCGCGTCGGCAAAAACTGCGGGTGGTGGCCGAGGTGCCACTTGCCGAAGATCGCCGTCGCGTAGCCGTGCGACTTGAACAGCTCACCGAGCGTGACCTCGTCGTCGTGGATGCCGTGCGTGTTGCCCGGGCCGAGCGCGCCGTGCAGCCCGATGCGGTTGGCGTAGGCCCCGGTCAGCAACGATGCACGCGACGCCGAGCACACCGCCTGGCTGACGTAGAAATCCGTGAAGCGCGTACCCTCGGCCGCCATGCGGTCGAGATTGGGGGTGTCGTAGGCGGTCGCGCCGTACGAGCTGATGTCGGCGTACGCCAGGTCGTCGGCGAAAACGATGATGACGTTGGGCGCCGAGGGCACGTCGCCGGCTTGCGGCGTACCGCCGCACGAGCAGAGCAGCGCGACAACGATCAACAAGGTCGCCCGAGAGAACATCGCGGCATTAGAGAACATCGCGGCATTGTAGACGGCGGCGGGATTTCGTTCAGCCGATCGACAGGGGTACCTCGAACCCTTCGGCCCGGACGAAGAAACCTATCCGCCTCAACGAGGGAACGAGGCAGCCACCCCGGCGTCGACGTTGAGGATGTTCCCGGTAGACCGGCTCGATCGCTCGGAACAGAAGAAATAGACGGCTTCGGCGATGTCCTCCGGGCGCACGCTGCGCTTGAGCAGGCTGCGCTGGCGGTAGTGTTCGTCGAGCTCGTCCTCGGCCAGGCCATAGGCATCGGCGCGCTCCTTGCGCCACTCACCCTTCCAGATCTTGGAGCCTTGCAGCACGGCGTCCGGGTTGACGGAATTGACGCGCGTGAGCGACAGATGCGCAGATTCACATCAGCTGGCCAAGCGCAGCGGTTTCTGACGGTACACGGGGTTATCCGGAATCTCTTCAATCTCAGCCGGCACCGATTGCGAGCGGGCAACTATTGCCTACTTCGGTCTCGCGCCTTTGAGGCCTGGAGCGAGGCAACCGCCGCCTGAGGCCCAGCGAACTCACAGCCGAGGACTGACCCGATCTCATCACAGATTCGTCAAGTTGACGATGCCTTCCAGCTGCACGGAAGATATGCTTAGCGGCTGCAGTTCGCCGCAGCTTCCATCATGCGGAGGTATTGAGTGCCCGCCCAGGGACGTTCTCTCCAGGCCCGTTTCCGTGAACGAGTCGAGGCTGCCCCCGAAAGGCGAGCCCTGGCATTTTATGGCAGAGATGACACCTTCACTTGGAGGTCTGCGGCCGAGCTGATGGAGCAAGGCCGTGAGTCAGCAGCCGGCTTGAGGGAGCTCGGCGTCGAACCGGGC
>CAYSHI010000077.1:0-9068 GCA_964430745.1 uncultured Acidobacteriota bacterium | reverse complement strand
TCGATGACGACGATCATGCGCTCGCTCTCAGGTGTATAGCGTGACTAATACACTAGCGCCAGTGTGCATCTTCGAGGTGTATATGTCAAGTAATACAGTGCGCGGTGATCACCGAACTCCTGGGGGACCCCACAAAAGGGGGGCCGAGCGGACGGACACTAGTGCCCCACGTCACCCTATTTACGACGTGGGACACTAGCTGTGAGGCGTGTTTCACGCGATGTGACGCGTGCTCGCCGCTTCCTGCTAACGTCCGCACGCGCGGCCGCGTCGAGGAGATTGCGTACGGCGACGACATTGCCCCTTGTTCAGCTCGGCTTCGGCCTGCGGCCCGGCGCCCAGTCGATGAGAAAATGCAGGTGCAGAACCGTGTCCATCCCGCTGCAGGCGGCGTCGAGGGAGTCCGGGTTGCCGAAGCTCCCGCCGACACGCTCTACATCCAGGCTGTCGAGGCTTCGCAGTCCCGCGGAAGCCTCCGCGTCGGGGTCGATAAGAACGCGCGGTCGCACGCCACGTGCGTCGAGTTGCTTGATGACGTGGTAACCGAGGAAGTTGCCCGCGCCGGTTACCAGGACGCCGTTGGTCACACGTCGAACTCGATTACCAGTCGCGACGGAAACGGTCCGTCCATCGCGAGCTCCCCTTCCGATCCCGCGGCCCTGCGCAGATTCGAGCGCTTCAACAGGGGCTTGAGGATCCGAGGAATCTGCTCGTCATTGATGTACTGACCGAAACAGGTGTGCATGCCGTGGCCATAGTGCAGGTAGTGATACTCGGGACGGTCGATGCGGAACTCGTCCGGCTCGTCGAGGTCGCGTTCGTCGAACATCGCGGAGCTGGTGAGAGCGAGAACGGCGGTCCCCGCCGGGATGGTGGTCGCCCGCCGATTACCCTTCGACAGCACGTAGTCCTGGGAGGTGATCCGCAGCAGGCCCGGGGCGATGGGGCGGAAGCGGAGTGCTTCGAACACGTACTTGGCAAGCGTCGGATCGTCGTCGGCCGAAGCCGCCGCGCGCGCTCCGGTGAGCTCTGCGGGGCGGTGCAGCAGCTCTTCCATGGCGAAGGTCACGCACAGCGCGGTCGTCGGGATCGCGCCGACGATCAAACCCAGCAGGTTGTTGCGGATGCCGACGTCGTCCATGCCCGCGACGCCCGCGGCCTGCATGTCGAGGCAGCGCTCGAGAACATCATCGTGGGAGCCGCCCTCGGCCTTGCGGTCCGCAATCACCTTTTCGAGGTAGGTGCGCGTGTCCGCGCCGGCCTGAAGGGCGCGGGCGCGCAGGTCGGGATCCTCCTCCGGGTCGATGAACAGGAACCGGAACATCGTGTGCGCCCCGTCGGATTGCTCCTTTTCCGAGGGGCCCGGTGTGCCGAAGTAGTCGACGACGGTGCGCGTCGCCACGGTGCGCGCGAGATCCTGCACGAGGTCGATGCGGCCGTCGGCGGCTGCAACGATGTCCGCCGCCTGTCGGTCGACGAAGGGCACGATGCGCTCCGCAACGTGGGCGCGCGCCGCGGCAACCCGCATGCTGGAGACGTCGCGCTCGTAGGGGGCCGAATTCTGCATGCCGAGAAAGAAATTGCGTCCGTCGCCGAGGGCCGTCATCTTCGGGCCGTAGGTGACGTGGAAGACGTCGTCCTGGGCGAGCACTTCGCGCACGTCGTCGTAGCGGGTCACCAGCACCAGGTTCTTCGACTTCAGGTGGAGAATCGGCTTGACTTTGCGCAGGATGCCGAACGTCTTCCGCGGGTTTTCCTTCGCCCATTGCTTGAGGTCGTCGGCGAACTCCATGACCTTGCCGCGGATACCGTCGACATCGTTGTCGACGTCGTTTTCGACGGCATCCATCACCGCCGCCGCCGGCTCGCGATCGTCGTCGCTTATCGCATCCTTGACGTCTTCGACCTTGTCCTTCAGGTAAGACAGCAGGGACATGCTCAGGCCTCCTCGGGCTGTTAGCCGCTTCTCAGGTCGTTTCCACGGTGCCTGCGGCAATGCGCCGCAGCGCCGCCAGGCCGGGCAAGAAGAAGTAATCGCCGCCGCGGGTCTCGACGAACGACTTGAGCCCCGAGCAGATCCAGGTGGGCCGGGCGGCGGGATCCTCGGGATCGCCGGGGATCACCATCCTGCCGCCCCCTACCTGCGCGCCCACGACCGGGTCCTTGTCGTTGCCGGCGAAGAAATCGTTGCCGTAGTTGACCCACTCGCGCTGCACGAACTCGAACTGCCGCTCGATGCTCGCATTGATGGTGATGAAGATGACGCCGTGCTGACCATCGTCAGAGGGTGTCTCGTTGGGGCCGAGAGGCGTGCCGTAGGGGAGGCCACGGCGGAGAATGCGATGGCGGTTCGTGAGCTTGCCCTCGAAGCCCAGGTGATCGCGGGGGTTGGTGCGTCGGACGTGGGCTCCCATGGGGCATCGGAGACCCTCCATGTCGTCGCCGTAGCGGAACTCGTTGTTCGCGACGAGGTTGGGGTCGGGTTGGGTCGGCGACAGCTCGATCGGAGTTCCGTCGCGCCAGCGGCCGACGAGCTTGGCGGCGAGCAACTCCTCGCCGCCGGGATACCTCGCTCCCTCCTCGCGCAGGAACTTGCGGAACGTGGCGATGTTCTGATGCAGCTTGCGATACACCATGTGGCTGCCGTTGCGGGAGAACGAGGTGGGCAGCGGTACGGCGGGGTTCTCGACGGCCTCGTCCGGATAGCCCAGGATGAACTCGCCCGTCGCCAGCGGCACCCACTCGTTGTCCTCGTTCAGCTTGCCCACGCGGGTCCGGCGCGGACCGGGCCGTCCGTCGACGTCGGGGTTACTGATGCCGTCGGTGTAGCCGAAGTGCTCCTTGCGCTTACCCAGGGCTCCGGCGTCCTGAAAGCCGATGATCTCCACGCCGTCGTGTTCCCCGGCCAGCTCCTGCAAGAGCTCGAATCTGGGCTCCAGGTGGAGGCGGTGGGCGGCGTGGTTGCTGGAGCGAACCTCGCGGTCGGGGTCGCCGGCATTGATCGAGATCCACATGTGGGCGGTCTTGCCGTCGCCGCGCCAGGCGTCGTCCCAATCCCAATGGTCCGGAGCGTTCGGGCCGATATCCCCAACGCTGCCGGCGCGGGCCCGCATCCCTTCCTTGAACGCGCGCGAGAACCCATCGAGCGTTCGTCCGGGCACCTCCAGCGCCGCCATGCCCGCGTGCGTGAAGGCGATGTTGAGCGTGGAGGTCGGCTTCACGGCGCGCCCGTCGGGGCCCGTGGGCCACACCTGGCTCGTAGTCACATGGTCGATCAAGCTGCCGACAAAGCGGCGGCCCGAGTCGGCATCGTTGATCTGCACGAATGTGTAGCGGGCGACGGGCAGACCGTAGCCCTTGAGGATGTTTCCCTGGATATCACTGAGGTCCAACGTGATCATGCGGCTCTCTCTATCGTGATCATGTCGCTCCCTTTATATCGAACCGGGCGCCGGTAGCGGCCGTGATCCCAACTCGGCCATGAACTCGTCGAAGGCGTCCTTGAGGTCCTCCGGAGCGGTCTGCTGATTGCGAACAATGAAGTCGACGAAGGCGCTCTGTGTGTCGAGCGCCCGCAGTACGTCCGAGACCGTCGCGTCGGGGTAGTCGGCAAAGAAGATCGCGTTGCCGACCTGGCAGCGCTTGAAATACTCGTGGAAGGCTTTCGCGTCGCGCGTTCCCGGAAAGTTCACGCAATGCTTCCAGACGCCGTCGACGTCCTCGGGAATGCGGGTTCGCATCAGCTCGAGGTAGTCCGCGAGCTTGCCGTCGAAGTTCGTGCTGAAGAAGAGGTATTTCGATTTCAGGTGGTCCTGGGCAGCCGGGAAGGCCTGGTAGAAAACGTCATCGAGGACCGCCAAGCGTGCCATGTGGGTCGTGTTCACCTGCGCCAGGGGGCTCGCCGCACCCTCGGCGAATGCGGCAACGGCGGCGCGGACGAGGTCGGCGTGAGAGGGCCCTTCGGCCGGGCCGTTGCGGATCGGTGACAGGACCGTCAATCCGTAGGCGTTTCCGGAGCTATTCTCCATGATCGATTGGCCCCGTGGTTTGCAGGTTGCCCGACACCTCCGTGAGGAAGCGCGCGTAGCTCTCGGCGAAGGCTTCGTGCGAGAGCGTGCGACTCGCTTCGGCGAACTTCTGCAGCGCCTCCTGTAGGTGCAACGCGCGCTTGACGTCGTTCGTCGCGGCGCCCGGGTAGGCGGTGTAGTAGTGCTCGCTGTCGATCTGGTTGTACTGGATGTAGTCCTTGAACGGCGTGCTCGGCTGTGAGCCCGGATAGTTGACGGACCACTTCCAGATCCGATCCATGCCCCCGGGAAGGATCGCCGAGAACGCGTCGATGTACTCCGCCCAGGTGCCGTTGAAGTTGCTGCAGAAGAACAGATAGTTGTAGGCGAGGTCCTCGTCGGGCTGGGAAGCGCCGAGGTGCGGGAACTTGTTGCGCTCGACGATCGCCCAGCGGGCGAAATGGATGAACGACAACTCGAGGAGATTCTGTGTGTTCTCCTTGCCGATCCCGAGACTGCGGATGAAGACGATGGCCTTCAGGAAAGAGGTCTTCCAGGGCTTCATCGGTGAGATGGTCGTGATCGCGATCTGCTTACCGGAGCGGTTGGCCATGACTTCCCGTTTCCCTGCTACAGCGCTTCGTACCAGCGCGCCCGTTCGTTGGCGCGAACGGCGGCGGCGATGCCGGTGGCGCCAGTCGCTGGATGCCCGGTCCGCCGCGGTCAGGCTCGGCGACGGACGATCGTTACCCACAAAAAGACGGGCACCCGAGGGCGTTCCAGGTCCCCGGCGGCCCGCTGAAGCCGTTCGAATTGTCGGTTCGGGTCCGCGGTCCCTGACCCCCGCGACCCTTCTGCTAGCGGCTACTCTGGTCTATCCGAGCGTGAAGTACAAGCGAGGGCCGGCTCGGCCGGGGATTTTGGGCGCCGCCCGTCACCCGCAACGTTGTCGTCGCACGGCACGCCCTCTATCTTGTAGTTGATTTCTGCTCCGTCACACGCAGCCGCCCCCACCGCGGGCACCACGGTTGTTCATCGGCCCGCGCGGGGAGGTGACGGAAACATGTGACTAATCCGCCCTTGCCCCGGTCTATACGGGTGTCAGATTCGACCGCATGACCGGAAACACTGCAGAAAGGAACACGCACTATGTCTTCGTTGATTGACATGCTTACCCAGCAGCTCGGAGGCGGCACCACCCGGCAGATCAGCAGTCAGATCGGCGCCGACGAGCAAATGACCAGCAAGGCCATGGCTGCCGCCCTGCCGTTGCTTCTCGGCGCCCTGAGTCGCAACGCCGCACAGGGCGATGGCGCCGATTCGCTGCACCGAGCTCTCGCCAACGACCACGACGGCAGCATTCTCGATGATCTCGGCGGTTTCCTCGGCCAGGCCCAGGCGGGACCCGGGGACGGGATCTTGAACCACGCATTGGGGCCGAAACGGCAGATGGTGGAGCGTCAGCTCGGCGCCTCGACCGGCCTCGACGCGTCATCGCTCGCCAAATTGTTGCCGATCCTCGCTCCCATCGTCATGGGGGCTCTGGGAAAGGCACAGCGCTCGAGCAACCTCGACGCGCAAGGGCTCGCTGGACTTTTGGGCGGTGAGACCCAGACAATGCAGCGCGAGCACCCCAATACCATGGGATTCCTCGGCCAGATCCTCGATGCCGACAACGACGGCGACGTCGACGTCAGCGACATCGCGGGCCAGGGACTCGGGTTTCTCAAGTCGTTCATGAGCGGCCGCTAAGCCGCGTACAAGGAGGGTCGAAGCGTGGGATTGTTTGATTTCGTGAAGGACGCCGGCGAGCGGATTTTCGGCGGCGGAGAAGAGGCACCGGCGGCACCGGCGGCTCCGGCAGGACCGGACGCCGGCGAAGCCGCTCGCGAAGCGGCCAACAAGGGAGCCGCCGTGGCGTTGGCGGTGCAGATTCGTCATCTGGGCTTCAGGGTCAACGACCTGCAGGTCGAGTTCGACGACGGCACGGCGACCGTGCATGGGTCCGTCGCCTCCCAGCGAGAGCGGGAGATCGTCGTCCTGACCGCGGGCAACACCAAAGGTGTAGGCCGCGTCGACGACCGTATGACCGTCGATGCTCCCGATCCGGAGCCCGCCGCCGTGATGTACACGGTTGAGTCCGGGGACACTCTCTCGGGGATCGCGAAGGCTCAGTACGGCAACGCCATGAAGTACGTGGCCATCTTCGAGGCCAACAAGCCGATGCTCGAAGATCCCGACAAAATCTATCCGGGACAGGTGCTGCGCATCCCGCCTCTCGAGGGCTGAGAGCCGAGGTGGCACCCGGAGTGGATGGGGCCCGCAGTGCGGGTCCCGGACATGCGACACCACAACAGCGTAACAACGGCTCGCCCTGCGGGCCCCATCATGGAGAGATCGAATGGGTCACGTAGCAAAGGTCATCGAAATCGTTGGCAGCTCGGACAAGGGTTGGGAAGACGCCGCGAACGAAGCCATCAAGACGGCTTCCAAGACGATCAACGGCATCAGCGGCGTTGAGGTCGAGCACATGACGGGGACGGTCACGGACGGCAAGATCAGCAACTACAAGACCACCGTGAAGATCGCTTTCGGCGTCGATCACTAGGCGACCGTCAGATCCCAGGCCGCAACAGCAGCACACCGGCGACCGCCACATTCGTGGAGGTCGCCGGTTTTTTGCGGCCGGAGTAGAATGGGCCTCGACGCGGCTCACGGGAGGTTCTTCGTCGATCACGCCGGTCGCCGCGATACTCGCGGGCCCGACACGGGCCTGCGCCGTTTCGGTCGGGCGCGGCCCGAACGGCTTCGATACGCCGTTGCGAAGTTACCGGCGCAGCCTCGCGGTGTCCCCCGGCGGCGGCATGGCCACCGATGAACGCCTGTACCTGACCAACGGAGACGAGTACCAGGTGCTCTCTCTGAACGCCGCAGGGGACCAGCGTTGGGCGCTGCGCGTCGCTCAGCCGCGACGGCCGTTCAGCGACGAAGAGGACGAAGAGGTCGACCATTTCCTGGACCAGATCCGCCGGAGCGAGCCGGACGCGATGCGGCCGGAGCTGAACGTCGCGGACCTCGCCGACGGGCTCGACGTTCTCCACGTCGACGGGCACGTCGAGCAAACGATCGTTCGCTACCGCCTGGTCGAGCCCTTCGACAGCGGCACCAACCGGTAGCCTCGCGGGCACGGTCGTCGATCAGTGCCGATGGTCGGCGCGAAGGAATCTGGCGCCGTTGGGGGTAACCTCGCCGCGCTTTCGCGTTAGTGGCCTCAGAGCCCCTCGTTTCGAGGAGTCCGCTCCCCGTGAAGCCAACGCCAGGAGGTGGCGGCATGAGAGTCGCCCGCATGACCTGTGTCGGATTCGCTCTGTTCGCCGTGATCGCGTGCAGCACGGTGTACGTCGACGAGCCGATCGGAATGGACGTCGTTCGTGTCGAGGAAGACGACTGGGAAGGCACGTGGGTAGCCACTGACGGGGATACGGCCGTCGTCGGCGTCCGCGATCGCGACGCCGGTGTTCTGTGGATTGCCGGCGTTGGGGAGAGCGATGGAGAGCTCGAGGTCGAGTCCCTGACCGTGCACGTGCGCGATGCGACGCACGATGGTCGGGAACGGTTGCTTCTCTCGGTCGAGGACGACGATCGGTACGTATGGGGTCTCGTGGTTCGAGATCGGGAGTACGCGGTTGTCTATGCACCCGATCTCGAGAGGTTCCGCGCCCTGGTCCGCGACGGCCTGCTCCCCGGGCGCATCGGCGAAGGAGGCGAGATCGGCGGAGGCGATGTCTACCTCGGCAAGCTCTCACCCGATCATCTGGAAATGATCCTCGCCGCCGACGGCGCCTTCTTCGAGTGGGACGACCCCTACGTCATGCGGCGGGTGGCGCGCTAGCGTCCCGCACGGGACACGAGGCCCCGCTCGGGAGGGGCGCACACAGGACAAGCTCAGAACGAAACGATCTGATATCCCTCGTCCTGCAGCACCTTGATCGCGGTCATCGCCGAGAGCGCGAGCTCGATCGGTTCGGCGAGCTCGTCCTTGGTGTAGCCGCGGGCAGCCACGGTCTGCCCGCAAACGACGAACCGGACGCCGGCGCCGCGGAGCGCCTCGATGAGCGGCAGATTCGGGTTGTCGACTTCGTAGCGCTCCCGGTAGGCCTCGTGGCCGAGAGCCCAGCGAGCGGCGCCCCCGTGCAACACGATCGCGGCGCCGAGCCGCTCGAGGGGCACGCCCGCCTGCGCGTGCATGTTCAGGAAGCGTGCCGCCGTCGTAATCGCCGGGCTGCCCGCTTCGGGCTCGTCGGCGGCGTCGGAGACATCGAACAGCGCTTTGAAATCGACGTCGAGTGGTGTGGCCAGATCCACCTCGCCCATGTAGAAGACGGGGCCGAAGTCTTCGAGAACAGGGCCGTAGGTGGGCTCCTGCGTCGTCGTCTCCGCCACCGTCATGGCGGCTCCCGTCCAGATCGTCGCGGCCGTTGCTCCGGCTGCGACCAACGTTACCCAGCGCTTGCCTGATCGTTCCATGGTCCTGCCTTTGTGATGACGTAGTCGTCGTTCCGGCGCCCGTTGTCAGTCGCTCCGCAGCAGCCGACGCAGTGTGTCGATCCCGAGCTTGGCGCCGCTGAGAATCAGCACCACCGCCTGCCCCTCGAATCGTCCCGGGTTACGTGTCAGGGCGGCGATCGGCAACGCGCCCGCCCCCTCCAACAGGAGGTGCTGCTTGTCGATCGCCAGCAGTATGGCGTCCGCGATCTCGTCTTCGGACAGGAGGTCCCACGCGCCGATCAATTCGCGGCACATCTCGAAGGTGATGGAATCCGCATCAACGCCACCGGCGGTTCCGTCCGACAGCGTCGGCTGCGACCCGATGTCCAACACTCTGCCGGCGCGAACCGACTCGAACATGACGCGGGAGTTCTCCGGCTGGCAGCCGACGATCTCGATGTCGGGGTCGACGGACTTCAAGTATCCGCCGATGCCCGCGACGAGCCCGCCCCCGCCGACCGGTACCAGCACCGTGTCGAGATTTTCGAGTTGGCGGCGCAGCTCCAGCCCGAT
>CAYSHI010000076.1:0-4996 GCA_964430745.1 uncultured Acidobacteriota bacterium | reverse complement strand
TGAAACGATCCCACGGCGGCCGGGGTCGGCACCATGACGCCGATGACGACGATGACGATCAACGGCATTGCCGCATAGAGGGGCAGCTCGATATCGAAGGCGAAAAACAGCAGGTAGTAGGTGACGAGGATATTGAGCCACAGAAGCACGGAGTGGAGGGTGATGGCCCCCAGGAGCTTGGGGTCGCGGATGCCGGCAAAGCCTGAAAGGAAGCTGCGGGCGAAGGGCAGCAGTCGATCGCCGAGACGGCCCGGAAGCCAACCCAGCAGGCGTCGAAGCAGCGCGTCGGTGCGCTCCGGCATGAGCTGCGCCCCCACCAGAAAGGCGACCACGAACACCAGGCCGGCGAGCACCGCCAATCCGCTGACTCGCATGCCGGCAATGATCGAGGCCCCCTCGCCGTCGAGCGCCGACGGCAGGGGGAAGAAAAGCAGATACGCGACCAACACCAACAGCACGGTGAGCAGGTCGAACAGTCGTTCCAGCACGACGGTCGCGAAGGCGGCGGTCTTGCTGATGTCTTCGCGGCGGCCGATCAAGACCGGCCGAACCACCTCACCCAGACGACCGGGCAGCAAGGCGGTGAACGCCCATCCGATGAAGATGGCGGAGGTCAACGATCCCACGCCCACGGTCTTGATGGGCATCAGGAGATATCGCCAGCGCCAGGCGCGCTGCACGTTGGCGAACAGCGTCAGCAAGGTCGCCACCAGGACCCAGCGATAGTCAGCGCGCCGTAGCTCGGCGCCGATTTCCGCCAGATCGGTCCCGCGCAAGAACAACCACAGGAGAAGTGCGGCCAGGCCGGCACCGATCAGCATCTGGACGCGGCGGGACATGAGGATGCACGGTTCCGTTGTCGGAGAAGGAAGGAGGGTGGCCCGGACGGCCGCTCGACGATACCCCGTCGTCCCCTGCCCGGTCAATCGCGACGTGGATCGTCTCAATCGCCTCAAACCCCCACCGATATTGGGTTTAAGGCCTCGCGCGTGGTCGGCCCGTCCCACCATGCACGCCCATCGGCGGTGATGAAAGTTTTGCGCCGGCCTGCTAGACTCCGCGCCGTCCCTCACCCCGCGCCGTCGGCCCCGTCGGCGGCGATTACGAGCGGCTTCGCCGCGCCGAGGAGTCTCCGAATGTCGCGCGATCAAGAGGCGCGAGCCGCCATCGTCGCCGCCGGGCGTCGCCTCTACGAGCGTCGCATCCTCGCGTCCATCGAGGGAAACATGAGTATCCGGCTGGAGGGCGACCGCATCGTTGCCACCCCCAGCGGCATCAACAAGGGATTCATGCGCGACGACGACATGGTCGTCACTGATCTCGAGGGCAACCCCGAAGGCGGCGGCAATCCTTCGTCGGAGATGCGCATGCACCTGGCGATCTACAAGGTGCGGCCGGATCTCAAGGCGATCGTCCACGCCCATCCCACCGTGGCTACCGGATACGCCGTGGCCGGCCGGCAGCTGCCACCGGCGGTGCTCGCCGAGATCGTCACCACCCTCGGGTGCATTCCGATCGCCCCCTACGGCACACCGTCAACGGACGAGCTCGCCGAGGCGGTGGTCGGGCCGATTCGCAACTACGACGCCCTGCTGCTGGCCAATCATGGAGCCTTGACCGCGGGCGACAGCCTTCACGAAGCCGAAGAGCGAATGTATCAACTGGAGCACTTTGCCGAGGTGAGCCTGGTGGCGGAGCTTCTGGGCGGGCCCAAAGCGTTCAGTATCGAAGAGGTCGACCGCCTGTCGTCACTACGGGAACGGGCCGGCGGCCGCCCGGTGCCCCCCGCCTGCTATCCGGTCGACGGCACCCGGGAGACGATTACGCTGACGAAGGATGAACTGGTCGCTCTGCTCGCCGACGCCGTACGCGCCCTGCGCTAGCGTCCCACGTCGTAAATAGGGTGACGTTCGTGGCAGCCATCCGTTGGACAGGCGGGATTCACCCGCGATCGCAGCGTTGCGCCTCGTCGACGATACCCAAGGGCCGCGCCTTGCGCTCACCCGTGACTCCCGCCTGCGAACGTCACCCTATTTACGACGTGGGACGCTAGACACCGATGCGGGAGTGATCACACTTCCGGCAGGGCCTGTTAGAATGCGCCGATAACGCGAATCGTGAGCTTGAAAGACGAGCCGACCTTCTCGAGGAGGACAACAGAATGGCTGAATACGGGGAAGCCCTTGGCATGGTCGAGACCAAGGGATTAGTGGGTATGGTCGAGGCTGCGGATGCCATGGTCAAAGCGGCCAAGGTGACGCTGATCGGCTACGAGAAGGTGGGCGGGGGGCTGGTTACGGCGATCGTCCGGGGCGACGTCGCCGCGGTCAAATCGGCCACCGACGCCGGGGCCGCCGCCGCCCGCAGGGTGGGCGAGCTCGTCTCCGTGCACGTCATACCGCGCCCGCACGGCAGCCTCGAGGAAATGCTGCCTATCGGTACGAGCGACTAACCGCGCGCACCGTGTTTCTCGCCCGGGTAGTCGGAACCGTCGTCGCGACGCGCAAGGACCCGAAGCTGGAGAGCCAAAAGCTCCTGCTCGTGATCCCCGTTGACCCCGAAGGCAACGACGAGGGCGGCTACGTGGTCGCTGTCGATACCGTCGAGGCCGGCTACAAGGAAACGGTGATGGTGGTCCGCGGGTCCTCCGCACGCATGGCCGTCGGCATGGAGGATCGCCCCGTCGACGCGGCGATCGTCGGCATCGTCGATGCTGCCGACGTGGACTGCTGAGGCGTGGACCTCGCCCGCGTCGTCGGTCGCGTCGTGTGCACCATCAAGGACGAGGGGCTTCACGCTCGCACGCTGTTGCTGGTTCAACCGATCACCGAAGCCGGATCGGACACCGGAAAGCCCCTCATCGCCATCGACGCCGTCGGCGCAGGGGCCGGCGAGAGGGTGTTCTTCGTCACCGGCAAAGAGGCTTCCTTCGCCTTTCTCCCCGACCACGTGCCGGCAGACGCCTCGATCGTCGGCATCGTCGACCGGGTCGACCTGCTCGACTCTTGACCAGCGGGAGAGGCGTCTTGCGCACCGCACATCGAACTTCGGACACGGGACCTTAAATGTTTCTGGGCCGCGTCATCGGCAGTGTCGTAGCCAGCCAGAAGGAGCCCAAGTTCGAGGGCAAGGCGTTGCTCGTGGTACAGCCGATTTCGCTCGAGGGCGACGATGACGGCGTCGCCATCGTGGCCGTAGACAGCGTCGGCGCCGGAGCCGGCGAGACCGTACTCGTGGTCGTGGAAGGTCGATCAACCGCCATCGCCATGGACCGTAAACTTGCACCGGCGAACGCCGCAATCGTCGGTATCGTCGATCAGATCGATTGGGAGAAATGACGTGAGCGCCACGATGCTCCTCGGCAAACCGGTACAGGAAGCGATCCTCGAAGAGGTCAAGCGGGGGCTCGCCGCGCTGGAGGGCGCCTCCCACCGCCCGCCCAAGCTCGCAGCCGTTCTCGTGGGCGACGATCCGGCCTCCGCCATCTACGTGCGCACCAAGACACGCACCTGCGAGCGGCTGGGGATCGATTCGGACGCAACCATCCTGCCCGTCAGCACCTCCACGGAGAAACTGCTGGAGCACATCGATTCCCTCAACGCCGACGACGGGGTCGACGGGATCCTCGTCCAGCTTCCACTGCCGGACGGCATCAACACACAGGCCGTTCTCGACCGCATCGACCCACGCAAGGACGTCGACGGGCTTCATCCTGAAAACGTCGGCCTTCTGGTGCAGAATCGCGCCCGCTTCGTGCCGGCAACACCGGCCGGCATCATGCAGATGCTCGACCGCGCGGATATCGGGATCCAGGGCCAGAACGCGGTGATCATCGGCCGCAGCGAGATCGTCGGCAAGCCCATGTCCTCGCTGCTCATGCACCGGCACGCGACCATCACCGTGTGCCATTCGCGCACGAAAGATCTACCCGGCGTCTGTCGCCGCGCGGATATCCTCATTGTCGCCATCGGCCGAGACGCCATGGTCACCGGCGACTTCGTCAAGCCGGGCGCCACGGTGATCGACGTGGGGATCAACCGGGTCAGCGAGCGGGAGCGCGTCGAAGAGCTTTTCGGCGCCGCCGCGGACTGGGAAAAATTCGAGGAGAAAGGCTACGTGGTCGTCGGCGACGTGCACCCGCAGGTCGCGGAAGTTGCCGGGGCCATGACACCCGTGCCCGGCGGCGTCGGCCCGTTGACGATCGGCATGCTGATGTCCAACACCCTCACCGCCGCCGCACTGCGCGCCGGAATAGATATCTGACGGCCGCGGGCTCGTGGCCACCACCGTTCTTCGCGTCGGATTGACCGGCAATATCGCGTCCGGCAAATCGACCGTCGCCGGCTGGTTGGCCGATTTCGGTTGTCGCGTTCTCGACCTCGACGCCATCGCTCATGACTGCCTGCAGCCCGGCAAGCCCACTTACGACTCCGTCATCGAGGCCTTCGGCAGCTCCGTCGTCCGGGACGACGGCTCTATCGATCGCTCGGAGCTCGGCGCCGTCGTATTTGCGGACGAAGCGCGTCGCCGCGCCCTCGAAGGCATCCTCCACCCCGCCGTTCGCGAGCGCGAGCAGGATCTCGTCGCGGCCGCCGCACGACCCGACGGCGCAAGCATCGTCGTCACGGAGGCCGCCCTCCTCTACGAGACCGGCGGCGCCGATCGCTATCACCGCATGGTCGTGGTGACCGCACCCGACGAGGTGCGGCTGCAGCGATTGCAGTCGCGCGGCCTGACCGTCGAGCAAGCCCGGCGGCGAATGGCCTCGCAGATGGACCAGCAACGCAAGACCGACCGAGCCGACTACGTGATCGACAACGGCGGCTCGCTCGAGGACGCTCGCCTCGAGACACGGTCACTCGCCGACATGCTGCAGCGAGACCTGGCCCGGCACATGGCCGGCGAGGCGCTCGGCTAGCCGCGCGCCTGGGCCGTAGGGCTGGAGGTAGACGGGAGGGGCGAGATCTCGATACTGCCCTTCGCGTGAAGTGCGGGT
>CAYSHI010000075.1:0-7693 GCA_964430745.1 uncultured Acidobacteriota bacterium | reverse complement strand
CGAACATGCCGCCCGTCAGGTCCTGGCCGGACAGGCTACGGCAACTCCCAAGGTCTCCGACGGTGCCGTCGAGGCGATCCGACTCACCCGGATTGCTCGCAACACGGCTGTGAAGGCCCATACCCTGGCGATCGTGACGCTCAAGGCAACGTTGGTGACGGCCTCCGATGAGTTGCGAACCAAGCTGGAACCGCTCAGTGACCACAAGCTGATGACGGCCTGCGTGGGGCTCGACAGCGACGGGGACCCGTCTGATCCCGACGTGGCGATGCGTCACGTGCTCTGCTCGCTCGCGAGACGGTGGCTTGATCTGCACGAAGAGATCAAGACCCACACCAAGCGGCTGAAGAAGCTCACCACCGCGACTGCGCCCCGCCTACTCGACGCTTTCGGGATCGGGCCCGATATCGCCGGCGAGCTCCTCGTCGCTGCCGGCGACAACACCAACCGGATCCGCTCCGAAGCAGCCTTCGCCAAGCTCTGTGGCGCGTGCCCCATACCGGCCGGATCCGGAAAGACCAGCGGCCGCCATCGGCTCAATCGAGGGGGAAACCGGCAGGCCAACGCCGCGCTCTTCCGCGTTGTGATCGTCCGCATGCGATGGCACGCCCCCACCATCGCTTACGTGGACCGCCGCACCACCGAAGGCCTCTCCAAGAAGGAAATCATCCGCTGCCTCAAGCGCTACGTCGCCCGTGAGGTCTACAACCTCCTCCCACCACCACGCCGCAACGGAGAATCTCTTTCCCCCGCTTGCGATCTATAGGAGCATCAATGCCCGATCGCCCCAGCCGCCCAGCGCCCGGTGGCCGGGCGTTCGCTGAGCCTGGCGCAGATCCAGCCACCCGGCCGTGTCATGATGGGCGCAGGACTTCCCACTTTCTGACCGAGGCAGCAAGCTATGGGTGTGCACTCAACCGTTTACTTCGACATCACCATCGGCGGCGAAGCAGCCGGCCGGATCACCATGGAGCTTTCGGACGTCACGCCGAAGACCTCCGAGAACTTCCGCGCGCTGTGCACCGGCGAGAAGGGCTACGGCTACGCCGGGTCGAAGTTCCATCGGGTGATTCCCTCCTTCATGTGCCAGGGTGGCGACTTCACCCGCGGCAACGGCACCGGCGGCAAGTCGATCTACGGCGATCGCTTCGAAGACGAAAACTTCGAGCTCAAGCACAGCGGCTCGGGCGTCCTGTCGATGGCCAATGCCGGACCCAACACGAACGGCTCACAGTTCTTCCTGTGCACCGCCGAGACCCCATGGCTCGACGGCAAGCACTGCGTGTTCGGCGCCGTAAGCGACGGCATGGATGTCGTGAGCGCGGTCGAAGCGGTCGGCAGCGGCAGCGGCGCCACCAGCGCGGAGATCGTGATCGAGGCGTGCGGCGAGGTCGAAGCCTAGCGGGGTGATACGAAGGGACGTGTCTAGTCGACGGCGAAGGCCGCCAGTCGATCCCCGCCCCTGACCAGGATCAGGTTTCCAACAACGGCGGGGTGCGCGTACACACCCGATCTGGCTACGCGATACGTGCGCGCCGGCTGAAAACCATCCCTGGACACCCGGCCGACGATCAGCAGGCCGTCGTTTCGAAAGACCAGCAGGGTTTCTCCCCATACCACCAGCGAGGCGTGCTCCCCCGATCTCGGCCTCCCCGTCCACGTCACCTCGCCGGTATCCGGGTCCAGGCCGAAAAGCTGGCCGCCGCGGAACTGCGAGAAACCGATGACCTGCCCGCCGAGAACCACCGGCGTGCTCATGAACAACGAGGCGGCCCTCGTTTCCCACTGCTTGCTCACGCTCCAGGAATCCCCGTCAGACCAGATCCTCCACGCGTGAAACCCCTTGTCCCAATCGGAGGTAAGGAGCCGGTCACCGATCAGCAGTGGCGTGACGATGGTGTTGTATTGCGCCACCCGGTAATAGATGCGCCAGAGCTCCTTACCGTCTAGCGGGTCGAGACCGACGATGTGCTCCTTCGTCTTGAAGACGAGCTGTTCGCGCCCGCCGAGTCGGTGAATCAACGGCGATGAGCCGATGGCCCCGGCGTCCCCATCCCATCGCCATCGCTCCCGGCCGTCCGCCACGTCGAGCGCGATCATCGCGCCGCTGTCGGGCTGGCCGAGGTCCCATCCCATGCTGCCGAAGTGGACAAAGCACAGCTCCCCCCACACCAGCGGCGAGCTGGCCGCGCCGAAGTAAGGCCACGCCGGATCGAACACCTCCGAGTAGTCGCGGCGCCACAGCAGGACACCGCTCTCGGCGTCCCATGCCGAGAGGATCGAGGTCATGCTCAGCGTGAACAGGCGACCGTCGGCAACCGCCGGTGTGGCGTATGGGCCTTCGCCATGGTCGCGCGCATCGTGATCCTGCTCGAAGGGCACCTCATAACGCCGGCTCCAGAGGGTCTCGCCGCTGCCGAGAGAAAGGGCGCTGACGACCTCCACCGGGTCTTGCCGAGAGTGCACCCACACGCGATCGCCGGCGACAACCGGACCCGAGTATCCGCCACCGATCCTCCGGTCCCACACCAGAGTCAGCTCTGCGGGCCATTCCGATGGTGCGGCGGTGGAGACGGAACCGTCCCCTCCGGCGCCGCGCCATTGCGGCCAGTCAGCGCGATCGGGAGTGGGAGCGGCAACAAGCAGGGCTGCGCCGGCCAGGGTCAGAGCGACGCAGCCGGGAGAGGTAACTCTCACGCTTCCTCCAGCGGGGAGCTACCTCCCAGTATACGCCCGAAAAGACTGCAAGAGACTCCGAAAGCCATGCCGCCATGCGTGCCCGCGACGATCTTTGATAACCGCTGAATCCACGCGTAGAATTCAGACACGCAAGTCGTAGTTTCAGCCTGACCAGAAGCCAAAGGAGCCGATCAGATGAACCGGACAAGACGACGGGCCGGCGTTCTCTCCGCCTTCGTGCTGCTGGCGTTGTTCACACTCGCCCCGGCAGCAGTTTGTGAGGCTCAAGAAGCTGACCGCGTGTACCTGAACGGGAACATCTACACGGTCGACGACGCGTTCAGCGCAGCGTCCGCAATTGCAGTGAAGGATGGTCGGTTCATCTACGTGGGTGACGATGCCGGAGCCCGGGCCCATATCGGCCCCCTGACCTTCGTGGTCGACCTGGACGGCAAGACCATCATCCCCGGCCTGCACGATGCCCATGTGCACGTCAGGTACGGAGAGCGCCTCCTCTATCCACGAACTCCGGACATCAGGCCGGCGCTCGGTGAGTGGGCTTCGGTGGAGCGGATGCAGGAAGTGATCAAGCGCTCCCTGGAAACGGGGGAAGGAATGCGGCCCGGGCCGGAGCCGAGGTGGCTGGTGCTGGGCGGTTGGATGTCGGATGTCTGGGATCCGCCGGTGTTTCGCAAGGAGCTGATCGATGCGGTAGCCCCGAACAACCCCGTCTACATCATCCGATACACACACGGCAGCGGGGCCAACAGCAAAGCCCTGGAGCTTGCCGGCATCACCCGCGACACCCCCGACCCCCCCGGCGGTCATATCAAGAAGGACGACAACGGGGAGCCCACCGGCGAGTTCGTGGAAAGAGCACCGGCGGCATTGACCCGGCTCGTTCCGTCGTTGCCCCCGACGACCGACTACGAGGAAAGCCGAAATCTCGTCGAAGGGACTCAGCTGGCCATCGCCACCGGTCTGACGACGGTCCATGGCGCCGGCATGACCGGATACGACGAGCTCCAGAGACGGATCAAGCTCTACGAGGTCGGCCTGCTCAGGATTCGGATCAACGAGATGGTCCACGAGCGCACCGCGAAGCAGCTGGGCCAACCGCTGAATCACGAGAACAAGTACTTCGTCCAGTCGGTCAAGGCATTTGCAGACGGTGCTCTGGGATCGAGAGGCGCGCTTTTCCTCGAGGACTACGCCGACTATCCCGGCTACCGTGGAGAACCCGTACTGAGCGAAGACCAGATCGCGCAATCTGCGACCGAGTTGCTGCAGATCGGTTTCAACATGCGGATCCACTGCATCGGTGATGGTGGAAATCGGGTCGCCATCAACGCCTACGAAAGGGCCCTGCAGGCGACCGGGATGGACGGCAAGGATGTCAGGTTCGCGCTGGAGCACGCGCAGGTGTTCACCCCGGAGGATGTGCCCCGGCTTGTCGAACTGAGCATTATCGCGTCCATGCAGCCGCTGCATGCCACCGAGGACATGCACTTCGCGGAATCCAGAATCGGCGCCGAGCGTTTGAAGAACGCATACAACTGGAGCGATCTACTGGATCTCGGCGTCGTCGTGGCGACGGGTACCGACTTCTCGGTGTCCCCTCACAACCCGTTCTACACCCTGCACGCGGCAGTGACCCGTCAGGACCGGGAAAACAACCCGCGGGGTGGCTGGATCCCGGAACAGGCCATGACCCGGGAAGAGGCGTTGCGCGCCGCCACCATGGGTGGCGCCTACGCGATGTTCGCCGAAGACATTCTGGGATCCATCGAGGTCGGGAAGCTCGCCGATTTCGTGGTTATCCCGGTGGACTACATGACCATCCCGGCCGAGGACATCTGGAAGATCGAGCCGGACATGACGGTCATCGGGGGTGAGGTGGTCTACACAAGGCCGGTGGGAGGGAGCAACTAACCTGCCCCCGACGGATCCGAGACGGCCGTGCCGTTCACTCCGAGCAGTCGATCGGCCCCTTCAGCGGTTTGCGGTCGCCGAACAGCGCCTTGACGCTTCGCAACCCGTCCCGCAGGTCGTCCCGACCCCATACCGCGTCGATCTCCGCAATGTCCGACGCCGTCATGTGCCATGACAGCGGGCCTGCCGAGCCGATGTCGAACACCACGGTGTGGAACTCGATCTCCTCGGGCCAGGATTCGCGCAGCAGGTCGAGCTCGACGTTGTTGCGTGCCACCTGGGTGGCGGTGCGTACTTGCAGGATGGTGAGTCCGGGGCCCGCGATGGCGTAGATAAACCCCGCGCCCTCGCTGATCGGTAGCTTGGTGGGCGTCGCCGCTCGGATCTGGAGGAGCAGGACCTTGGGCGTGACGCTCGCGCCGGCTCGCTCCACGAGCTCGTGTTTCACTTCGCGCAGGAAATCCACGGCGCTCGCCACCCCGTGATTGTCGAAGTAGCCGCCGTCGGCCAGGTGGTACGCGACGTCGGGCTCCACCGTGCCGAGGGCCGGACGGGCGATCGGGCTGATCCAGGCGAATGTGGCGGACAACCGCGCTGCGGTAGCGACCGACAGATCCCAGCCGGGATACAGGTCGTTGAAGTTCCCGCCGAACCAGTGACTCGACGGTCCCCCGCTGCGGTCACCGAAGGTGAACGGGGTCAACAGAAACCGCTCACCGTTCTCCGCCACCGTGGCATTGAACACCGGCACCGGCCGCCTTCCCTCGCGGGCGTCGGCGCCCCATCCGCGCAAGGTCGCGTCCGGTTCGAGCATGTTCCGCGCCCAGGCCCGCTCCAGCGCCCAACCACGGTCCTTCTCGCCCGGCAGGCCCGGCACCGAGCTCCACATGTCGCGATAGAGGAAGCCCCACGACGTCGCGTTGAGGCTCGACGCACCGGCCGCCGCCTTGATGCCACAGAGATCTGCCTCGGCGGGAGAGTTGCCGTCGCGGTAGCGGTCGATGAAGTACATCGCCCCCATCGCGCCTCCGGACACGCTGCTGATCAGTGCGATCGAGTCACCGAACGGCGCGCCGACCTCGTGCTGGAGCTGCGCGAGCACATCGGCAGCCCATCGCCCCGCCTTGATGCCGCCCCCGCTCGCCGCCACCACCACCATCACCGGTTCGGCGTCGCCGGTGTGATCCCGGACCCACCGATCGATCAACTGCTCCGGCGTCAGACTCATGGCGGCGGGGCCGTCGTCCACCGGAATCAGGCGGTAGTAGTGGTCCTTGCCGAGAAGCTGAAAGGACACGAACATCACGAGCAAGAACGTCAGAAAGGCCGGCACACGCATCACGTCGAAGACTGCGGCGAGCCAGCTGAGCAGCAGACAGGCAAGCGTCAGGAGAAGCAGTACGGGGAGCAAGACGGGCACGTTGCCGGGCATCCAGTCCGGGCGATTGGGCGACAGCAGGTAGGCGCCGGCGATGTAGAAACAGAAGGTCAGCACGGTGAACGCCAGCGCCCGTGCGCGGCGGCGGTCGAGGACATCGCGGGGTGCGCGGTCGTAGGTCAACCCGAGCCGTCGCTCGTCACGCTTGTGCGCCGCCGGGGCCCGCGCGACGTACGCCCTTACCTTCGCGTCGATCTTCTTTACGAGCTTCTCGAGCGGCACCTCGATGATGGTGGGAGCGCCGTGCGTGAGCCGCATCACGACCAGCCTCACGAACCACGCCAGCGTTATCCCGAGCAGGGCGGCACACAGGTTCACCCACAGCGCGTTGCTCCCGGCGCGGGTCGACCTCCAGACCAGCGTGGCGACGAGCGGTAGCGCCAGCAACGAATACCACAGCAGGGCCGGTTTGCTCAGCGTGTCGAGCTCACCGCGCGTGAGTCGATGTGCCCCGAGCGCCAGCCGCAACGGCCAGCGGCGGATGTGGCCCCACGCCCGACGCAGGCCTTGCGCGTCCGGCGGGACGAGGGGCATCTGCAGGCCCTCGCGCACGAACCCCAGGCGCGCACTCCGCGGGATCGCCTCGAGAAGCATCCACAGGGAAAACAGAACGACCCAGGCGACGTGGACCGCAAACCAAGAGGTAAAGACGATGCCCCAGAAGCCCAGGTCCGCGAGGTTGCCGAGCATGTTCTCGAACAGCAACACCATCGACGCGGGCAGCACCACCGCCAGGACCACCGCAATCGTGACGGGAAGTCGGCAGAGAAACAGATACTGGAAGAAGTAGAGGCGGCGGTGCAGGTAGACCGCGTAGCAGCCCACCACGAGACCAACGACGATCACCAGCGTCGGCGTGCTCATGGTTCCTGATCATGACGCGGCGCAGCGGGGCCGGTCAACGGGCCATCGGCGCGGAGACCCGCCGCCGCCCCCCTGACGGAACGGTCACTTCGGCGGGGAAGCCACCCGCATCAGCCCATCGAGCCGACCGCCGTGAGGACCCGGTCGATATCGGCCGGCGACACATAGAAGTGCGCCGATAGCCGCACGCCGGCATCGCCCTCGGCGCGAACGCGAATCCTCTCTCGCCACAGCAAGTCCTGCACCTGATCGGACGTTGTCCCCGAAACGGCGAAGGTCGTCATCGCCGCGGCGAGACGTGGGTCTGAAGGCGACGACAACCGCACGTGGGGCATGCCGGCGAGACCGTCACGCAACCGGCTCGTGAGCATTCTGGCCCACCGCTCGACGCGCTCGATTCCAAGCCGCGTCATGAACCGCACGGCGGCGCGCAGGCCGAACACTCGTGGGAGCGAGCCGGTGCCGAACCGCGCCAACCGGAACGCCCCCAGCGACCGGTTGTCGAACCCACCCGTCACGAGGGTGCCCCAGAAGCGATCCTGGACTTCGCTACGGACGTAGAGAAGGCCGGTTCCCTTGGGAGCCAACAACCACTTGTGCCCGCTGGCAACGTACGCGTCGCAGCCCATTGCCTTCACGTCCACGGGCATCTGGCCCACGACCTGAGCTCCGTCGACGATGGACAAGACGCCGCGCTCGCGTGACAGCGCGCACAGATCCTCGGCCGGCAACTTGATACCCAGCAACGACGTGACGTGACTGAACATCACCACGCGCGTG
>CAYSHI010000074.1:0-8354 GCA_964430745.1 uncultured Acidobacteriota bacterium | reverse complement strand
TGGTCGCCGGACGGCGAGTGGATCGCCTACGTAACCTGGTCGATGAGCGATGGCGGCCATATCTGGAAGACACGCGCGGACGGCAGCGGCGAGCCGCAACGTCTGACCACGTATCCGGCGTTCTACACCGACATCGTCTTCTCGCCCGACGGCGGGCGCATCGTCGGCCTGCGTGGCAACGAGTTCATGCGTCACCAGACGTTCAGCGAGTTCGGGGGGTTGCGGGTCCCGCTCGACCTGATCTGGCTGCCGGCCGACGGCGGGGACCCGACGCTGGTGGTGCCGGCCCGTGGAATCGGCGTGCCGCACTTCACCGACGATACGGATCGTATCTACGTGTACTCGAACCAGGGGCTCATCTCGCTGCGCTACGACGGCACCGACCGGCGCACCCACTTGAAGGTGACGGGGCCCAGCAGCGGCAGCCCGACGCCTCCGGCGGCGGACGCCGTGCAGATGCGTCCCGATGGCAAGTGGGCCCTGGCCAAGGTCAACAACCAGCTTTGGGTGGTCGCCGTGCCGCCGTCTGCCGGCGAGGCGCCGAGCGTCAGCGTGCGCGGGCCGTCCGTCCCGGTGAAGCGCATCACCGACATCGGCGCCGACTACTTCGGTTGGGCGGACGGCGGCGAGACCATCTTCTGGGCCCTCGGCTCCACGGTGTTCCGGCGCCCCTTCGATTCGCTCGACTTCGCGCCGGAATCGCCGGGTGACGATGCCGACGAGGAGGAAGCCGATGAGGCCGAGAACCGGGAATCCGGGCAGGAAGAGGCCGAGGACCAGGAGGCCGAGGAGGAGGAGGAGATCGAAGACCCCCTCGATCTTGACGAATCCGTCGATTCGCTCGAGATCGTCATGGAGTTTCCGCGCGCCCGGCCCGCAGGCGCCATTGCGCTGCGCGGCGCCACGGTCATCACGATGGCCGGCGGAGGCGACGGCGCGATCATCGACAACGCTGACGTGTTGGTGGTCGACAATCGCATCACCGCCGTGGGGGCGGGCGGCTCGGTGACCATCCCGGACGGTGCCCGCGAGATCGACGCTTCCGGCACGTTCATCGTCCCGGGATTCATCGACACTCATGCCCACTGGGAGTTTCGCACACACGACGTATTGGAGCCGCAGAACTGGACGCTGATCGCCAACCTGGCGTACGGCGTCACCGCCGGGCTCGACGTACAAACGTCGACCAACGATTACTTTGCCTACCAGGATCTGGTCGAAACCGGGCAGTCGATCGGGCAGCGGGCCTTCATGACCGGCCCCGGCGTGTTCTCCAACAACGACTTCCAGTCGTACGCGGCGACGCTCGCCTACTTGAGACGCTACAAGGAGCACTACCGGACGCCCAACATCAAGTCGTACGCGGTCGGCAACCGGCAGCAGCGCCAGTGGGTCGTCAAGGCCGCCGAGGAGCTCGGGTTGATGCCCACCACGGAGGGCGCCCGCAACATGTTGCTCGACATCACGCATGCCATCGACGGCATGCACGGCAACGAGCACACCCTGCCGGTGATGCCGCTCTACAGGGATGTCGTCGAGCTCTACGCGCAGACGCAGACCGCCTACACACCGACGCTGCTGGTGCAGTATGGCGGCCCCATCGCCCGGGTGTTCTTCTTCACGCGTACCGAAGTGCACGACGACGCCAAGCTCAATCGGTTCATGCCGCACAACCGCCTCGACGAGATGAGCCGGCGGCCCGGTGCCTGGTCGCGTGACGACGAATACAGCTTCGACGAGGCGGCGGCCGCAGCCGCCGCAATTCAGCGCGCCGGCGGCCTGGTGGGTGTCGGCGGACACGGCGAGCTGCAGGGCCTCGGTTACCACTGGGAGATGTGGGCCCTGGCGACAGGCATGAGCCCGCGCGAGGTGCTGCAGGCAGCCACCATCGACGGCGCCAAGATCATCGGCTTCGACGCCGATCTCGGCAGCATCGAGGAAGGGAAGCTCGCCGACATGCTTGTGCTCGACGCAAACCCGCTCGAGGACATTCGCAACACCAACACGATTCGCTACGTGATGAAGAACGGCGAGCTCTACGACGGCGACACGCTCGACCAGATCTGGCCGGTCGAACGCCCGCTACCGCCCTTCTGGTGGTGGGATGCGCAGGTCGAGGAGCGCAGTGGATCGGCAGGGGGGCGCTGACCGGCACTCTCGGTATTCGCATTCGAGGGGGGCCGGTTAGGCTCGACCGAAGGTAGAGGATGCCGTGACCGCGGACTTCGTGCCGGCGTGGGGTATCCTGTGCAGAGCCTGGGTCGAATCCTTGCGCCCCGGTCCGACCATTCACTCGCTGGGTCGCGAGCGCTCGCGGCGAGGCCGCATCGGATACATCGCCCCATGAAGCTATTCCTCATATACGTCCGCGACGAGGACTTCTACAACCTCCTGCCCCGCGAGCTCGGCGGATCCGCGCCCGGGGACGAACGCCTCAAGGTGATGGCGTTTCCGCCCATCGGCATCGAGGTACTCGCTCCGGTCGTGCGCGAGCACGGGCACGAGGTGGTGATGTTCGACACTTGCCACCCGGACATGAAGGAGCCGCGGATCGCGGAGCGGGTGGGCGAGGAGTCGCCGGACGCCGTGGCGATCTCGTTTCTATCAACGACCTCTTATCCGGCAGCCAAGAGCATGGCCGAGGCGATCAAGAAGGTCGCGCCCGATACGCCGATCATCGCCGGCGGCGTGTTCGCCACCATGAACTCGGTGAACGTGCTCGAGGACTGCCCCTGGTTCGACTGCGTCGGCCCCGGGGAGGGCGAGGAGCTGTTGCCCGACTATCTGGAGAATCTCGAGGACCCGCGATCGGTGATCGGGCTGGTGTGGCGACGCGACGGCAAGGTGGTCGTCAATCCGCCACGGCCGCTGATTCAGGATCTCGACAAGTTCCCGTTCCCTGATCGCGCCAGCCTGCCGATCGACTACATCGAGTCGATGCCGCTGGACGTGCCGGCGGTTCTATCGCTGGATCGCTTCTGCACCATGCAAACCTCGCGTGGCTGCCCCTATCCGTGCATCTATTGCGATATCCCGGCGCTGGCCGACGGCAAGTGGCGTTGCCGCTCGCCGGAGCACGTGCTGGCCGAGATGCAGGAGCTCTCGGATCAGGGTTATCGGTCGATCTATCTCACCGACGATCACTTCCTGCTCAAGCGCAAGCGCATCGAGGCGATCTGCCAGGGCATCATCGATCGCGATCTGAAGTTTCGCTGGGGCTGCGAGGGTCGGGTCGACTCGGTGGCCGTCGATCAGTTCCCCATCATGGGCAAGTCCAACTGCGCCATGTTGGCCTTCGGTGTGGAGTCGGGTTCCCAGAAGACTCTCGACCGGCTGAAGAAGGGCCAGCGCCTCGAGCAGATCGAGCACGCGGTCACCGAGGCCAAGCGCCACGGCATCACCACGGCGCACGGCTTCTTCCTCCTTGGCTGCCCCGACGAGACCGAAGAAGAGATCGTGCAGAGCTTCCGCTTCGCGGCGAAGCTGCCGCTCGATACCTTCGGCTTCAATCGCCTATGTGCCTACCGCGGAACGCCGCTGTGGGCGGAGTACGTCAAGCGCGGCATCATCGACGACGTGCGCGACTGGAACAAGTGGTTCAAGTGCTCCGACATAGACCCCACCGTGCTGCCTTCAGAGGTCGTCAACAACGCCCGCAAGAAGGGGTACATGTATCTCTTCCTGTACCGCATCTTCTTGCGGCCGATATCGACCTTCAAGCTGCTGCGCACGTTCGCGCGGCACATGAAGAAGTCGGATATCGGAAAGCTGATCTGGAGCCCGTTCCGCAAGCAAACGCTGTTCCGCAAGCCCGAGTTGCCGGCGCAGATGATCGAACGGGGTCTCGACGCGCCGATTCGGGATTCGGCTTCGCTGCCCCAGGCCTGATCTCCGACTCTCGAAGGCGTCCGTTCAGGCCGGTATCTCGACAGCGGCATCAACTCGATGGCGCCTTCCACGCGTGTCTTTTGTAACCTCGCCGAGCGCGTGCTTCAGTGGAACGTAGGGCAGTGGTCTGTCCCGCTGCGAATCGGTCACGCCGCCGCCCGGAGCGAGATGGGGGCGATGAACGAGCGCAAGACGGAAAGCTGGCGATCCGTCGCGGTGATCGGCGTGTTGATGGCAGCTCTCGGGTGCTGGAAGCTGCCCAATCTCGACGGTCCATACTTTGATTGGATCGTGGTCAGCATGAGGGTCTACACCGGCGTTGCCTCCCGTAACCCGCTGCCGGAGTCCAGCGAGACGGAGCTCGAGCCGGCCTTGCTGGGGACCTGGGAGGAATTCAGGGATGAGCCGACAATCTGGACGTTCGAGGCCCGATCCCCGCGAAGATACCGTCTGCAGATCAGCGCTCGCGACACCATCGCCGAGTTCGAAGGGACTCTGCATCGGCTTGGCTCGGACGTCTTTCTGAGCCTGTCCCTGTCGCCCTTCCCGGGGGATGCGGCGGGGGAGACGAGCGAAAGTGAATTCCCACCTTTTTACGCCTTCTTCAAGCTGATCGTTACAGGCGACATGGCTCGGCTCGAGGCAATCAGCCCGTCGTGGATGCGCGAGATGATCGATGCGGGGCAGCTCCAGATCGATCACGAGGTGGATGCTTCAGCCTCCATCATCCTCACCGCTCCCGGCCCGGAGATCGCATCGTTCCTAGAACGCTTCGCCAACGACCCGGAGGCGTTCTCCCTCGTCAGCGGCGTCAAGCTGCGCCGTTGATCTCGACAGCAATTCCGCCCCTACGAGGCGCGAGCACGGCTTGACCCCGTCTCGCGAACCCCGTAGGACTTCCCTGACGAAGTCCAGAATGACGAACAGCAGAGGAGGGTAGGACCTTGGCTGACCAATATGCCGCCCGCGCCTTGGTCGATCTCGTCGATTACCAGAAGGACTCCGTGGTCAGCAAGACTCTGATCGACAAGGGAAAGGGCACCGTGACCCTGTTTGCGTTCGACGCCGGCCAGGGTCTGAGTGAGCACACCGCCCCGGTTGATGCGATGGTTTGTGTCCTGCACGGGAAGGCAGACATCTCGATCGGCGGCAGCCCGGTGCAGGTCAGAGAGGGCGAGATGCTGATCATGCCCGCCGACGTGCCTCACGAGCTGAAGGCGCAGCAGCCGTTCAAGATGATGCTGACGATGATCAGGGTGTGACGAGTCGCCTGTTCCCGAGAGCGCTGCTGTGTGGGCTCTCGTTGGTGATTTCTGCCTGCGGTGACGAACCGCGATCCGCGGAATGGGCGATTCCCGTGTCGCAGGACACGCCGATCATCGAGCATCCGGCGGTGTCGATCGACGAGCGCGAAGGGCAGAGAGTCGAGCTCGTCCGAGACCTGGTGATCGGTGCGCGAGGCGACGACCCCGACTACCTCTTCTTTTTCGAGGAAGGGTGGAAGGCACTCGCCGTCGATGACGAGGGCCGTATCTATGTCGGCGATGGGCCCAACCGCCGCATCCAAGTCTTCGATCCACGAGGTCGGTATTTGCGGACCCTCGGGCGCCCTGGCTCAGGGCCCGGCGAGCTCGAGTATCCTCCGTTCCTCATCACCGTCGCCGGCGAGCGGGTTCTGGTCGGCTATTCCAGGCGCCCGCGGCTCGACGAGTGGAGCTCCGCCGGGGAGTTTCTGAACCGCCGTCACTTCGACGACGATCGTGGGTTTCTCCAGTTGAGCGGCACCGAATCGGGGGATTTTCTGGCGGCCTACGGTCTCCGGGTCGCCGACGATTCCTGGCGGAGGGAGGTGCACATCGCACGCCTGGCCGACGTGGCATCGCTCGAGCTCCAACACATGCGGCAGGTGGATCCGCCGATGGCCGAGGCTCCGTCGGAGCAAGTCTCCGTCGCCAGACCCCTGATGAAGCTGGGCTTCTATCGGCCGAGCTTCGACGTCGCTCGGAGCGGGGAGCTGTATCTGACAGGAGGCAGCGAGTATCAGGTGCTGGCTCAGGGCGCGGACGGACATTCACGTTGGCGAATGAGGGTCCCCTGGCCGCGCCACCGCCCGACCGAGGCCGAACAGGCGAAGTTTCTCGAGCAATTTCGTCAGGCGGGCGCTGCGGCGGCGAACAAGGAGTGGTTCGAGGCGAGGACCCGCGATGACGTCGGCGTCGTCGGCCCGTGGCCGGCGCTGTCGTCGATCCGCGTCGACGGCCACGGGCACATCTACGTCTTCCCGACAGTGACGGAGCTTCCCGGAACCTATGATGAGCTCCCGGTCGATGTCTATTCGTCGGACGGAGAGCGCTTGTTCGCCGGGTTCCTGCCCGTGTTATCCCCGCCGATAGACTCCCTGTCGCTTCTCCTGTATCTGCCGTTGCTGTCGGAGCAGGAAGCCTGGCTCGCAGCCTTCGAGGACTACGTCTACAGGATCGAGGAAGACGAACGAACAGGCGAGGGCATTGTCGTGCGCTACCGGCTCGTCGAGCCTTTCGACTAGGTTTCTACCGCCTCCTCGATCTCCCATGTCTCGCTCTGCCGGTACAAGGCATCGAGATCCGGTAGGCCCTTCTCCTGGGCTGCCTGCACCTGGCCCATCAGCCGGTCCTGGTAGGTGGGTCTGTCGATGGCGCGAAACACGCCGACCGGGGTCGGGAAGTCGGGAGGCCCCATACGCGAGAGAAAGTAGGCGAGCGTCGGGTGGTCGGTACGCTCGTCGTGCACCAGCAGCTGGTCTTCACCCACCTCGTCGACGTTGACCACCTGCGGCGTGAGCCCGCCGCAAAGGCAGATGCCCTTTTCCAGATCCTTACCGAAGCGCATGGGCTTGCCGTGCTCGAGAAACAGCACGTTGTCGGCGCGGGTCTCCTTGTCGGAGATGTGGTCCCAGGCGCCGTCGTTGAAGATCAGGCAGTTCTGGGCAATCTCGATCAAGCTGGCGCCGGAATGGGTGGCTGAGCGACGGATCATCTCCGACATGTGCTTTTGATAGACGTCGACGGTACGCGCGATGAAAGTGGCCTCGGCGCCGATGGCCACGCCGATGGGGTTCATCGGCCGGTCGATCGAGCCGTCCGGACTCGACTTCGTTCGCTTGCCAAGCTCCGAAGTGGGGGAGTATTGCCCCTTGGTGAGGCCATAGATCTTGTTGTTGAACAGCAGGATGTTGACGTCGACGTTGCGTCGCAGAGCGTGCAGGAAATGGTTGCCACCGATCGAGAGCGCATCGCCGTCGCCGGTGACGACCCACACTTGCAGGTCCGGCCGGGCGCATTTCAACCCCGTCGCCAGGGTCGGCGCGCGCCCGTGAATCGAGTGGATACCGTAGGCGTTCATGTAATAGGGGAATCGGCTCGAGCAGCCGATGCCGGAGATGAAGACGATGTTCTCCCGAGGAATCCCGAGGTCGGGCATCGTCTTTTGCACCTGCGCGAGGACGGCATAGTCGCCGCAGCCCGGGCACCAGCGAACCTCCTGGTTCGAAGCGAAGTCTTTGCGGCTGAGAGTCTTCGGCTCGGCGACACCGCTCATGACAACAACTCCTCGATCTTCTTTTCGATTTCCGTAATCGTGAACGGCCGGCCCTTGAGCTTCGGGAACGAAATCGCGTCGACCAGGAACTTGGCTCGTATGAGCAGGGCGAGCTGCCCGAAGTTGAGCTCGGGCATGAGGATCTTCTCGTAGCGCGACAGGACCTCGCCGAGGTTCTTCGGAAAGGGGTTCAGATGCCGCAGATGGAGCTGCGCGACCGGCTTGTCGGCGGCAATCATCCGGTTCACTGCGCTGTGCACGGCTCCGTAGGTGATGCCCCATCCGACCACCAACACCTCGCCCTCTTCCGGTCCGTGGACCTGCGCCGCCGGGATGAAATCGGCGATGCGCTCGACCTTCTCCGCGCGCAGCCTGCACATGAACTCGTGATTGTCGGGGTCGTTGCTGACGTTGCCCGTGAGGTGCTCTTTCTCGAGGCCACCGAGGCGGTGTTCGAGGTTCGGCGTTCCCGGAATGACCCACGGACGGGCAAGGGTCGCCTCGTCACGCGAATAGGGCTGGAATCCTTCCGGGTCCGAGAGGTGCTCCACCGGGATCGGTTCGAAGTCGGCGTACCGGGGGATCTTCCACGGCTCGGCGCTGTTGGCGAGGAAGCCCTCGCTCAGCACGATCACGGGGGTGGTGTGTCGCACCGCGATGCGAAATGCTTCGATCGCCGTCTCGAAGGAATCAGCCGAGCTCGACGGCGCGATGATGGGAATCGGACTCTCGCCGTTGCGGCCGAAAAAGCACTGCAGCAAATCCGTCTGCTCAGTCTTGGTGGGCAAGCCAGTCGATGGCCCGCCACGCTGCACGTTGACGATGACCAGGGGCAGCTCGAGCATGATCGCCAGACCGATCGCCTCGCTCTTCAGGCATACGCCTGGGCC
>CAYSHI010000073.1:0-9805 GCA_964430745.1 uncultured Acidobacteriota bacterium | reverse complement strand
CGCATCGACACAGAGGGACAGATAACCGTGCTGCTCGGTCGAGCCGATCGGCAGGACGCAGCGATCGTCTTTCTCGAGATACCTCTCGATCTGCATCCAGTTGGTGTCCGCCACTCTCATGCTGGTCTCGGCATTCCCTGGGAGGATTGCTAAGGAATAGCGGGACGGGACGGAAATGTCGAGGCGGGGGGCCAGATTGTCCCCCCCGGTAGGCGCTCGTTGGCGTCCGGTAAGAACCGTGGCTCACCTTCGCTCTCTTCGCTCCGCGACGTCGTCTACCGAGATCGGTGGACGGCCGCCGGCGGTTTCGTCTGCAGTGCCATAGGCGAGCAGGTACTCGAGGACAGCCGCGATCTGCGCGTCCGAAAAGCGATCGAACGGTGGGTGGTCGAGCTCTTGGTCGTTCGTTGAAGCGAGGCCAGCGAGGAGAAAATCGACGAGGGCGCCGTCATCGCGTCTGTAGAGATCGTCTGTAATCCGCGCCAATGACGAGCGATCTCGAGCGTCGTTACCGTGGCACAAGCCACACTCCTGAGCGTACACGACCCTTCCGAGGGTGCGGGCTTCCGGAGCTCCGGACACGTCTTCGACAGAAAACGCCTGCTCCTGTCGGCTACGGAGCCAGCCGAACAAGATCGCCGCGAGCATCAGCGTGGCACCGATTACCGCTGTGACTCTGTTCGCCGTCGCGTCGCGCATCGATCCTCTCGAATGTAATGGCACTCAGACCAGTGTGAAGCGCTCCGCATGGATGAAGCGCGATGCGATGCCGAGCCCGGCCAGGGCCGTCTCGACGGAGTCGATCATCGCGTTCGGTCCGCAAACGAAGAAGTCGCGCTGGATGCGCTCGTCGGGCAGGCATCTAGCCAGGAGCTCCGCCGTCACCCGCCCGGTTTCGCCCCGCCACCCCTCGGGCGGACGCTCGAGAACATGGACCACGTCGAGCGTCATACGTTGCGCCAGCGCCTCGAGGTCGTCACGGAAAGGCATGTCGTCCCAGGCACCGTCGGCGTAGATGAGGAGATTCGGTCGGGCGTCGCCACGATCAGCCATCGCACGCAGCATGCTGACGATCGGCGTGACGCCGATCCCTCCCGCCACGAAGACATATCCCGCTGCGGGATAGATGTCGATCGACATGGAGCCGTGCGGGCCGTCGAGATAGGCGTTTGTGCCGAGGGGTGTCGCGCCGATGGTCGAGGTGAAATCCCCGAGCTCCTTGATTCCGAATTCCAGGCGATCGGGCGTTTCCCCGCTCGATGAGAACGAGAATGGGTGCTCCTGAATCGTGTGGGGCGAGCTTCCCAGTTTCAAGTACACGAACTGACCGGGAAGAAAGCGCATGCCCGGGTGACCCTCGGGCTCCACGCCGAGAATCCACGTGCGGCCCCGATCTCGATCGACGCTCACCACGCGGTAGGACGTCGCCTTCTGAAGTGCGGGATGGAGCAGGCGAAGGTAGACCAGAACGGCGATCACCAGCACCGCGAACCCGGTCCACAGGCCGCGTTTCCAACCTGCATTGACGTAGATGCCTACCTGCGCGACGTGCGTCACTGCCAGCCCGATCATGGCGATTCCGAGCAGCGCGTGGCTGATACGCCAGGCCTCGTAGCCGAGCCTCAGGCGTTGCCGAGCGAGCGAGAGCACGACAAGCAGCACGAAGGCGAGCGCCGCCCCGAGGCCTGACAGCAGTGCCGATCCGCCGCTGCCCGCGTCGAAAAGCCTGCCGAGGATCACGGGGTTGGTGCTGATCGCGATGGCGGCGTGGGCGGTGATGAGCAGCAGCGACCCCAGCCCGATCTGGCGGTGATACTGCAGGATGATGTCGATCCCGTAGGGTTCGGTCACCGGGCGGAATCGGGCAATGAGGACGAATTGCAGCCCGATCTGCATCAGGCTGATGAACCCGATTGCCGCAGAAAGCTCCGTCAAGAACGCCCGCGGCACAGGCGTCGGCGGCAGGAGCATGAGGAACAGCGGCGACAGGAGAAGGAGAAAATACAACGCCAGCCAGAAGAGTCCGTGGAGCAGGCGGCTCATCGGCAGAATGTCCCCGGTGGGAATTGAGGGCCCGCATTTCCCGCGACGTCGTGCACGTTCTCCATACCCGTGGCTTCCTCGAAGGTTATCACTCCCCGCCGATCACGCCCGGGAACGCCCACTCTTCCAGGGTTTCCGACACGGCCGCCAGGAAGGTCCGGCCGCTACCGCAGCAAACGACCGTAAATCGGACTTTTTGGTACAATTAGAGCATGAGAAGGTGGGCCGTCCGGATTGCCGTTCTCGTCGTGCTGGCCGCAGCGATTTTTCTGCTGCAGACGACCTATCTAGCCCCACAACCGGTCGAAGTCGACGTCATTCAAGTCGAGCGCGGGACGGTCCAGGCCACGATCACCAACTCCAAGGGCGGCACCGTGAGCGCGCGGCGTCGGGCCCACCTCTCACCCGAAATCGGCGGCCGCGTGGTCGCGCTGCCGCACCGCGAAGGCGACCACGTCAGCCGGGGCGACGTGTTGCTGCGTCTGGATGATTCCAACTACCAGGCGCGACTCGAGTTGGCGCGACGCCAGCTCGAAGCGGCCCGGGCCCGGCGCCAGCAGTTCTGCCTGGCGGCCGATCAGACGGCACGGGAGCTGGAGCGCAACAGATCGCTGGCGGAACGCCGCATCATCTCCGAGAACGTCCTCGACCGACTTCGCAGCAGCGCCGAGACCACCGCCGCCGCATGCAACGCGGCGGAAGTCGAAGTCACCGCCGCCGACGCCTCTATCGGCGTGCTGGCCACCGAGCTGGCAAAGACCATCTTGTACGCGCCGTTCGACGGCGTTCTCGCCCAGCTCAACACCGAGGTCGGGGAATGGATCACGCCGTCGCCGCCCGCCATGCCGATACCGGCCGTCATCGACCTGATCGACCCGACGTCCAACTACGTGAGCGCTCCGATGGATGAGGTGGACTCGGCTCGTGTCGCGGCCGGCCAGACGGTACGGGTGACCATCGATCCGTTCCCGGAGCAGACGTTCCCCGGTCGAGTCGCACGTGTTGCCCCCTACGTCGTCGACATCGAAGCCCAGAACCGCACCGTCGAGGTCGAAGTCGAGCTCGACGACAACGCCCTGGCCTCGTCGCTGCTTCCCGGCACCTCCGCCGACGTCGAGATCATCCTCGAAGTCCGCGACGACGTCCTCCGCATCCCCGCGCAGACCCTCATGGAGGGCACCGCCGTGATGACGATCGAGGGCGGCGTGCTCACCGTCAAACAGGTCAGCACCGGCCTGCGCAACTGGGACTTCGTCGAGATCACCGCCGGGCTTTCGGCCGGCGAAGAGATCGTCACCTCGCTCGACCGCACGGAAGTCCAGCCGGGGGCTGAGGCGATCGTCTCCGGGCGGCCGCCGCCACCTTGATCGAGCTCGAGGGCGTTTGCCGTACGTTCGACGTCGGCGGCCGACCGGTGCACGCGCTCGCCGATGTCGACGAGCACATCGCCGCCGGCGAGCACATCGCCGTGATGGGGCCGTCAGGCTCCGGCAAGTCGACGCTGCTGAACATCGTCGGCTGTCTGGATCGCCCGAGCTCGGGGTCCTACCGCCTCGACGGCGGGGAAGTCGCCGACCTGAGCGAGGCGGCGTTGTCGAACATTCGCCGCAACCTGATCGGCTTCGTCTTTCAGTCTTATCACCTGGTCCCGCGGCTCGACTCTCGCGGCAACGTCGAGCTGCCGATGGTGTTCGCCGGGCTTCCGCGCTCCGAAAGGCGCGCCCGCGCCGATCACGCCCTCGAGGCCGTGGGCATGGCGGGTCGAGCCGACCACCGCCCGGATCAGTTGTCGGGCGGCGAGCGGCAACGCGTCGCCATCGCGAGAGCGACGGTCATGGAGCCGCGCATTCTTCTCGCCGACGAGCCCACAGGCAACCTGGACAGCAAGTCGGGATCGCAGGTACTCGATCTGCTCGACGGTATGAACCGCGACGGATTGACGCTCGTCGTCGTTACCCACGATCCCGGCGTCGGGCGGAGGGCCGACCGCGTCTTGCGTATGTTCGACGGCAAGATCATCGAGCGTATCGCCGGCGCCGATCTTACCGACACACCGGGATTGGCCCCGCCGAACGGTGGAGACGGCGGATGAGATTCCGCGACCTTCTCGGCTTCGCCATCGGTGCCCTCTCCGGCCACGGCCTGCGCACCGCCTTGAGCATGCTCGGTGTCGCCATCGGTATCGCCGCGGTGATCGTGTTGACCGCTCTGGGAGAAGGCGCGCGGCGCTACGTGATCGATGAATTCGCGTCGCTGGGCACCAACCTCTTGATCGTCCTTCCCGGGCGCACCGAGACCACCGGCGGCATTCCGGGATTCGGCGGCGTACCCAACGACTTGACGCTCGCGGACGCAGAGGCGCTGCGCCGTCGCGTACCGCAAGCGCGACTGATGACCGCCGTGTCGATGGGAGCCGAGACCGTCTCCTACCGGCAACGCAGCCGCCAGGTCCCGGTGCTCGGGACGACGCACGAGTTCCTCGAGGTGCGTGAGGTGAAGATGAGTCGGGGTCGCTTCCTTCCCGAACAAGACTGGGACCGCGGCTCGCCGGTCGTCGTCATCGGACCCAAGCTGGCGAGTGAGTTGTTCGTCGCAGAGAACCCGATCGGCAGCATCGTGCGCATCGGCGATTTCCGTATGCGTGTGATCGGTATCCTCGAGCGCCAGGGCATCCGCCTCGGTGTCGACATGGACGAGGTCGCAGTGGTCCCCGTCGCTACCGGCATGAGAATCTTCAACCGATCATCGCTGTTCCGCATCCTCATCAAGGTGCCGTCGACGACCGACCTCGATATCGCTGCCGAGAGGGTGCGCGCGGTAATCGTCGACCGCCACCAGGAAGAGGATGTGACGCTCATCACGCAGGACGCGGTCATTTCGACGTTCTCCGAGATCCTCGGCGTTCTCACCCTGGCGATCGCCGGCATCGGCGCCATATCGCTGAGCGTCGCCGGCGTCGGCATCATGAACGTGATGCTGGTCTCGGTCTCGGAGCGCACCGAAGAAATCGGCCTGCTGAAGGCAGTCGGCGTGCAGCCGCGGCAGATCCTCGCCGCCTTCATCACCGAGGCCATTCTGCTGTCGACGGCGGGCGGCGTTCTGGGCCTGGTTGCCGGGTGGATAACCGTGAGAATCATCGTCGGTTTCTTTCCCATGGTACCGGCGAGCCCGCCGGACTGGGCGGTGGCGGCGGCGCTGGCGATCTCCGTGGGTGTCGGAACGCTCTTCGGCGCGCTACCGGCGCGGCGAGCCACGCGGCTCGACCCGGTCGCCGCGCTGGCCGGGAGGTAAACGATGCTGATCCGTGACCTGGCAGCCCTGGCCCTCAACGCCATCACCAGCTACCGGCTGCGCTCGGCACTGTCGATGCTGGGCATCGCCATCGGCATCGCCGCTGTCATCCTGTTGACGTCGATCGGCGAGGGGACCCGCCGTTACGTGCTCGACCAGTTCACCCAGTTCGGCACCAACCTGCTGGCCGTCAATCCGGGTAAGACGGAGACTGTCGGCATTCCCGGCGTGCTCGGCGGTACGACCCACAAGCTGACACTCGACGACGCCGAAGCGCTGCGTCGCGTCGACGGCGTCCTGGAGGTTATCCCCGTAGTCATGGGCAGCGCACGGGTCGAGGCCAACGGCCGCGGTCGCAGCGTGCCGATCTACGGCGTCACCTCCGGGATGCCACAGGTGTTCAAATTCGAGATCCGGCAGGGGACCTTCATTCCGTCGGGGGACCCCCGACGCGGAGGCTCGGTCGTTGTCCTCGGACCGACGCTCAAGCGCGAGCTCTTCGGCGAGGAGAATGCGCTCGGGCGGTTCGTCCGCGTCGCCGACCAGCGCCTCCGCGTCATCGGCATACAAGCTCCCAAGGGAACCTTGATGGGCGTCGACATCGACGATCTGGCGTGGGTGCCGGTGGCCACCGCCATGCGCATGTTCAACCTCGATGAGCTCATCGAGATCGACGTCCTCTTCTCGCACGCCGGGCTCACCGACGAGGTCGCGGACGACGTCCGCAGGGTGCTCGTCGATCGCCACGGCGACACCGAGGACTTCAGCATCACCACGCAGACGGACATGCTCGAGGTGTTCGGGAACATCATGAACGTGGTCACCTTCGCGGTCGGCGCCATCGCCGGCGTTTCGCTGGTGGTGGGAGCCGTCGGCATTCTCACGATCATGTGGATAGCGGTCGGCGAACGAACGCAGGAGATCGGCCTGCTGCGCGCCCTGGGCGCCACGCCGGGACAGATCCTCGCCGTGTTTCTCGCCGAGGCGTCGGTGCTGGCGACGCTCGGAGGAACGCTGGGGCTTGCCGCCGGGATCGGCATCGCGATGTTGATCCGCGCTCTGGTTCCGGGGCTACCCGTTCATACACCGGCCGAGTTCGTCGTCGCAGCCCTGGGGGTGAGCCTGCTAACCGGACTGCTCTCCGGCATCCTCCCGGCGCGCCGGGCCGCCGCCTTGCAGCCGGTCGAAGCGCTGCGCGCCGAGTAAACGCACCGGCGGCGGCGGGGACGTCCTCACGATCGTCCAGTTGCTCGGGAGGCAAGACCGAATCGTCGGATACGAGTGAAGGGATTTTCTCTCGTCGATTTCGAGGGGCTCGGCTCGACCCAGGGGCGCATCTTCGAAATCGCCGTCAAGCTTGGCTCGAAGATCGCGCGACGCCGGGCGTGCGGGTAGACGCATCGTCACTGATCTGCTCGCCGCCATCGAGCAACTCGGCCGTCATCCCGACTCGGGACGAATCGTGCCGGAATTCCGTGTAGTACATCTGCGCGAGCTCGTCCGGCCTCCCTAGATGAAGGAGCGCCTTCCGACTCCCCTCCCCCCCGCGATGCCCTTGTCCCGTCTGGCGCATGATGTGAGATGATCGGGCCGGGCCGTCCAGGCTCAAACAAGGCCGCTCCCTTACATGCGGCAACGCGACCAAGTGTGAGCGCTTGACCACCAGCTCCAACGAGGCTGCGCGTCGCCGCCGTCGGAGGATGAACATGGACACCCGGGGTTGGACCCCAGCGATGGGGCTCGCTGTTCTAGTGCTGTTCGCGCTCCTGATCCCCGCTGCTGCCGAAGCGCAGACCTTCGGCGAAAGAACCCGAGTGGGCGCCAAGGCAGCGCTGAACCTCAACTACGTCCGCGACGAGATCCTGGAGGAGAACGAGCGCAGCGGCTTCGGCACCGCCGCCGGCGTCTCGATCGGAGGCCTGCTGACGTTTCACACCCACCCGAATGTCACAATCCAAACGGAGTTCATCTACTCGGTGAAGAACCTCGAGCTCCTGGATGCGGGCGAAGATGCTGTGGACGACAACATCCAGGTGCGCTACTTAGAGATACCGGTTGTCGCCAAACTGCATGGAGAGGGCGGCGAAACTGCGAGGCCGTTCGTCTTGGTGGGAGGCACGATCTCATTCCTCACCGGGGCGGAGCAGAAGTCGACCTTGGGCGGCGTCACGGTGACGGAGGACATCGGGGATCAGCTCACCTCCACCGAAATCGGACTGACCTTCGGGGGCGGCGTGGACCTGCTGCAGGACTGGGGCATCATCACCATCGACGCGCGCTACAACTTGGCGTTGGGAGACCTGCCGCTCGAGGGGAACATCAAGCTCGACACCTTCTCGATCGGCGGCGGCGTCATCTTCTGACCCATGGTTTGATTGTACCTTCGAGCCCAGCATCGAGAGCCGGGGCACCCACACCTGGTTGCACGGTGATGTGACCCAAACGCCAAGAACGGGACCAGGTTGAAGTTCAGGAAAAGGGTGTACCGTGGGCCTCCAGCAGGAGGCAGAGATGAAGAGGAAGAGGTACACAGACGAGCTGGCGAAGACGTGCCGCGCGGCGCGGTAGTGGTGCTCCCCGTTGTCCGGTAAAGTTCGCACACCCGCATGGAGGCGCCATGAATTTCCGAGTTGTCGTCTGCTGTCTCGTTCTCACCCTGGCCGGCCCCGCGATCGCCCAGACCCGTCAGCTGCCGCCCGTCAACGCGCTGGTGCCGAACTTTTACTACGACGACGTCGACGCGGCCAAGGATTGGTATGTCGACAAGCTCGGCCTCCGCATGATGATCGACCTGGGCTGGGTGGCGATCGTCGAGATCCAGCCGGGTATGCAGATCGCCGTCGTCGACGGCAAGCGCGGCACGCTTGACGCGGTCGAGGACAAGGGCGCGCTGCTGGTGATCGAGACCGATGCGCTCGAGGAATGGCACGCTCACCTCAGCGCCGTCGAGGGCATCGAGTGGTACCAGTACGACGACGACCCGCGCCGCACGCGGCTGCCCAACGGCATCATGGAGCACGCCGAGATCCACGAGTTCCGCGTCGTCGACCCCGGCGGCTACATCATCGAGTTCTTCCGCTGGAAGCCGGAGTTCAAGCCGCGATAGTCCCTTGGCGAGCTCGGCCTGTACGGGGTGGATCTCCGTTGCGTAAAGCGCCCGGATCGGCGTCACAACCCGCCGGCCGCCGGATCTTCGACAGTCACTCGAGCCGTCTTGTTCCCCCAGGCCATCACGAGGACCTTCGTTCCCTCCTGCGTATGGTCGAAGTAGAACTCGAGTCTGGCGATGGACTCCGCGCCTGTGTCGACCATCGCATCGAACGAAACGGAAGCAGGCTCGAGCAGCTGCCCGGGCTGCGGCGACAAGGTGAACGACCAACTCCCTTCGGCACGCGGTATGACGGCTAGATCGTACCGGCCTGCGCTGACCAGCTCGCCGCCGAGGATAAGGGCGCTTCGAGCCTCAAGCACGGCCCCCTCGTCGCCGAAGCTCCAAGCTTGATCGAAAGGCACCTGGTTCCCGAAAAGCGGCGCAGCGCGGGTGACTCGTCGCCTGTAGGAAAGCGCCAGTTCGCCCCTTCCCACGGCGTTCATCACCATGGCGGGAGGCTCGCTCGCGGCATGCTCTGCGGCGGCCGTTCGCCCGTCATCCGAGAGAGCGACGTGCACCTCTACGAACTCCCAGAGGATCCGAGCGATGATGCCCCGCTCGGGTCGCACGTCGAAAAAGACCTCCAGATGTTCCTTGGAGTTGTCCTCGAGTTGCGCGTGCGAGCGCACGCGAAGAACCTCGTCGCCGTCGCCGTCGCCGGCCCGGCCACGCCACTCGCTGAAAATCACCGTCCACGTATCGCTGTTGTCCCGTAGCTCCTCGGGAACGATGACCATCGAATAGGTACCTGCCGCCAGTCGCCGGCCCTCGACGAGGATGTCCTGGTTGCTCGAGAAGAGCGCCGGGTTCGGAGCGCCGATCGACCATGAGGCACCGTACGGCACGTCGGCACCGAACAACCGATTCTCGCGACCCGCAACCGCCGACCGCCGATACTGGAACATCACATCCGCGTCGCCGATCCGTTCAACGACGACCGCTGGTTCGTCCGCAACGGTAACGGCGCGTTGTTCGGCCTCCAGGACGATCCTCGCCCGGCTCATGTCGATGGCCATCCGAAAGCTCATGTGATCGTCGCTGCTGAACTGGTCGGTGGATTCGCGCCGGTCGGACCGGATGCTGTGGCCACCCTCTGCGAGGCTCAGCTGCCCCGAGGCGTCGGTCCACGCGCCGCCTCGGATCGAACGTTGCAGGTTGCTGCCCCAGCCGCCGGGAATCGAAAACTTGTGGCGGGTCAGACTTCGGGACGGGCCGGTCGGATCGGTCGCAGAGCCATTCGTGTAGTAGGTGTCGTCGAACCAGTCGTACAGCCAATCGATGGTGTTGCCCGCCAGATCGTAGATGCCGTACGGCGAGCGG
>CAYSHI010000072.1:0-14818 GCA_964430745.1 uncultured Acidobacteriota bacterium | reverse complement strand
CCGAGACGTGGCACGTCCAACCCGGCGCATCAGATCTGAGGGAGGGGCGTGATCTCGATGCTGTCCTCTCGCGTGTGTTTGCGATCCGCAAGCGCGGCGAAGCCGCTCAACAACCCGCACTTCACGCGAAGGGCAGTATCGAGATCACGCCCCTCCCGTGAACCTCAGACGCGGCGCCAGACTCGACCGCTCCCCACCCCGAGTGGTCCTCTGTCGCCACGTAGGTGTGAACAACGTGCTGAGAATTCACAGTTAGCCAGCCGTCGGCATCGACGTCAGGACCGCCCGAGGGGGTGGAGACACGGGGCGGGGGAAGCTAGGCTTGCTGCTCCTGTCGAGCGCAGGCTTACGATTCGACCCCCCCCGGAGCGAGTCATCGCAAGGAGAACTACATGATTTCCAGGATCCGACGTTTCGGGTCAGCCCCCATTGTCGCGAGCGCCTTTGCCACGCTCTGGCTGGCCGGATGCGGGACCCCGGAGCCCGCACCCGATGAGGCGCCGGCCGCACAGGAGGCACCGGCGCCCGCCGAAGAGGCTGCCGCTCGCCCTGCCGGTGGCAGCGGGCGGATGCCCGAGGTGCTGTTCACCAACATCGAAGACGGCGGCACGTACGGCACCACCTTCGAGGTGATCTTCGGCTCCAATTCGTTCGACATCGTGCCCGTCGAGGACCCGACCGTCGTGCGCCCCGGCGAGGGTCACTATCACCTGGCGCTCGACGTCGACTGCGTTCCCGCCGGCGAGATCATCCCGCCGGGCACGCCTTCCTACATCCACTTCGGCGACGGCAGCGATCGCATTACGCTGCAGCTCGAGCCGGGTGAGCACCGGTTGTGTCTGCAGATTGCGGACGGTGAGCACCGCGTCTTCGACGGTCCCGACGACTCTCTGATGACCAAAGAGGTCCACATAACGGTCGAACAGCAGTAACGCGTCGATCGGGCGGGGCTTCGTCGTCGGTAGGCGCCGCAGCACCCGTCCGCCTTACGGCGGGCCGGGAGTTGCGGCGTCCGACCCTATCCCCAGCGCGGCTGGTCGTCCGGATTGATGCCGAGCATTCCCTTGCCGATGAACTCGTGCGCCAAGGCCGCGTTCGCCGGGTGAAAACGGCCGGCGCGAGCGTCTCGGAAGACGCGTTCGAGCTCGCTCTTCTTGAACATGCCGAAGCCGCCGGAAATCTCCATGGCGCGATCGACGATCTTCCACGCTGTCTCGACGGCGTTGTATTTGGCGGCGATGATCTTCACCCCCCAGGCGGCACCGTAGTCGACACCGTTCGACCAGTCCTCGGCTGTCTTGTCGAGCTGGGGCGCGATGCTCTCGAGCATCATCGTCATCTCGGCGACGCCGTGCTGGATGAAGGGGCGGTGAGACATACCGTTGGGCAGGGCGATGGTCGGTTTGTTCTGTACCGAAGCGATGGTGATGTCCAGGGCTCGCTGCGCCATGCCGCAGTAGACGTTGCCGAAGTTGATCAGCGCCCAGGCGAAGACACCGATGACGAACTGGTCGATGCCGGCGGCGCCGATCGGTACGATCCGGGCGATGCGATCCTCCGGGACGAACACACCGTTGAGGATCGTGTCCTCGCTGGCCGTCGCCCGCATGCCCATCACGTCCCAGGTTTCCTTGATCTCGTAGTTGTCGTCGTCGCGCTTGATGAACGCGTGCACGATCTTGGGATTGTCCGGGTCGGAGGCATCCATGCCGTGCATCCCGAGGCGAGTCCACACCGGCGTCAGGCTGCCGAAAGACTTCTTGCCGGTGAACTTGTAGCCTCCGTCGACGGGCTCGGCGGTGGTCGTCGACAGCAACAGCGGCAGGTCGTTTCCGGATTCCGCGTGTCCGGCGGCGAAGATCTCGCCCTTGCCGGCCTCTTCGAGCAACCAGTCGATCGATTTGTCGCCGCTACGGCTGATGTCGGACACCAGCCCGCACCAGTAGTTGTGCATGTTGATGCACAGCGCGGTCGCCGGCGCGTAGTACGCGAGCTGGCGCGTGGCCCGGCCGACCTCGGCGAGGTTCATGCCGTGGCCGCCGAACTCTTCCGGAACGGCCGTGAGCATGTAGCCGGCGTCCTTGAGCTCGTCGAAGTCTTCCTGGCAGAAGCGATTCTCGCGATCGTATACGGGAGCACGCTCGGCACATCGCTTCAGTAGTGCCTCGTCGAGCTGGAACTTCTCGGGCATTGTTCGACTCCTGTTGGGGGGGTATGGATAGGCGTACGGATTTCGGGGCGGATGCGGGCCGCGCGCGTCGAGTACGAGTGGCGCGAGCCTCGTCCCCAATCCGAGGTACCGGAACCATACCGAAAAAGGCTCACAGAAAAAAACGTGAGCGCACGACTCACCGAGCGACGGCAATCCTCGACGAGGAGACGCGGGGCTGAGAAGGAGCCGAAGAGAGTGGGGCCGAGAAGGAGTCGAAAAGACGCCGAGCGGAGCCCTCAGACGGAGAAACGGATCAGCAGGATGTCGCCGTCCTGGACGATGTAGTCCTTGCCTTCGAGACGGATCAGCCCGAGCTCTTTGAGGGCTTTCTCCGAGCCGTGTTCGATGATCTCCTCGTAGGTGAAGCGCTCGGCGCGGATGAATCCGCGGGCCAGGTCGGTGTGGATGGCGCCGGCGGCGGCGACGGCGTCGTCTCCCCGGCGGACGTTCCAGGCATGGACTTCCTTGGGGCCGACGGTGAAGAAGCTTATGTAACCGACTGCTTCATGCGCGAGCTGCGTCAGCCGCGCCAGAGCCGAGGATTCGATCCCCATATCCTCACGGAACGCCAGCGCCTCTTCCTCGTCGAGCTGCGTGAGCTCCATTTCGAACGAACCGGCGAATTCGACGACGCGGTGCTTGTCGGCGATGCGGGCGACGACCTGGTCGCTCTGTCCGAAGGTCGCCTCGGAGGAGTTGACGATCACGAGCACCGGTTTCTGCGTCAGGAACTGGAAGCCCTTGATCGCGGCGGTTTCGTCCTTCGTCAACTCGACGTCACGAATGGCGCCACCCGCTTCGAGCTGCTCGTGCACGCGGCGCAGGGCCTTGCCCTGCAGCTTGATCTCGTGCGTGGCGATGCCCTTCTTCTCTGCTTCGGCGATGCGCTCGAGACGCCGCTCGGTGACGATCAGGTCGGCGAGCAGCAGCTCGTCATCGAGCTTGTCGACGTCGCCGGCGGGATCGGGATCACCCTGGCTCGGATCGGCGAAATTGCGCACGACGACGGCGAGCGCGTCGACGTTCTTGACCCGCCCCATGGTCTCGGCCGTGAAGAGCTCGTCGCCCGCTGACTCGTCCCTCGCCACGCCGGCGAAATCGATCAGCGTCACCGTTGCGTAGACGGTCTTCTTCGGGTCGTAAACCTCGACGAGCCGGTCGACGCGTGGGTCGCCGACGTCGACGATGGCAACGTTGGGCTCCGCCCGGCGATCGGAGTAGCCGGAGACGGCAACGTCCGCTCGAGTGATGGCGTTGAATACCGTGGTCTTGCCCGAGTTGGGCAGACCGATGAGGCCGAGTTCCATGGAGTTCAAACGGAGTCAGGATGCCCGCAGGATTGCGGGACCGATGTCGGAGAATCTACCGCGGCGGCGTCGTTGTGGCTACGCGGGCTGACGGCTCAGCCGACGGACTCGATACCGGGGACACGCGACACCGCGGCGAAATGCCTGGGCACCTTCTCGCTGTCTTTCCAGCGCCAATATCGCGGCAGCTGACCGACGTAATAGGAGGGCTCCAGGGTGATCTCGGTGCCGGTGAAGCGGTTGTCGGCGTGTAGCGGCTGCACCCATGCTTCGTCGACGGCGAGGGGAACGAGCGGCCAGGCCGTGTAGTCGGGGTGCGGATCGGCGATCTGCAGGATCTTCACCTTGCGGCCGTCGGCGGAGGGGATGAAACCGGACGAGATGTCGTTGTAGGTCGCCAGAGCTTCGTTGTTATCCGTGAAGACGGATCCGGGCGGTGGCCGGTTCGGCAGGTCGGCGTCGACGCGCACGCTGGCGCGCAGAAACTCTCCGCTCCGTTGTCGCACCGAGACTTCGCAGGCGTGCCCCGACTCCGGCGTCGGGGCGTCCCCGGCGACCGCCCGCGCGAGGCTGTCCGACGCACGCTTTTCGATGCGGCCGGGTTCGAAGTCGAACGCGGTCGTCAGATTGGCGAGGAGGCGCACCCAGTTGGGGTCCATGATCAGCCGGGGAAAGTAGATTCCCTTGGTCACGCCGGTCCGCGTCGATGGGTACTCCACCAATATGCGCAGGCCACACAGCTCGTAGCTCACGGTCGGGAAGCCCGTCAGCACCGGCCGGAGGCGCTTGATGCACGGAAGCACCACCGACGGGAAGCCTCGGCCACGCTTCTGCAGCACCCGCAGCGGCGGCGGAACGAGTCGCGCGAGGCGCGCGGCGTCGACCGAAAAGTTCAGCATGTAGAGGTGGTCGAGGTCGGCGTAAACGTCGAATCGCATCAGCTGTCGTCGGGCAGCCCCCAGGTGACCGGCGTCGTGAACTCGAGAGAGTTGCCGGCTGGGTCACGGAAGAAGATCGACCGCCCGCCTTCAGGCCAGATCACCTCCGATTCGATCTCGACTCCGTGCTCGCCGAGCCGCTCCTTCCAGCGGTCGATGTCGGCGTCCGGGGCGCGGAAGGCGATGTGGCCGGCTCCGGTCGTGCCGTGGAGAGGCATTTGTGCGTCGCCCACCATGGTCACCCGCTTCGTGGTGTCGTCGGGATTGAAGAGCAGAAGCATACCGTTGCCGCAGCGAAAAAAAAGATGGCGGCCGCTGTCCTCGGCGAAGACCTCGAGTCCGAGGACCCGGGTGTAGAACTCCTCGGCGGCATCGAGGTCGCTGCAGCACATCGTCGTTTCGATGACTCCTCGCACCCGCAGAGTCTCATCCGCGGACGCGGCATTTTCCTCCGTCGCCAGCGCGAGATCGCCGTTTGCCGGGCCGCCGGCGGTTCGGTTCGTATCATTGCCCTCATCGCGCATTTCCAGGCCTCACGTACATCACGCCGCCCTTCATCACGAGGCGGACATTGCGAAGTGCAGAGATATCCGTCGTCGGGTCGCCGTCGACGGCGATGAGGTCGGCGAGCATCCCCGGGCGCACGGCGCCGACCCGATCGGCGATGTCGAAGAATCCCGCGTTGGCACTCGTAGCGGCTCGCAGCGCCGCGTCGGGCTCCATGCCGTACTCCACCATGAGCTCGAGCTCTCGTACGTTGTCGCCGTGCGGGTAGACGCCGACGTCGCCGCCGAAGCAAATCGGCACGCCCGCCTCGAGTGCCAGGGCGAAGCTCTCTCGTTTGGCGCGGATACGCGGCGGATCCGGATCCACGCCGGGACGCCAGCCGCCGTACTGCGTGATCGCATGGCCCGCGGCGACGGTCGGGCAGAGGGCAATGCCGCGGGCGGCCATCAGATCGAACACTTCCCGCGTACCGCCGTCGCCATGGTCGATCGTGCGCACGCCCGCCTCGACGGCCCGGCGCATTCCCTCGGCGGTGCCCGCGTGGGCTACGACGTAGCGACCGGAGCTGGCTGCGACCTCGACGATGGTGCGGAGCTCATCCTCGGTGAACGTGGGCTGCGCGGAGCCGTCGGCTCCCCATCGATAGTCGGCGTAGACCTTGATCCAATCAGCCCCTCGGCCGATCTGGTCGCGGGTCACGCGCACCAGGTCGTCGTACCCATCCGCTACTTCGGCTCCCTTGGGAAAGGTGAACTCCGGGGCGCCCTTCGGGTTGTAGCTTCCGGTGGCGACGATCGCACGCGTCGTGATGATCATGCGGGGGCCGGGGATCACGCCCTTCTCGATCGCCGCCTTGATTCCGACGTCCGCGTAGCCCGCGCCTTCCGTGCCCAGGTCGCGAATCGTCGTGACGCCGGCGAGCAATGTGTCGCGCGCGTGGTTGACGGCTCGCGCCGTGCGTTCGGCAAGTGACTCCTGGAGCACTTGCTCGGTCCACGGGGTCTCGTTGTAGGGATGCAGGAGGAGGTGGGAGTGGCCCTCGATGAGGCCGGGTAGGAGGGTCAGCCCCTGCAACGAGATCTCCTCGGCCCCGGGGGGGGTGGCAACGGAGCTCGCGGGCCCCACGGAAACGATGCGATCTCCCGAAACGACGACGACCCAGCCGTCGTGAAGCGATTCGCCGTCGAAGACGTGAGCCGGTCGCAAAACGATGGAGTCTTGAGCGGCGATTACCGGCGCGGCCAGCAGCGCCACGCAGACGCCGGCGAGTGCCGGAGTGAGGCGGCAGAGTCTCATACGGACAGCAAACTCCATACGGAACCGATCATCAAGTCGCCGGGTAGCTGTCGCGAGACGAGGGAGAGTGACCTGAAGCGGCCTTCGCAGGCGGCGCCGACGCCTGCGACATGTACCCGAGGGCACGGCACGGAGGAGGTATTTGCATCTTTTTCACGCTCGCACGCAACCCGAGAGGCTCCTCGTGCGTCGTAAGGATATACAGCGCTTCCCGAGAATATCGGCTGGTACGCAGCCCGGCCGAGAGGACCCGACGCCATGACGGACATCGAACGCCAGCGACTCGCGATGATGGCAACGACGGCAATCGCGGCTGTCGTATGGGCAATCGCCAACCTCGTCTAGACGCGCTCGAGGGGCAGCGACTCAGAAGGCGACGAGCAGGTACGCACCGCCGGTCGCGATCATTGCCACCAGCCCCCCCGCGAGCCACCACGACATACTTCGGGTCCCGTTGGCCGCGGCGAGGGCGCATTTCGTCAGCGCGTTTGTCGCGATAGCCAGCAACAACATGCCGGCGGCGGTGGACGCGGGCAAAGAGGTGCTTGCCGCCAGGTCGGGCAGCGCGAGCGCGATGACGCTCACGCTGGCGAGTCCGGTCAGCGCGGCCAACAGTTGCAGACCTCCTTGGCCGAAGTACGCGATCGTCAGACGAGAGAGAAGCGAGAACCCCACCAGGAGGGCGGCGAAGCTGAGGGCGGGGCGAAATGAGAACGGGTTGCGCAACTGGATCTCGATATCGGAGTTGCTCTCGCCGTCCCGATGCCACCACCCGGCGATGAGGGCTCCAGCGACACCGACGCCGAACATGAGCAGCAGCATGGGCGCGACAACCGCCGCCATCGAGTCGTCTACGAGGAGCAGGAGCAGGAGCAACCGCGGTAGCTGCGCCGCGTTGCCGAGTACGGCTGCTGCCGATACCAGGCGAGAGTGCTCGGGGTTGGCGAGCGCGTGTTGCGCCATCGATACCGTCACGGCGGGTGTCGACGCCAGACCTCCCATGAAAGCAGACGCGAAGAGGCCACGGCCGGCGCCGAAAACGCGGATGAGAAAGTAACCGGCGTAGTTGACCGCGGAAAACAGGACAACGAAGGTCCACGCCTGGCGGGGATTGAAGAACTCGTAGGGCCCGACACCGCGATCAGGCAACAGCGGATAGATGACGAACACGACGGCCAGGAACTTCAGCGTGTCGAAGAACTCGACGTCGCTGATCTTGCCTTTGACGAAGTCGTGCATCGGGCGCTTCGAGGCCAGCAATATGGCCAGCACGATCGCCGTGCTGATGGCTGCGGTTTCGTAGTCGCGGGTCAGGAAGCCGAGCCAGAAGGTCAGCAGCGCCGCGACTTCGGTCGTTGATCCGAGATGCTTGCCGGATTCGCGTGCGTAGGCGATGGCGACCAGCGCGGCAACCGCCGCGAAGGAGATAGCGGCGAATGCGACCTGGCCGGTAACGGCGCAAACTCCGCCCAGAAGGCCGATGACGGCAAAAGTCCGCACACCGGCCAGCGACGCCTCGCCGGGGGCCCGTCCGCGATAGCGTTCTGCGCCGACCAGCACGCCGATGGCGAGCGCTTCGCCGAGAGTTCGCGTGACTTCAAAGTCCATGGTCGTCACTCGCGAGTTAACAAGGAGCTTATCAGCGCCCCGACAACTCGGCGTGCGCCCGCGCCACCGCCGGCTTGACGAACCACTCGTTGAAGAAGTAGAGGCCGAGAGGGTCTTTCCCGACAAACCTCTCCGCCCATCCCGCGAATGTGATGTCCCAGGCGGCGGTATCAGCGTTGCGCCCCGAGCGAACGCTGTCTCGCACCGCATCGATCTCGAACTCCACGAGCCCGATAATCATGTCGACGTACTCCTTGTCGACGAGCTCCTCGCCGTGTCCCGGGATAATGTCCACGAATTCGAGGGCGCGCAGCCGCTGCAACGAGCTCAGCCATTCCGTCTGCAGGCGTGAGAAGCCGTAGGGAATGGGGTGCGTGACGATGTCGCCGGCGATCACCAGGCGTTCCTCCGGCACCAACACGACGACGTCGGACCCGGCCTTGCCGAACCCCAGGTCGAGCAACTCGATGGTGCGGCCGGGACGCTCGAGGACCATGCGACCCTCGAAGACACGCTGCGGCGCCGTGACGCGAACGTCGCGGTACTCGTTGCGCACTGCGTAAATGTCGCGCTCGTAGTAGCGGCGCAGGTGCTCTGCTACCTGGAGGTCCCCGTTGAGGCCGCGGCGCTCGACGCGAGCAATCTCGTTTTCGCCGGCGCGCTGCGAGTCGGCCATTCCCCGGGAGAAGCTGCGCACGCGCGACTGAACGCGACCGCTTTCGAGGTAATCGCGGGTGCCCGGGCGGGCGATGACCTGGAGGTCAGGGTACGCCTCGACGAATGCCTGGATACCCAGGACGTGGTCTTCGTGGCCGTGCGTGATGATGAGCGTGCTGACGGGGAGCTCGGTGAGCTCCCGGATCCGGCGGATGATACGGCGCGCCGCGCGCGGCGAGGAGCCGGCGTCGACGACCACGACATCCTGCTCCGTGACGATGATGGTGACATTGCCGAACACCGGTGAGCGATAGGGATCGGGCCGGGAGACCATCCAGATTCCGTCGCGAACCTCGTCGAAGGCGAGGTCGTACGGTCCGTCGCCGCCCTGGGGCGATAGCAGCAGAATGAAGGTCAACAGGTAGTAGAGCACGGGAAGATTCACGGGCTGGGGCGCGACGGGGACGCATTCATGGTGGATCGTGCACGGTTCCCGGCGCAACCTGGCTACCGGCGCCGCGCCGGGTCGGTCGGGGCGAAGCGCAACCAGAGGATGCGTCGCCGGTCGACCTCGATGACGGTGACGTGATGCCCGCCGACACTGATCGCGTCACCTTCCTTGGGGAGACTCCCGAGTCTCTCGACGATGAAACCGCCGATGGTGTCCGCCGAGCTCCCCTCGCCGTCCAGCTCGAGGTGCTCCAGAGCTTCGGGAAGCGACATTCCTCCCGGGACCCTTATCGAGCCGTCGTTCTCCTCGCTCACCGCCGCAACGTCCTGATCGAACTCGTCCCCGATCGTCCCGACAACGTGCTCGAGCGCGTCCTCGAGAAACGCCAAGCCCATCGCCGAGCCGTGCTCGTCGACCACCACGGCGCAATGCTGGCGTTCGCGTTGCATCAAGCTGATGAGTCGCGACAGCCGGCGGGTCTCCGTAACGAAGAGGGGCGGGCGCGCGACACGGTCGAGCACGGGCTCGGTGCCTTCGAGAAGAGCGGCCACGAGATCTTTCGCGTGGACGATGCCACGCACGGAGTCGAGGTCGGTGTCAACGAGCGGAAATCGACTGTGCCCGCTGTCGTTGACGACGCGCAGGTTGTCCCGGGTGGAATCCCGCGCGACGAGCAACACGCAGTCGATGCGGGGAACCAGGATGTGGCGCGTCTCGACGTCGATCAGGCGCAGCACGTTGGCGGCGAGCTCGACCTGCTTGGCCGAGAGCTGCCCCGCCGCGGCCGAGGCTGCGAGGATTTCCTTGATCTCGGCGATGTTGTGCGCGTCTTCGCCGTGGCCGCCCGAGAAGCCGGCGGCGCGCAGCAATCCGTTGGAGAGTCCGTTGATGAACCAGATGAAGGGCCGGAACAGGGCCGAGAAGATACGCAGCGGGTAGGCGATCAGCAACGACATCTGCTCGGGCCGGCGAATGGCCCAGATCTTGGGTGCCTGCTCGCCCACGGTCATGTGCAGGATCGTGACGATGACCAGCGCGATCGTCAGCGACACGGCGTGTGTGATGGCGCTGTCGGGGGAAAACTCCCAGCCCAGGGCCCCTGCGCCCGCGATCAGAAGCTGCGCGATGGCGGGCTCCGCCAGCCAGCCGAGCACCAGGCTGGCGATGGTGATGCCGAGCTGGCAGGCGGACAGGTAGTGGTCGAGGTGATCGAGGATGTGCCGGGCGACGCGCGCCTGCCGGTTGCCTGCCTCGACGAGTGCGTCCAGGCGAGTGCGCCTCACCTTGACCAGCGCGAATTCAGCCGCCACGAAGAAGCCGTTGGCGAGGACGAAGAGCATGGTTACGCCGAGGCGCCATGCGTAGGTCGAGAAGCCTCCGTCTAGATGAGCTTCCTGCATGGGTATTCTCAGCGCCCTCCGTGCTCTCCCATGAGCGGATCGTCGCGCACCGTGATGGTGCCCTCGTGCGTCTGGCCGTTGACCGTCAACGTGAGGCGGTAGGTTCCCGCCTCCGCGGTGGTCGAGCCGATCTGCGGCCCGAACAGCAACTCGCCGTCGGCATAGCCGTTGAAGTCAGCGGCCAGTTCATTGCGCACCCGGTTCAGCGCGATGTCGGTATCTGCTTCTGCCACCCGTACGCGCAGTTGCCCCAACTGCTGCCGTTTCTCCTCCTCGATTACTCGCGATTCGAGGAAGTTGATGGCGTCGACCAATCGAGCGTTCATCGATGCCCGCGCGGCGGCTGTCGAGGAAAACTGGAAGTCCCAGAAGGCGCGGTTGATGCCTGTCTGCGGGCCGCGAGGCGCGACGCCGCGGGTCGCCCGACCTCCGGCGCCTCCGCGGCCCGCCCTGCCACCGCCGCGGCCACCGCGGCCGGCACCAAGGCCTCCGCCCATGCGCACGACGGCGACCCGATCGCCGACGAGCTCCGACACCTCGAGCGTCGCCGTTCCTTGCGGCGCCTCCGCAAGCCAGAAGTTGATCGCGGCGCCGGAAGGCGGGTTGCCGCCGCGGAACATGAAGTTCGGCTGCTTGCGCCCCAGGTTGATCGTCACCCACTTGGTTGCGGTCTTGTTCTCGAACATGTGGACGGCCGAGGAGGAGGCCATCGCCGTCATCTGTCGCAGTGGCGTGATGTCGTCGAGGATCCAGATGCTGCGGCCGTGAGTACCCGCGACCAGATCCGCCTCGCGTGGGTGAATGAGCATGTCGCGCACGGCGACGTTGGGCATCCCCGTCGACAGCTTGAACCAGTTAATGCCGCCCTCGATGCTGGCGTACACGCCGTACTCGGTGCCGAGGAACAACAGGTTCGGGTTCACCGGGTCTTCATTGATGACGTAGGAGCCGATGCCGTCGGGGAGAGTGCCGGTGATGTCGCGGAACGTGGAGCCGAAGTCGTTGGTTACGTAGACATGCGGATCCATGTCGTCGAGGCGGTGGTTGTCGAGTACCACGTAGGCAGTGGCCGCATCGTGGTGCGACGGCTCGACGCGATTCACCCACACCTCACCCGTGACGCCGGGCAGGTTGTCGCGCACATTGGTCCAGCTCACGCCGCCGTCGCGCGTGATGTGAAGGTTGCCGTCGTCGGTGCCCGCCCACACGAGCGCCGGATCGAGCGGAGATTCGCGCACCGTGAATACCGTGAAGTGGTTCTCGCCGCCGGTTACGGAGCGCGTCAGACCGCCCTGGTAGGTCGGGTTGCGCAGCTCGGGATCATTGTTGGACAGGTCGGGGCTGATGATGCGCCAGGTGTCGCCGCGATCGACCGACTTGAACACGTGGTTGCCGCCGAAGTAGAGCACTCTCGGGTTGCTCGGCGACATGGTCAGCGGGCTGTTCCAGTTGAAGCGAAAGTGCGGCGGCAGTAGCGGGCGCAGCGGACGACCGTAACGGAACCAATGCTCCCCCGGATCGATGGTGTAGACGATGGCGTCCTCTTCGTAGCCGGCGTCGGAATAGTCGGCGAAATTCACCACCGTTTCGGGCGTCGGCGTGATGAACACGGGCTCACGCGTCTCGATGTTCAGGCGCATGGCGAAGCCGACGTGATTGACAAGGTAGGCGACGCGATGGTCGGTGGGATCGACCAGCGATGCGAAACCGTCGCCTTCGCCCAACCACGTGTTGTGTAGGTTGAGGATCCCGCGGGGTTCGCGCGAATTGCTCGGGCCCATCCAGATGGCGTTGTCCTGCAGGCCTCCGATGACCCAGTAGGGGTCGCGCATGTCGACGCCGAGCTTGTAGTACTGGCCGAGCGCCATGTTGTCGAGCGACAGCACCGTCCGGCCGTCGTCCACGGTCAGGTGCGCGCCCTGATCGGTGGCGGTGTAGAAGATCGTCGAGTCGTACGGCGCGATCCAGAAGTCGTGATCGTCGCCGCCTCCGCCCCACCACTTGCCGCGCCAGTTTTCGCCGCCGTCGACGGTCACCTGAAAAGTGCGCCCCACCGAGAAGATGCGGTTCGGATCGTTGGGATCGATCTGTACCTGTCCGTGATAGAAGGGCCGGGTGTTGGTGCGCAGGATCCACTTCCAGGACGCGCCCGCATCCTCGGAGATGTAGATGCCGGTGCCCGGCGTGTTCTCCCCGGGGGGGAGGTTGTTGTCGTAGGGGATGTTCTCGTCGGCCTCGTAGGCGGCGACGATGATGTCGGGATCGGCGAGATGGATCGACAGGTCGATCATGCCGGTCTCACCCTCGGCGAGACCATTGCTCAGGCGCCGCCAGCTTTGCCCCCCGTCCTCGCTCTTGAAGATGCCGCCGCTGTCGCCGCCGGAGTGCATCGTGGCCGGCTGCCGGATGCGGTGGTACATACCGGTGAACAGCACGTCCGGGTCACGCGGATCCATGATGATCTCGGTGGCGCCGACCATGCCGTCGTCGGGCAGGCCGCCGGCGAGCCGGCTCCAGGTAGCGCCCCCGTCGGTCGTCTTGAAGAGGCCGCGGCTGCCGGAGTAACCCCACAGGTGGCCCGGTGAAGCGACGTAGGCGATATCCGCGTTTGTCGGATGCACCGCGATCTCGGCGATGTGGTGGGTATCGGCGAGGCCGACGCTCTCCCAGGTGTCGCCGCCGTCCGTGGTCTTGAAGACTCCGTTGCCCCAGCCGCTGGAGTTGCGGTTGGCTGCCTCTCCCGTACCTACCCAGATGATGTCGGGGTCGGGTTCGAACATCGCGATCGCACCGATCGAGCCCGCCCCGTCGGAGTTGTCGAAGATTGCATCCCAGGTGACGCCGGCATTGGTCGACTTGAAGACCCCGCCGGAAGCCGACGCTACCAACACGTGCCGGTAGTCGGTCGACAGGGCTTCGATCGCCGCGATGCGCCCCATCATGTTGGCCGGGCCGATGTTTCGCCATCGCAGGTCGCGCGCCAGGGGATGCTCGGCTGCGGGCGCCTGCGACAGGAGCGCAACCGCGCCGGTGGGGCGGACGACCGAAGACGAGGCCCGCGTCAACGCGGGCGAGACGAGCAGGGCCGAAGCGAGGAGAGTGAGAAGAAACGGGGCGCGCGGAGGCATCTTCATGGCGAGATCACTGGGGATGGTTCTGACCACGGGTGGATTCAGGCACAGATCATCCCACGCCGGAACGACCCGGCAAGGGAGGAGACCAGCAAGGCAATGCGCAAAGGCCCACGCGCGAACCGGCGACGCGAGAGGCGGGTTCGGGTCCGCGTGCGGAGCCGCGAGCGTCCTTCAGCGGCGCGGCTCGAAACCGGCGAGCTCCCACAGGGGATCGCAAGCGTACATGATGCCGCCGGCGACAACCCAGCGGCCGCTGCGGATGGCGGAGATGTCGGCGAGAGGATCGGCATCGAGCACCAGAAGGTCGGCGCGTTTTCCCGCCTCGATGGTGCCGGAGTCCGCGGCCAACCCCATTACCTCCGCGGGAATCGCCGTGGCCGTCCGCAGAGCTTCGAGCGGCGTCAAGCCGGCCTGTACGTACAACTCGAGCTCGCGGTGGAGGCTGTGTGCCGGCACGCCGTAGTCGGTGCCGGCGAGGAGGGGAACGCCGGCTTCGTGGAGCGCGCGCACGGCGGCGAGGCTACGGTTCCGGCGCTCGGTTACGGTTGCCGGCGGGGCCTCGTTGCGCACGCTGTCGTAGGCCGCGACGATCGGCCAGGGCGCTCGCAGGATGCCGGGCTGGAAGTCGGCGATAGGGGTCTCTCGCGAACGTCCCAGCAGCTCGCCCCAGGATACGGTCGGGTCGGCCGCGGCACCGCGGCGACGGAGCGCTTCGATGGTCTGCTCCGCTTGCGGCGAATCCGGGTCGCCTCGCACCGGCAGGTGTGCCACCTGGTCCATTCCCGCGGCCAGCGCTTCTTCCAACGACAGGGCTCGGGGGACGTGCCCTGTCACCGTCATGCCGAGCTCGTGAGCCCGTTCCGTAATAGCGCGAACGACGTCGGGCTGCAGATACGAATACAGCTTCATCTGCTCGAAGCCGGCGGCGTGGTATCGGTCGACCACTGTGCGGCCTTGCGCCGGCGTCGCCGCGGTGTCGGCACCGAAGGCGTTGTCGTGCACGCCGTCGACGAGGCCGGCGAGTAGCAGGCGCGGGCCGAGGGCGCGGTCGCTCGCCAAGGTGTCGCGAAAAGCCGTGAGGAAGGCGAAACCGCCGCCCATGTCGCGCACGGTGGTGACACCCGCCGCAAGATAGGCCGGGGCCCACTCGATCTGAGCCGCGTGAGCGTGCATGTCCCACAAGCCGGGGACGATGCTCTTGCCTGTCGCATCGATGACGGTGATATCGGCGGGAATGGGCGTCTCCTCGCGGGGACCGGCGGCGGCGATTCGGCCATCGTGTACCAGCACCACTGCGTCCTCGACGGC
>CAYSHI010000071.1:0-10372 GCA_964430745.1 uncultured Acidobacteriota bacterium | reverse complement strand
TATCGAGTCCTCGCCCCTCCCGTCGACCTCCAAGGCGGCGAAGCCCCTCGAGAGCCCGCCCTCACGCGAAGGGCAGTATCGAGATCACGCCCCTCCCGTCTACCTCCCAAGCCCACACGTACCGGGTAGAGGTCAGCGTTGGCGTTGTCCGGAGCCTCGGCTCAGCGAGCGGAAATACTCCTCGACCTGCTTACGATAGCCTTCGGGTACCTCGTCGGAGTCCGCCAGCGCGGGCCGCGGACCGCCGTCGGCGCCGGCGAGCCGTCGTAGGGCATACTCGAAGAGCTTCAGATCCTCGATCACCTGGTCTCGAAGCTCATCGATGCCACGCGGGGTCCCGTCGAACTCCCAATCGCGCATCTCTTCGAGGATGGCGTCGAGGTCGGTGACCTGTTCGCCTTCCTCCGCGAGGCGATCGCGCAATTCCTGCGCCTCGTCGACGCGGCGATCGTATTCGGCTTCGTACTGGCGCATCTGCTCGTCCCAGTTGCCGCCGCCGCCGCCGAAACGACTTCCGCCGCCGCCGAGGCGACCTCGCTGCTGACCCTGCTGGCCCTGTCCCTGCTGGCCTTGCTGACCCTGCTGGCCCTGTCCCTGTTCACCTCGTTGGCCTTGCTGGCCCTGACCCTGTTCACCCCGCTGGCCTTGCTGGCCCTGTCCCTGTTCACCCTGCTGGCCTTGCTGGCCCTGACCCTGTTGACCCTGCTGGCCTTCCTGGCCTTGCTCGCCCTCCTGGCCCTGCTCGCCCTGTTCGCCCTGCTGGCCTTGCTCTCGCTCGAGGCCTTGCTCGTAGCGGTCTGCGAGTGACTCGAGGCCGCGAATCAGTCCGCGAGTTTCGTCCAGCGAGCTCGTGAGATCGTCCGTTCGGGGGCCTTCGACGAGATCGGAGGCTTCGTCGATCATTTCGCCGAGGCGGTCGAGGTCTCCGGTGATCTGCTCCTCGAACTGCTCGGCGTACGGGCCGAGGCGCTGCTGGGCGACGCCCTTCGAATAGCGGATCTTGTCGGCGAGCTTCGAGTCGCGCATCCAGTTGGAGGTCTCCTGCAACTTGCGGGCGGCCTCTCGCTGCTCGCGACGTGATTCGCGCGCCATCGTCTCGACCTGGTCCTCGAGGTCGGCGACCTCCGAAGCCAGCTCGTCCTTGCGCTCAAGGACTCGTTCCATCTGCTCCGTCAGGCGCTGCCGATCTCCGCCGCGGGCGGCGTCGGAGCCGATCTGTTGCACGTCGTCGGCGATCTTTTCCTGCTCCTGCTGAAGCTGCTCGACCCGGTCTTGCACATCCTCCAGATCGCGCTGCAGTCGCCGGCTTCGTTCTCCTTGCAGCTCGTTGCGCGCCTGCTGGAGCTCGTTGAGCGCGCTCAGCCCTTCGGCGAGCGCGCGGTCATCGTTCGACGCCGCGGCCCGCTTCATGGAATTGGCGGCCTCCTGCAGGCGGCGCGATAGATCCTCCATCTGCGGGTCGGAATTCTCTCGTGCAAGGCGCTCGAGCTGGCGCGCGAGCTCCTCGGCCTCTTCGGCAAGCTGGCGCTGTCCGCCGCCTCCGCCACCGCCCTGCTGGTTGGGCGGCATCCCGGCGAGCCGTCGCTGCCGTTCGTTCTCCTGCTGCTGCCGACGGGCGAGCTCCTCGAGGCGCTGAAGCGCTTCGTCCACCTCTTCGTCGGCCTGCTGCTGCTGCCCGCGCTGGACCTGTTCGTATTGATTGCGGAGCTTTTCCATCTCGAGGTCGAGAAGGTCGGCGAGGTCCTCGTTTACCGATTCCTGCTGCCCGCCGCCACCACCGCCGCCGCCGCCTTCCTGCTGGCTGACCTGGAACTCACGCATGACGGCCTCGGCGCGCTGCAGATACTGCAAGGCCCTTTGCTCCGGCGGCAAGGCCGCATCCGCATCACCGCGACCGAGCTCCTCCTCAGCCGGCCCCATTTCGGCCACGGCGCTGCGAAGGTTCTCGGACATCTTCTCGAATTCGGAGCCCGGCATCATGGCGCCGCGCTGCGAAGCCCTGCCCAGAACGAGCTCGACCTGCTCCCGCAGTCTGCTCTGGTTGACGGCCAAGGTGCCGAGATCGGACTCGAATTCGGCATCGCTGGTCTTTTCACGATCGCGAATGAGGCGGAAGGTCGCGGCGACGATCTGCCGTTGCCGCCGGGCGAAGGCGGTGTCTTCCTGCTGCCCGCCGCCGCCGCCACCACCACCGCCTTGCTGCTGCGACTGGCGATATGTGCGGTCGAACGGACGTACCTCCATGAAATAGATGTCGGTGGTCCCGTCCTGGCCGTCGGCGCCCGTCTGATTATCGTAGGCGCGGGCGTAGTACGAGATGAAATCGCCTGGCTCCAGCTCCTCTTCTTCGAGGTAGAAGGTGTATCCCGCGGTGACGTCGCTGTTGAGGTCGTTGCCGGCGTTGGGATTGTAAAGGGGCACGGAGACTTCATCGGCGCCGTTGATCGAATACACGAGCTCGACGCCCGCGAGGCCGAAATCGTCCTCGGCGACCACTTCGACATAGGCCTCGTCGAGTGGCGACACCGTTGTATCGCGCCCAGGAGTCTCGAAGGCGACGCGGGGTGGTTGATCCGAGAGGGCGTCGATGAAGTAATCGGGCGAGCCGGCCGCCATGTTACCGCCGAAGCCTTCGAGCTCGACACGATAGGAGCCGTCGGCGGTGACCTCGAAGGTTCCGGTCAGGTGGCCTTCGGCGCCCACTTCCAATGCAATGGTCAGCGGGTCGGCGTCGAGCCCCGCATTGTCCAGGGAGACGACCAGGCGTCCCGCGGGAACCTGCACGGTCGGTGTGATGTCTACGAGCACCCGGGTGCCGGCGAGGACGGCGATATCACCGCCGTCTTCGACGGTCTGGGGCTCGAGGCCGCTGTAGTCGGGAAAGCGATACTCGAGCGCCATGGTGTCGACGTAGGGCATGTCGACGACCTCGATCTCGTACACGTTGGATCGCACGCCCGCCGACTCGACGAAGTACTCGGTGTCGGCGGAGATGTCGAACATGACGAAGCCGTATTCGCCCGTGGCCTCGTCGGGAACCATCGGCCACCGTTCCCAGTCGGCGCCTCCGGAACGGAGGGCGATCTCGATGCGCTCCGCATCAAATCCGACGAGCGCGGCGCTGACGATCTGGTCGGCGCCGCGTGCGATCTGGGCATCGCCGGGAACGACCTCGATGGCATACGGGTTGGCGAACGCGGAACGGGCCCATGGCATGAACAAGAGGGGGGCGCCGGTACGCAGGAATGCCGGGCTCATGATCGCCGCCAGCATCACGAACGCCATCGCCGACGCCAGCATGGTGGAGAAACGCTTCAACTTGCCGCGCTCGAGACGGCGCCCGTAGTCGATCTCGTGCAGATGATAGACCGCGGATTGGACCACCTCGCGGGCGAACTGGGGTGAGACGGACCCGTCCGAGCTCTCTTCGTCGAATTCGGCCATCTCGATGGCGCTGATCAGCTCGGCACGATGTCCGGATGCCTGCTCGCCGATATACAACGCCACGCGATCGTCCGAGACTTTGGCCGACAGGGGCATGACGATGAAGCGCAGGGTCAGCGCGAGGAGGCCGGCGTAGGTGGCCGCGCTGAAGGCAAACAAGGCCCAGGGGCGGTAGCGGAGCGTGTCGAGACCCCAGGCGAGTGCCAGCAACGCCAGGAACCCGGCGACCACGACGATCGCGGCGCCGCGTAGTGCCACGCGCATGCGCCAGCGGTTGCGGACGCGGCGCACAGCCTTGGTGAGCTTCTTGTGGTCGAGTCGTTCGAACGTGTTCACGAGGCAAGCTCCAGCGGGGACGCCAACGAGGATCTAGCAACCATATTACGTTCCACCGGTCGCGGACGAGGGGGAAAGTCGATTCGAGAGGGCCGTCTCGGCGGCAAGAGCGGCAAAGACCGCGAACAACAAGTACCACCACCACGACTGACTGGCTTCGCGATCTTCGGCGGTCACCTGACTGTCGAGGCCTGTATCGCCGGCAATGGCGTTGCGGTAGCTGAGGGCTGCCGCGAGCTCCTCGGGGTCGAGCTTGGAGAGGTCGGATTCGGCCCGATCGAGGTTCGCCGCCACTACCAGGGTCTTGTCGCCGGCGTCGTCGCTCCAGGAAATGGTGTAGAAGCCCTCCGCGTCGAGGGAAAGCCGATCGGTGGCCTCCGCGGGATCCGCGGGGCCGTTGGAGACGGCGGCGGCGATGAGGTTGCGCGTCTGTCCGTCCGGGCTCGTTGCCGTTACGGCGGTTCCGTCGGGCAACGAGACGTCGCCGAGCGCGCCCAGCCGCACGCTTCCGCCGACGGTTTGCCATGCCGGAGACTCCTGGTAACCGGCGGTGTATTCGGTGACGCGATGGATGAAGGGCACGAAGACGGGTTGCGTCACCAGATCGTTCCAGAAGCGGTCCAGCGACGAAGCCCACACCAGCACCCGACCCGTGCCGACATCGCGACCCACCAATGCCGGCGAGCCGTCGTCCAGACCGGCCAGGACGCGATCATCTTCGCCCGGCTGCAGGCTCCAGTAGCGGTAAAAGGGAGCCGCGGTGAAATCGCCGCTGCGAGGTGTGCGGAAGACCTCGAAGACGAAATGGTTACGGTCGAAGCTGGCCAGCGAGCCGCCGAACTCGGCGTTGCGATCGATCGGTGCGGCGGCGAACGGCGGCACGATATCGGCGCCGGGACCGCTCTGCCAGTCGCCCGGGCCCACCAACTCGCCCAGCGCGACGAACAGGCCGCCACCCTCTTCCAGGTAGGTTCGCAGGGCCGATCCCGCCGATCCGGGCGGGAACGGGGTGTCGTTGAGGACGACCGCGTCGATGCCGGCCAGGTCCGCCGCCTGCATCTGACCCGACGCCTTTCGCTCGACGCGGAACGCCGGCCGCGTGCCCACGGACAGCGCCCGCTCATAAAAGAAGCTGTCCGTCTCGCTGGCGCGCGCGTTCTCGAGCAGCAACACGTTCAGGGTCTCGCCGGGGTTGATCATGAAGTAGAAGGTGTTGTCCGCGGGCATTTCGTCGTCGCCGGCGAGTACCGCGCCGCGTACGGGCTCGTTGCCCAGTGCGTGGGCAGCGAACTGGACCGTCGTCGCCGTATTGCCCTCGAGGCTGACCGCGCGGGTCTCGACGGCCTCTCCGGCGATCTCGAGGGTCACCTCGCGATCTTGGACGGCGTTCTCTCCCTGGTTCACCAGTCGCGCATTCACGATGAACTCCTCGCCCTCGCCGGACGCCTCGCGCTGCAGGGTCAGGGTCGCGATCGACAGGTTGGCGCCGTCGTCTTCCGCGACGTCGATGCCGACGAGGCGTGTGCCCTCGGGGAGCTGAACCTGGCGGTCGGGGTCGAATCCCGAACGCTGATAGTCGGTAATGAGCACGACCTCTTTGACCGGAAGGGCCGACTCGGACAGCAGCTGCTGGGCGATGCCGACCGCGGGTGCATAACGCGTGCTGCGTGCGGACGGCCTGATGGCTTCCAGAGCACCCGACAGCACGGTGGGTTCGGGTGTCGAGCGCACCGCGAGTTGCGCCGCGTCGGAGAAGATCACCAGGGAGGCCCGGTCGGAAGGGCTGAGGCCGGCGATGGTGTCGCGAGCGGCTTCCTGAGCGCGCTGCCAACGATCGCCGTAGCTCATGCTGTTGCTGTTGTCGACGAGAATGACGACCTCGCGACTGGCGGACGAAAGGGTTGCGGCCACGCCGGCGTTATCGAAGAACGGGCGGCTGAACGCGAGCACCAGCAGGGCCAGTGCGGCGCAACGCAGCAAGAAGAGAAGCCAATGGCGAATCTGCTGGCGACGCATCGACTTGAAGGGCACTTTTTGCACGAACATCAGCGACGGGAACGGGACGATCGTCGCCTTTTGCCGGTACGTCAGGTGAATGAGGACGGGGATCGCCAGCGCGGCGAGCCCGGCGAAAAACAAAGGCGCGAGGAACGAGAGGCCCATCAGCGCACCCGTCCCAACCGTTCACGCAGCGTCAGGTAGCGGAACAACGCCTCGTCGAGCGGCTGGTCGGTGAGCAGGAGACCGTAGTCGATCTGGTTGCTGATCATCAGACTGCTGATCTCCTCGAGATGCTCCGCCATCATCTCCTTGTACTGCTCGCGCATGCGACCGGGTACGACCGGCACCGATTGGCCTGTTTCGAGATCTTCGTAGGTGGCGGATTCGTCGAAATCGAATTCGATCTCGGCGCGATCCAGCACCTGATACACGATGACATCGTGGCCGCGGAAGCGGAGGTTGTTCACGGCGTCGACGACCTTGCGGGGTTCCTCGTAGAGATCCGACACCAGGACGACGATGCCGCGGCGCTTGGCGGCCTCGGTGATCTTCAGGAGCGGCTTGAGATAGTCGCTGCGGCCGCCGGGCTGCATGCGGTCGATGACGTGCAGGATGGTGTCGAGATGCTTTGCCGAAGGCGGCACGTAATCGACGATATCGTCGTCGAACGAGGCGAAGGCGACCCGGTCGCGTTGCTTGTTGGCGAAATAGGTCAGGCAGGCGGCGAGGTAACGCGCGTAGTCGAACTTGGTGATCCCGCCGGTGCCGAAGTCCATCGACCGCGAGACGTCGAGGATCGCCATGAAGTTGGTGTTCGACTCGGCCTCGAACTCCTTGACGTAGAAGCGATCGGAACGGGCGAATACCTTCCAGTCGATGCGGCGGATGTCGTCGCCGGGCATGTACTGGCGGTGCTCGGCGAAGTCCATCGAAAAGCCCAGATACGGGGACCGATGCAGGCCGTTGATGAACCCCTCGACCACCGTTCGCGCGAGCAGGTCGATACGGTCGATGCGGGCGATCACCTCGGGGTCGAGGAATCGCGCCCCCCTCTTCATCTGTCGTGTTACCGCTGCTGACATTCTGCTTCGACTCTCGTTGTCGGCGCCGGGCGCCTCAGATGGGGAGACGCGGCGACGTCGATATTGTGCACATGGCTACATCTGCGACGCGGGCACGGCGACCGCATCGAGAAGCTGCTCGATGACCTGGTCGGTGGTGATCCGTTCGGATTCCGCGTGGAAATTGGTGAGGATGCGGTGGCGCAGAACCGGCCCCGCGAGCCCGCGGATGTCCTGGAATCTGACGAAATACCGGCCGTCGAGGAGCGCGCGGGCCTTGCCGCCGAGGATCAGGTATTGGGCGGCACGGACGGAGGCGCCGTACTCGATCCATTGCTTGATGAAATCGGGCGACTCGGGGTCGTCGGGCCGGGTCTTGCGCACCAGATCGACCGTATAGTTCATCACCGCCTCGGAGACCGGCACGCGTCGCACCAACTTTTGGAAGGCAATGATGTCGGGCCCGGTGAGGGTGCGTTCGAAGGCCACGTCCTTGCCGCGCGTGGTCTCGCGAACGACCTCGATCTCTTCGTCGACCGGTGGGTGATGGATGATGACGTTGAACATGAAACGGTCGAGCTGGGCTTCCGGCAGCGGATAGGTGCCTTCCAACTCGATGGGATTCTGTGTTGCCAGCACCAGGAACGGCTCGGCGAGCTGATAGGTCTCGCCCTGCACGGTCACGTTGTGCTCCTGCATGGCCTCGAGTAGAGCTGATTGCGTCTTCGGCGGCGTTCGGTTGATCTCGTCGGCCAGGAGGATGTTGGTGAACACCGGGCCACGCACGAATTCCAGGTTCCGCCGGCCGGTCTCGGCGTTCTGCTGGATGACCTCCGTGCCGGTGATGTCGGAAGGCATGAGGTCGGGCGTGAACTGAATGCGCGCGTAGTCGAGGTCGAGAACGCCCGCGAGGGTCTGCACGAGCAGCGTCTTGGCGAGCCCCGGGACGCCCGTGATGATGCTGTTGCCGCCGACGAAGAGGGTCAACAGGACCTGCTCGACGACTTCGTGCTGGCCGATGATGACTTTGCGAATCTCGCGCACGACCTGCTCGTAGCCGCCTTTGAGATGCTCGGCGAGGGCAATGTCATCTGCCGGCAGCTCCGCGCCCTGCGAATGTGGGTCTGGGCCCGGGCCGGCGGCTGCCGCGGCGAGCGGTTCGGGATCGGGTGCCGCTGCCGGAGCGGAAGCGGGCCCGGGTGCAGCGACCGGATCGAGATCCTCGGGTGTCTGAGTGTTTTCGCTGTCCATGTTCGGTTCCTGTCGAGTTTCGGGTGAAACGGGTGCTCAGTGCAGCATCGAGCAGATGACGTAGTTCATGCCGATCTTGTACGAGTTGTTGGCCTGTTCCGCGGGGACGTAGCCGGTATTGGCAAACTCCCAGGACTCGCCGATGTCCTGGTTGTGGTTGACGACGGCGAGTAGCCGCTTGCCGGGATCGTTGTCCTCGTAGACACCGAAGATCACCGGGTCTCCGTACCGCGAAAGGTAGTACTGATCGAAGATGTCTTCCTGCGTGATCTGGAAAAAGCAGTTGAAGATCGGGTGCGTCGTGTCGAGGATCTCGAACTCGGTGCCGGGGATGGCTTGCTGCATGATGGAGTAGAAGGCGTTGGTGTCGTCCGACTCCATGTCGTCGACCATGATGAAGCCGCCCTTCAGCAGATAGTCGCCGATGTTCTTGATTTCCTCTTCGGAGGGAGACCAGTAGCCCGGCTCGCTGATGTAGACGAATGGATAGTTGAATAGCTCGGGATCGGTGAAGGAGAAGATATTGCCGCCGCGATAGTCGATGGTCACCGGGATGGTGGTGAGCTCGCCGATCATCAGCGAGAGGTTGTATTCCGCTCGCGGGTAGTCGTGGTTCCAACCCATGTCGACGCCGAACTCGTAGCGGCCGGAGTAGCCGCCGTAGGCTTCGTCGAAGCGCACACGCAAGAAGGTGAACTTGCCGTCGTACGGCATGTTCGTAATCGGCAGGTCGGCCGAAGAAGCCACGCCGCCGAAGCCGCGGCGCCGGCGTTGGGCCTCTGCTTCCGGTGCTGCGGTGAACGTCGCGGCCGCCCAGGCTACGCCCAGAATCAACAGCGTCGCCGTGCCCACCACCATCGCCAACTTGCGCATCATGGGATCTCCTCGTGGCCGCCGATGATGGTGAGCAGCAGCTCCTGGGCGTCGGGGTAGCCGGGGGCGATCTCGAGCGAGCCGAGAACGCTGCGGCGAGCGCCGGCCAGGTCGCCGCCGGTGAACTGGGCCAGAGCGAGCTGGTACAGAGCTTCCGCCATGTCGACGGGCCGGAGCGCAACGACGGCGCGTCGCTCGCGGATGGCGAGTGGATGGTTGCCGATCTCCGAGTACAACGCGGCGAGCCGCTGGTGCATGGGAATCTCGAGAGGGTAGATGTAGATCATGCGTTCGAGCGCTTCGGCGGCCTTCTCCGGCTCTCCGAGCTGCTCGTGCAAGCCCGCCAATTCGGCATTCGCCGCGTAGTGCATCTCGTTGATCGAGGTGAGCACCGTGAGCTCCTGGGCGGCGCGGCGAGGGTCGCCAGTTTCGCTCGCGATCCGGGCCAGAAGCCAATACGGACTGTCCGGCTCGACATACTCGGGGAACAGCCGCTTGGCTGCCTCGAGTTGATCCCTCGCCTCGTCGTAGCGCTGCTCGCGATACAAGGCCGACCCGTACGAAAGGCGGGCAAGAAAGTCGTCCGGGTTTTCCTCGACACGGGCACGCAGGGCGGTAGCGGGCACCTCCCTCGTCGTGTGCTGCTCGTCGGCCTGCTCGAGTGCCGGTCGCAGCGCGGCCAACGGGCCGGCGAACGTCTCTTCCATATAGCCATTGAACGCGTCGTCGAAGCTTTCGGGGTCCATGTCGAGTACCTGCTCGAAGGCCTCCTCGGTCGACGAACCGTTCTTGTAGGCCTCCAGGAGGCCGAGAATCGCATCGAAGCCCCAGTCGCGCTCGATGAGCTCGCACACCAGTGACGCTTGATAGTAGGCGTGCACGACCTGCTCGGGATACGACGGGCGCACGAAGCCGTCGGTGATGCGGCTCACGGGCAGCAGGTTGCCGCGGAGGTGCGCGATGAGAAAGCTGGCCCGGGCATCGTCGCCCCAGCTCGGGCGCGCGCGCCGCTCTTCATAGACGGAAAGCCCCTCCGAGAACCATCGCGGGATGCGGAAGTCCGTGGTGCCGAGCGTGAAGGTGTGCGCGATCTCGTGCCATAGGGTGGAGCCCCAATTGAACTCACCCAGCGTGCGCCCTGACGGTGAGTCGATGGCGATGACCGGCCCGAACGAGACACCGAGCGCCACGAGCCCGGTGAGCCCCACCGTGCGGACGGAAAAATCCTCGTGGCTCGGATAGACCTAGATGCGGATCGGCGTCGGCGGCGAGTACCGGTATCGCTCCTCGAAGTAGTCGTATGCCTCCTCGGCGAGAAGCCCGAGGTAGAGGGACAGCAGTCCCGACTCGGGTTCTTCGATCATCAGGTCGAAGCGCTCCGTGCCGGCCTCGACGTAGCCCGGGAA
>CAYSHI010000070.1:0-9133 GCA_964430745.1 uncultured Acidobacteriota bacterium | reverse complement strand
CGAGCCGGATCTCGAAGACAGCATCCTCGAAGTCCGACTACTCGACAAGCGTTACGCCGAACAGGACTTCCAGGAGTTCATTTGGATCGACGTCCAGTTTCAGGCGGTCGGCCTCGACAAGCCTGCCCGCGCCATCAAAGGAGTGCTTCGGTTCCAGGACCTGTTCGGAGAAACGAAACTATCGCTGAACTTCACCGTAGAGGACCCGCTAGCGCCGGGCGAGAGCTTTACCGAAGAGGGTACGGGGTTCAAGTACAACCAGTTCACGGACTCCCACCGATGGGTACGGAACACGGACCTGGAAGATATGAAGGCGGCTTTCAGCGTCACGAGCATCCTCTACGAGGACGGGACGACGAGGGAATTCTAGTCGGCTAGTACTTAGTTGCATAAATACTCGGTATAACGTAGCTTGTAATCCCATGGAATCGGAGTCCACTGTTCAGCAGGAGCTTCGCCATGGGAAAGGCCACACAGATCGAGCTGACACCGGAGGAGCGCACGATATTGCAGCGGTGGGTTCGTGCCTCGACAACGGAGCAACGGTTGGCCCAGCGGGCGCGGTTCGTCCTGGCCGCCGCCGACGGCGAGCCGACCACCACCATCGCCAAGCGGATGGGGGTCAGGCCAGCGACAGTGAGCAAGTGGCGCACGCGGTTCGCGGCTCAGCGCCTCGAAGGTCTGCAGGAGGTACCCCGTTCGGGTGCGCCGCCGAAGTACGGGCCAGAGACCGAGCAGCAGATCCTGGCAAAGCTCGATGAGCAACCTCCGAAGGGCTACTCGAGCTGGAACGGCAGGCTGCTGGCGGAAGCTCTGGAGATCTCCAGCGACTACGTCTGGCGGGTGCTGCGCTCGTACAATATCCAGTTGCAGCGGAGGCGCAGTTGGTGTGTGAGCACCGATCCGGAGTTCGCCCGGAAGGCTGCCGACATCGTCGGGCTTTACCTGGATCCGCCGGAAAACGCGGTCGTGCTGTGCATGGACGAAAAACCGCACATCCAGGCGCTCGAACGAGCCCAGGGCTGGCTCCGTCTACCGAACGGACGGGCGTTGACAGGGCAGACGCATGAGTACCGCCGCCACGGGACCACGACGCTGTTTGCTGCGCTCGACATCGTCACCGGGCAGATCAAGGCCGGCCACTACAACCGGCGGCGGCGGCGCGAGTTCCTGGATTTCATGAACCAGGTGGTGGGGCAGTTCCCGCAGGATGTCGAGATCCACGTAATCCTCGACAATCTCAACACCCACAAGCCGAAGCACGATCGCTGGCTCAAGCGCCACCCGAGGGTGCACTTCCACTTCACCCCCACACACGCCAGCTGGCTCAACCAGATCGAGGTCTGGTTCAGCATCATGAGCCGCGCCGTTCTCAAAGGGGCGAGCTTCACCCATCCCCGGCAGATCCGTACGGCGATCAACGACTTCATCGACGCCTACAACCCCGAAGCCGCTCCCTTCGAGTGGACCAAGGACTCCGTCCATCAGGTCGACTTCAAAGATCATTACGCACACTTACGCAACTAAGTACTAGCGTGCCCGCCCAGCACCTACGTTCCAATCTACCCAAGCTCACCCCACAAGCCCCGCGCCCGCGAACCCCCCGGTCCCCGAGCTTCCGTTCAAACCTGTCGACAAAAGTGCCTGGAATCAACAACCAGTCGGCGCATCAGGCTGCCGGTATCCCGAACAGCGTGCACACGTTCCGAGACGTCACGCGATCGACCTCTTCGTAGCTGATGTCGTGCAGCTCGGCGATCATTCTCGCCACCTCGGTGACGAAGGCGGGCTCGTTGCGCTTCCCGCGGTGCGGAACCGGCGCGAGAAAAGGGCTGTCGGTTTCGACCAGCGTGCGCTCGAGGGGCACGCGCGCGGCGATGTCGCGCAGATCCTGCGCGCTCTTGAACGTGATGATCCCGGCGAAAGAGACGTAGAAACCGAGCTCGACGGCGGCCTCCGCCATCTTCGGGCCTTCGGTAAAACAATGGATGACCCCGCGCTTGCAGTGATGCTCCCGCAGCGCCGCGATCACGTCGTCTTCCGCCTCGCGGGAGTGGACCACCACCGGCATATCGAGCCCGACGGCCCAGTCGAGCTGCATGCCGAAGAGCTCGCGCTGTCGCCCGCGAGGGATGTCGTAGTGGTAGTCGAGGCCGATCTCGCCGACCGCGACCACGGCACTGTCGTCCAGCGCCGCGCGGATCTGCTCTAGTTCGCTCTCTTGGGTCTCCACGACGTTGTGGGGGGCGACGCCCGCGGTGGCGTAGAGACGCACGCGGGCGGCACCAGCCGGGCCGTCGGCGGACACGGCATCTCCGCGCGCGCGATCGTCCTCGTGCTCGCGCGCCACCTCGATCGCACGGAGGCTGCTGGGCGCGTCGTAGCCGATGACCAGCACCGTATCCACTCCGGCGGCGGCCGCTCGGGCGAGCAGCGCCGCGCGATCGTCGTCGAAGGCCTCTTCGCCGATGTGGGCGTGCGAGTCGATCATCCCTCAGCGCACGCGCGCACCGTCCGGAACATCCGAAGTGAACGTCACCAGAACCGGGCCGTCGTCCGTGGCCGCGGCGAGGACCATGCCGTTGGATTCGACGCCGCGGATGGTGGCCGGCTGTAGATTGGCGACGATGGCGACCTTGCGCCCGCGCAACTCGTCGGCCTCGTACGAGCCGGCGATGCCGGCTACCAGCGTGCGCTTGTGATCACCGACGTCGACTTCGAGCTTCATCAGCCGGTCCGTGTCGGGTACGCGCTCGGCGGACAATATGGTTGCCGTACGCAGGTCGATCTCCATGAACTGCTCGATCTTGATCACCCGGGGTTCTCCTCGCTTTCGGTGCGCGCGGCGTAGGCCGCCGACGCCGCTTGAATGACTCGTTTCACCGGCACGCCCGCTTCGCGGGCGCGCTGCCGGCAGTCCTCGAACTCAGGCGAGGCGTTCACGTCCTCGTTCCCCAACCCTCCGACTTTTATCCGCACCCTACCGAACGGTGTGTCCACCTCGATGTGTCGGCGCGACAGCTCCCGCCGCTCGACATCGTGGATGCGAAGGCCCAGCGTCGTGGTCTCCCGCAACACCATGTCGGCGATGACGTCGACGTCGGCATGCGCGGCGATCGCCGTGAGCTGGATGCCCGGCCGATTCTTCTTCATCTGCACGGGCGTCGCGAATGCGTCGAGCGCCCCCGACTCGATGAGGCGCGGAATCAGGTCGCCGACGATGCGCGGGTCGCAATCGTCGAGGTTGGTCTCGATAACGCTCACGCGCGTGGAAACCGCCGACTCGCCCTTGTCGTCGCGCTCACCGACCACCAGGCGCAGGACGTTGGCGAGCTCGTCGAACTCGTTGTCGCCGGCGCCGTAGCCGACGGCGCTGACCGTCATCGCCGGCCATCGCCCGAACCCTTCCGCAAGCACGGCGACGAGCGCGGCGCCGGTCGGTGTGACGAGCTCCGCCTCCGGGCCGCTGGAGTACACCGGCGCGTCACGCAGCAAGCGCGCCGTCGCGGGAGCCGGCACCGGGAGCACGCCGTGCGCGGTCGAGACCGTCCCCGCGCCGACGTTGAGCGGAGAGCATATGAGCGACTCGACGCCGAGGCGCCGCATGCCGCAGCAGGCGCCGACCACGTCGACGATGGCGTCGATGGCGCCGACCTCGTGCAGGTGAACCTCCTCAATGCTGCAGCCGTGAACCGATGCCTCCGCGTCGCAGAGCGCCACGAACACCTCATCGGCCCGCTCGGCGACACCCGCCGGCAGGCTGCTGGCGGCGAGGATCTCCCGGATATCGGCGAGCCCGCGATGAGCATGCTCCGAGCCGTGTGTATCGATGACGACATGGATCTTGTCGGCGGCCAGTGCGCCACGCCTGACCCGCTCGTGCTCGATGTGAAACCCCTCGAGCGCCAGGCCCGAGAGATCCTCGCGCAGCTCGTCGACGACGAGCCCACACCCCACCATGGCGCCGAGATTCATGTCCCCGGCAATTCCTGAAAAGCATTCCCAGTATCCGATACGCATGTCTTCGATCCGTCTTCGGCGCCTACCGCTGACTCAGAGCAGTCCGCGCTCACGCAAGCTGGCGTAACCCTCGACCCCGACGATCAAATGGTCAAGCACCTTGATGCCCAGCATCTCGCCGGCGTCGACGAGCTGCCGGGTGATCTGGACGTCTTCCCGGCTCGGTGCGGGATCGCCGGAAGGGTGATTGTGGTACAGGATCAGCGCCGGCGCACCCGCGAGCAAGGCGCGGCGGAACACTTCGCGCGGCCGCACGACGCTTGCCGACCACCCACCCCGCGAGAGGATGTCGTCCGCGAGCAGGCGGTTGCGGGCATCCAGGAGGAGCACGCCGAAGCTCTCCTCCTGCGCGTCCGCCAGACGGGCCCCGAGATACGAAGCCATCTGCTGCGGATGTCTCACCGGGTGGCCGCGGCGGGGTGGTCGCATGCGCACGCGTCGGGCGATCTCGAAGACGGCCGCGAGGCGCGCGCCGAGAGCCTCACCGACACCCGGCTCGACCTGCCACTCGGCCACCGTCCGCCGCGCCAGCTTGTGCAGACCACCCGCCTCGGCGGTCATTCGGCGGGCCAGATCCAGCGCCGACGCGGCCGAATTGCCGCATCCGAGCACCAGTGCGAGCAATTCCGTATCCGCCAGAGCCGAGGCCCCGTTCGTGACAAGCCTCTCGCGAGGCCGCTCTTCTCTGGGTAAGCCCTTTATTTGCAACGCTTGCAATCCCTTGCGGTAACCATCTGTGCACTTGGTAGGATGAAAAGAGGGCAATTCACGCGGTTCGACCGGTCGTGCGGTCGCCCTCATGCGCCGAAGCCCTCCGATATCCAAGGGACGGCCACGGAGGGGGATTTTCGGATGGCGGCGAAAAGCGCGTGAATTCTTCGACTATTGGGCCTCCGGGGGCGTCATAAACCTACGAGGAAGGCACTCCCTGAGCCCTGTTAACGCAGGAAGCGTCCATTGGCAGACGTCACAATGGCTCTTTCCGACGAGCAACTCGTTGCCCTGACGGTTCAGGGCGACGTGTCAGCGTTCAACGAGATCGTCGCTCGCTGGGAAAGCAAGCTCTACAACTTCGTCTATCGATACCTTGGCGACGCTGAGGAGGCGAAAGACATAACCCAGGAGTCCTTTGTCCGCGCGTATTCGCATCTCGAAGGATTTCGGGGACAGTCCAAGTTCTCGTCATGGCTCTACCAAATCGCTTTGAACCTGTGCCGCAGCAAGCTTCGTCGCCACAAGGCGCACCCGACCGTCTCGATCGACGATCGCGAGGAAGCCAACCCGCTCTGGGCGCTACCGGATCAGCGGTCGACACCCGCAGAGCACGCGCTCGAGCAGGAACGAGCTGTCGCCGTGCGTGAGGCACTGGCGAAGCTGCCGGAGGCGCAGCGAACCGTGATCATTTTGAAGGAATACAACGGACTCAAGTTCCGGGAGATCGCGGAAATCCTCGACACTCCCGAAAGCACTGTCAAATCGCGTCTGTACCACGGCCTGGACAGTCTCGCCCAGGCCCTGGGTCACCTACAGACGGAAGGGAACCAGACATGAGCATGCGCTGCGAAGATGTTCGCCCGTTGCTAGCCGAGCTCGTGTACGAGGAGATAGACCCGGCGCTCTCGGAGAAGATCCGCGAGCACCTGGGAGCGTGCCTCTCGTGCCGACGCCATCAGATGGCCTTCATGGCCGTGCGCAGTGACCTGCAGGAGTGGAAGCCTGCGGAAGAGTCGGTGCCGCACAGCATGACCTTCATCGCGCCGGGAGTGGCCACGACGACGACACCGATCTGGCACAGCCGCCTGTTCCAGGGGCTCGCCGCCGCGGCCGGCTTCATGTTCGTCGCCGTGCTCACCGCGGCAGCGGTCAACCTCCAGGTGCAGTCCGGCCCCGACGGTTGGACGATGAGCACCAGCCTCGGCCAGCCGCAATCGGAGCAGCCCGCGCAGGAGCCCGCGCCGCTGACGGTGAGCCTCGATCAGATCAACGGCCTCGACGCATGGTTCGACGCGCGTCTCGATAACCAGTTCGGCAACCGGTTGAACGACGGTGGGGTGGTGACCCTCGCCAGCATGCCGACCCAGCAGTTCTTCACCGACGGGCAGGTGCAAGAGATGAACCGGCGGGTCGCCGGCATGCTCGATTCGACGCTCGCGGAGCGTGATCTCGAGATCGGCGCCAAATTAGAGAACCTGGAGTACTACGTCGAGTCCAGCCTGGAGGCGCAGACCAGTAACTTCTACTACACGACGGCCAACCTCTTGGACAACATGGAAGCCGAGTATCGCGACCAGGTCTTCGAGTTGAGCCAGCAATTCGGCAACGTATACGCCGACACCGATCGGCGGCTGGCGCAAGCCAACTTCCGCATCGACAACCTCGAAAATACATTCGCTGCTGCCGCGTCGCGCAGCCCGGAGCAATAGACCCATGTACGCCGCTCACGTATCGCACATTCCGTCCTGCGATCCCATCCCCTCGAGAAAGGGCCGGAGCCTACGCGCCTGCTTTGCCTTGATGGCTTCGGCTTTGTTGTTGCCCTCCCCAGCCACGGCTCAGGAAGTGCGTGCTCGCGACCTGAGCATCATCGAGGATCTCCTGACCGAGACGGTACAGGAGGCCATCCAGATAACCGTTCGCGCGGTCAACACGGAAAACGTCACCGCCCGGGAAGCCGACCAGGAAGCCGTAGACGCCGTGCCGATCCGCTATGTCTTCCGCAGCGCCGGCCGTACCCTGGCGCGCGGGATGTTTCTCGAGGACTACGGCGTCGTGTTCACCGTGCAGGTACCCAATCTGACCTATACACCTTCGGCGATGGTCGCGATTCCCCGCAGGAGTGGCAACGCCGCGGGGACGGAGTCGGGATCGGTCGATTCGGTCATTGCCGGCGCGCTCGGCCGGGAGATGCAGCTACGTAACCAGATGAGCCGCATGCGGGCCGAGAACGAGGTAATGATCCAGCGCCTCGAACGTGACCTGGAAGCCAGCGGCGGCGCTTCGGAAAAGGCAGAGGCTCTACGTACCGCGCTCGCCGACATGGAAAGTGCCTACAACGAGTACGCGGCAGAGGCGGAGAGCACCACCAGCGCCCGAGAGCGGGACAGGGTAGTCCAGGAAGAGGGCGGCGACGAGCGGGCCCGTTCCGTGAGTCGCTATGCCGGCATGCGTGTCCTGACAAACGCCAGCCCCGAAGATCTCGCCCGCGCCGAAGCCCTCGCGACGCTGCAGAAAAACCAGATCGAGGGAGCGGTGATCACCGCCGTTGTCGACACCTTGGCGCAGTACGGCCGCGTGCTGCACGGGCTCGAGGACGACGACCGCCTGGCCGTGGTCCTGCTGCCATCGTCGTACCTCAACCCGATGGTCAGTTGGCTCCGCGCCACTCAGCGCGACGAAGAATTCATCATCTCCGTGCGCTACCGCGACATCCTCGAGCTCGACAAGGGCGACATCGACCCGGAGGAGTTCGGCGGACGCATCCGCGTGGAAAGTCGCCTGGGACAACCGCACCAGCAGAGGTGATCGGTAGCCGCGTTTGATCGGTCTACGTGATCCGCTCGAGCTCGGCTACCGGCGGACCGTCGTCGAGGGTCAGATAGCCCGCGACAGCGGCCACCGCGTCGATCCAATCAAGAGCGGCGCAGTCCTCGATATCGGAGCTCAGGCCCTTGTCGACCAAGGTGTGACCATGCGCGCCGTCGAAGAATCCCTGCCGCACACCCGGCGCGTCGAGCATGGGCGGCCAATAACCCTCGATGCCCAGATCGCGGTTGACCCACTCGAAGTCGTGATCAGCAAGGCGGTCGGCAATCAGCGCGGCCCCGATCCAATCCTCTTCGGTACCGCCCGGGCTTCCTCTCAAGCCGGCGGAGATACAGAAGACCGGTAGGTCCCCTGCCCTCTCCGCCACGATGCGGGCCACGAGCCCGGCGTTCACCGGGCTTCCGACCAGCGCCAACGCGGCCCCCTCGAGCTGGCCGAGCCGAGCGGAGCCGGTGGTGGAGGTAAACACCGCTTGCTGGCCTTCGAGGGCCAAGTCCATCACGCCTCGGGGGCTGTTGCCGACGTCGAACCCCGGCGGCGGAAAGCCGTCGCGCTCGCCCACGAGAAACGCATCACCGAGCTTCTCCTTCATCGCATGGGCCTGCTCGACCTCGGTCGCCACCCACACGCGGCGCGCGCCGGCAGCCAAGAGCGAGGTGATCGTCGCCGACGCGCGCAGTGCATCGACCATCACCGCGACACCACCGGCCTCGACGGCGGCGCGGCATCCCGCCGAACCGCAGACGACCTCGACCGTGCGGGCACCGTTGCCGCCGGAGCGGCGGGCAGGCGGCTGCTGATCGACGAGTCTCGGTTCGTTCGACATGGCGGGAATCCTACCCGACGCGGCCGGGAATCGCCGCAGCCCCGAGCCGGCCGGGTGTATTTCCTCCCGCACCGGTCGGCCCGGCGCACGAGGGCTGTAGCCCGGCATCGCCGCCCTGCTATCCTGTGTGCTTGGGGGCGAAAGGCTTCGACGGGAGCTCTGATGCCCGAAGCTGCATGCCGAGCGACTCCTGCGTGCTCGTAAATCAGGCGGGTAAACTAAAATAACTGCCAACGAACCGGTAGCTCTGGCGGCTTAACCCCCGCTAGCGTTCGCCTGGCTCTCGCCTGTAGGGGCCGGGGTCGAACGTCGCTATACAGGCTGGTCGCGCGTCACGCCTGGCGGCGCCGCGGCAAGATTCCAGTCAGGCTAGCGTGAAGCTGAGCTGGCCCACCCGGCTTGCAGATCGCGAATCTAAAGCGGTGGGCTAAGCATGTAGAGGCTTTTGGCTGACGGTTTTCGGACGCGGGTTCAATTCCCGCCGCCTCCACTGCTTCAGGCCCGAGAAAGGGCCGTCTGCGGCGTTACCGAAGCCTTGAAGGCCGGCCTGGCCGTCTGCGGCTCCGGTGCCTTGCATCCGGCCCTTTCTCGGGCCTGAAGCTCGTTTGGGGGTCTGTGCTCGTTCCGCTATGTCTCCAAACGCGGGGACGGGAATCGGCTCCTCGAGCAGCTGAATCGCCGAGTTAACCGCCGCTGGCGACAAATGCAGGTACCGCCGCGTTGTCGTCAGGTCGGCGTGCCCCG